>NZ_CP043727.1:942030-1256041 GCF_009831415.1 Yersinia canariae | reverse complement strand
TGTTGCAACAGATAATTACTCAAACTAACCACCTGCTCATCAGTCAATGTATTAGCAAAACCGGGCATAAAGACTTCACCGTCATTGGTTTTCCGCGACACACCATGGAGAATGACATTAATCAGGTTATTTTGAGTGGAAGCCCCAACTACCGAGTTTTTCATCAGTGATGGGTAATAACCGTCTTTCACACCCTCGCCGGTAAAACTGTGGCAACTGGCACAATTGCCCAGATACAAACGCGCACCATCGGTGTGGTTATCTGCCGTGAAAGGCATCCCGCGTAAGGTATTAACACTGGTTGCCGACTGCCCCCAATCCGAACGGCTCTTGGTTTCGTCATCCGGATTTAAGGGTTTTAGGCTGCGTAAATAAACCGCCATCGCGTTCAGATCACTCTCAGTCAGATGACGAGTACTGTTTTCAATGACTTCCGCCATCGGCCCAGCCGCTTGTGCTTTACCGTCGACATGGCCGCTACGCAGATATTGCACAACCTGTTCCTGACTCCAGCCCCCAATCCCGGCATGTGGGTCTGAGGTAATATTGAATGCCGTCCAGCCATCAATCTCTGCACCGGCATAAGCTTTGCTGTCTTTCATTCCCATGGTGATATTGCGCGGGGTGTGGCATTCACCGCAGTGACCCAATGCCTCAACAAAATAAGCACCCTGATTCCATTGCGCATCTTTGCTGGTATCGGGTTGGAAGCGCTGCCCCTCAAAGTTCACCAAATTCCAGAACCACAATCCCCAGCGCTGATTGAACGGGAATGGCATGTCATTCTCGCGATTCGGCTGATGTACCGCAGGCAAACTGAACAGATAAGCTTTGATGGCTTTGACGTCATCATCTTTCAGCAACGTATAGGAGGTATAAGGGAATGCGGGATAAAGATTCTCGCCGTTTTTGCCTTTCCCTTCATGCAAGGCACGCAAAAACTCCTCATCCGTCCAATTGCCAATGCCGGTTTCTTTATCCGGAGTGATATTAGGTGAATATAGGGTGCCCATCGGGGTTTTAAATGCCAATCCGCCGGCAAAGGGTTTGCCATCCTTAGTGGTATGGCACGCCACGCAGTCGGCGGCTTTAGTCAAATACTCGCCACGCGCAATCAAGTTAGCATCCGCACTGCTGTAGCCGCTGACAGTTAATCCTAATGCAACAAACAAAAATTTCACTGAGTGGCCCAGGGTTGGTTTTTTCATCTTACACCTCGGCCTTTAATGTTTCAGCGATACGCAAAGAGAGTGCTGCAATCGTCAAAGTACAGTTCACTGAACCGACAGTTGGCATCACACTGCTGCTGGCGATAAACAAATTTTTGTGGTCATGAGTACGGCAATCACTGTCCACGACGGAATCTTTCGGGTCATTGCCCATGATGGTGGTGCCAGTGATATGGTTATTGTTAGCAAAGTTATTGTGGAACTGAACTTCTGTGCCGCCCATCAGCCTTGCCGCCTCGGCATAAACTTGCTGAGTATGTACGGCACTTTTGCGCACATAATCATCCATCGCATAGTAAAACTCTGGCTTAGGAATGCCGATGGCGTCTTTTTCTGTCGGGCTAGGAATAATGCGATTTTCTACATGCGGTAGGATTTCGTGGAAACTGTCGAACTGCACAAATCGTGCCGCCCGATCGCGGATTTTAGCATCAAGCTGTGGCCCAAGCTGTAACTCCCCTTGCTTAAGCAACTCAATAGTGACCTGATCAGTGCGAGATAAGTTAGATAAATGAATCTTTTTCGCGGCATATTCAGCACGGAAAGCGCCATCACGAAAGCCAATCAAAGACGTCATTTCCTGCGGGCCGCGCCCCGGCCATAGCGGCTCATTGGCCATAAAGGTAACGCCCGTCCCAGGGTGGTCCATCAGATTGCGCCCGACCATATCGGAGCTATTCCCCACACCGAGTGGGTTTTTACCACTGGTGGACATCAGCATCAGCTTCGGCGTTTCAATACCATTGGCCGCCAGTACAAAATATCGCCCTTCGGCGCGATGCTCATGGCCTTGCGCATCTTTAAACAGTGCGGCAGTAATCTGCTGCTGGTCATTCACTTCCAGTTTATAAACCACGGCTTGTGGGCGAATAATCGCACCAGCAAGCTCTGCTTTTTCAACATGAGTGATGGCGTTATACATCGCCCCTATCGGGCAAATTGGCATGCAGTTATTGTTACCACAACAGGTAGGTCGGCCATCATAAGGGCGGCTGTTACGCGCAACCGGCTCAGTGACAACATCAAAGTGACTGCCATTAAAAGTGTGGCTGTTTAGTACAGTTTTAATGCGCTGTTCATTCCACGATAACGGCAGCGGGGACATCGGATAAGGCGCGCTGCGCGGTGACCCCAAGTCTTCATCACTCGGCCCCCAAACACCTAACTCCTGCTCGGCACGTAAATACCACTTTTCCAGCGTCGCATAGTCAATTGGCCAGTCGCGCCCAACACCATAAATAGTTTTTAGCTTGAAATCATTTGGCAGGAAACGCCAGGCCGATGCCGCCCAATGCCAGGTGGTGCCTCCCACGGCTCGTATATATTGCACATCATATGGGTGTTCACCCTTTTGAATCAGATAGTTATTATTAGGATTAGATTCGGGATGAGGAGCATAAGATGTTGAAGGGTAAGGAGCCATGTTGTCCGATTTGTCGGGCTGATTGCGGAAGTTTTCCACAATTTCCCAGCGAGAAAGGCGCGGCCCCGCTTCTAAAACCAATACCGATTTGCCCGCCATGGCCAATTGATGAGCAACTAATCCGCCCGCGACACCCGAGCCAATGATGACGATATCCGCCTTTAGTATGTCAGCCATAAATGTATTCTCCAAAATTATAAGGCGACATCAGGCTTTGCAGCCCAGTATCCGGGTTTAT
Organism: Yersinia canariae; assembly: GCF_009831415.1. Classification (NCBI taxonomy): domain Bacteria; kingdom Pseudomonadati; phylum Pseudomonadota; class Gammaproteobacteria; order Enterobacterales; family Yersiniaceae; genus Yersinia; species Yersinia canariae. The sequence goes on along the minus strand of NZ_CP043727.1, from coordinate 1,253,151 downwards.
TCGGGCAATAAGAGCGAATAACCAACACATCGGATACCGCATCGAACATCAACGCATTTTCATAGCTGATAACTACCGCGTCAGTTCCTTCACCAATGACCCCCACATACCAACCTTGCAAAATCTGCCGGGCAATCTGCTGTTGTAATGGTGACCATTGCTGAGGTTCACCGGCGGGCAAGGGCTGTAACAAGGCCAGTTTCTGATCAAAGCCACCGATTTTACCGAGTAATATCTGATAGATACGCTGACCTACCTGCGCATTGAGTTGGCGTTTGCCGGTCAATGCACGGGAAACCAACATAAATCGTTCCAGGTTCTGCGGCGAGGTTTGGGTTGATGCTGCGAAAGCATCCAAAGAGAGGGGATTCATCAGGCTGCTGACCAGCCCGACGCCAACATACCCGAGCAAACGACGACGTGAAATACCGCGCAACTGGGGTATCGGAGAGCGAGTTACCGACATGTTTTTTCTCCACAAAAGAGCACGCACGCAGTATTCATCTGTTGACGATATAGACATGCTGTTAAGCGGCATGGCGTTAACAGACGCGGGTTACTGCGGGCTAAACTACCGTGCGAAACACCCTACGGCAGTGGCAATCTTGACTAATAGCGAATGGATTTCCCGCCTTATGGCGATGTGAGTTATAAAATAAAGATGTTAAACATTTAGTTTAGTTGTAAAGATTCGTCAAGATTATACCTCCATAATGGAGGGGTAAAGTTAAATGTGATGTGAGTCACATTTTGTAACTATGAAGGTGAGTTATTCCCCCATTCGATTAATACATCAACACGATTAAGAATATGCGCAGCTTGATACCAAATTTTGGTGTATTCGGATGAGCCATAAGCATATAAAAACGCAACTAATAGCGCTTTTGTTTGCTCCAATACAGTGTTGTCAGTTGGCTGTTCCCTATTTTTTTCAACAAGCGTTTTTAGTGTTTCAACTTCTTGCAAAAAATCCGCCGACTTATTCGTCCATTCATCTCGATGTAGCCTCTGCGCTATTTGCGACAGCAACCAAGGAATATAATAACGACTGAGATGGGTATTCTGTACGTGATAATCAGTTGAAGACCAACTGGTATCTGCTCCCCCACAGTGAACATCCTTGTTATCACTTATGTTTCTGAGTTCACATACTCGCTTTTCCATATCAAGGAAATGAGCCAATGCCTGATTATTAATGAATATTGCATCCTGAGGTTTTCGTTCATTAAAATGAATAGCCTGACCAATACGCTCACCTAACTTTGGCCCAGTTAAGACACCCCGAAAGTTCATTTTTTGCGGATTTTCATTAATATAGAAACTCAAGACTTTATTTTCAAAACCATTAACTAAATAGTGATAATTCTGGTCCCTTATAAAACCCCATCGATGAGTATACCGATTGTAAGCAATGCCATTGTCGCAACGGTATTCAATAGAGTTATCACTATAACTGCTGCGGCTATAGGTGAAATTGATAGGTGAGCGCTCATCAACTTGGTTATTTATCAATGAGAGACATGCCGCTTCTGTTAGCATCCGCTCATTACTCAATTTGTTATAAGAGATTAATGCTTTTGTCTCTGCGTTATAATAAACATACATCCCTATTTCATCACCCCCCAAATAGATATTAATGTCATCAGTTGTATTGAGATGATTAACGAAAATATCTTTATGACCAACTTCATTTAATGACTCGAATGTTTCTTTATATTGTAGAAAAGGCCTTACGGCAGATAACTTCATTCTCTCAATGTAAGCATCGTCAAACCATATTGTCTCTCTATTAGTTTTAACTTTTGGTTGATGACTTGGCGCGCCGCGGCCGGGGAGATGATTCATAACTCTGGGTTTGGTCTTTAAACTCACATAAAAACCGCCCTCATCCAAGGATAAGGCCGTTCCCGTCCCTTTATTAACCAACACTATTTTGCCTTCTATTTTTTGTGGTGACCAAATCTGCCCTGTAGTCCCCATATCACAATAACTAAATGCGACATCAGCTTTTAAATTCCCCTTTCTGAGATCTGCTGGCAGCAAACAATAAATATTGCGATCAAAGCCTTGGCCGCTAAAGGCTGTCATGATTTGCCCTGTATGGCTATAAAAGATAGAGGAGCTTTGGCTGTCGATATCTGTCGGTTTCTCCTTGCGACTTAATAGTATATTGTGCCCACGACTCAAGTAATAATCATAACTAAGATGTTTTTCTTGAAAAATATTGGAGTGATAATTAAAAATAATCTTTTTATTACTCGAGTATATTTTTTTAGGCATGACGCGATAAGAACTTATATCTGATATTAGTCCGTACTTCTCCAATTCAGCAGCATTAGTATTTTTATAAAGGGATACTGATTTTCCCATAAATGAAAAATCACTAAAAACATCAACCTGAAAATTTAGCGGTATTTTAATAGATGAGACATTGTTATTCCACTGAGTAAATAGCCATTCATCCTCAGTATAATAGGGCACGCAAAATCTCTTCCCTCCCCCTTTCTCAGTATAATTATCACCAGAATAAAAGCAGACATTATCATCATCAAAATCATTGGATATGGCATTGAATGTGATAACAAATAATACATATAATATCTTACTAATCTTATTATTAATATTCATGCTTCACCTTCAAAGAATAAGTCAGCAAAAACATGCTTTGTGCATGAGACTGGGCGTAATAATTTACACGTTTATATTCACACAGCCACAGGCAACTAGGAAGAATAATCGGCTAAAAAATTAGTTCATTTTTTATTTATATTTAAATAGAAAAGTATAAATACAGCTCACTTACAACCAAGATAGAAAATAAAAAGCCCCCGAAATATCGGAGGCTTTATTTATATCAAAGACAATATCTTATTAAGGGAAAATCATTCCCACTCAATCGTCGCAGGGGGTTTACCACTGATATCGTAAACCACACGAGAAATACCATTAACTTCATTGATGATGCGGTTTGATACGCGGCCAAGGAAGTCATATGGCAGATGCGCCCAATGTGCAGTCATGAAATCGATAGTTTCAACCGCACGCAGTGAAACAACCCAATCATATTTACGCCCATCGCCCATCACGCCGACTGAACGAACCGGCAGGAACACGGTAAAGGCCTGGCTGACTTTATTGTACAAATCGGCTTTGTGCAGTTCTTCAATAAAAATGGCATCGGCACGGCGCAGTAAATCACAATATTCTTTTTTCACTTCACCGAGAACGCGCACACCCAAACCTGGGCCTGGGAATGGATGACGATACAGCATGTCGTATGGCAGGCCCAATTCGAGGCCGATTTTACGCACTTCGTCTTTAAACAGCTCTTTCAGCGGTTCTACCAGCCCCAGTTTCATCTCTTTCGGCAAGCCGCCCACATTGTGGTGAGATTTAATCACATGCGCTTTGCCCGTCGCAGATGCTGCTGATTCAATGACATCTGGATAAATAGTGCCCTGCGCCAACCATTTCACTTGGTCTTGTTTGCACGCTTCTTCGTCGAATAACTCAACAAAAACGCGACCTATAATCTTACGTTTTGCTTCAGGTTCATCTACGCCAGCCAGTGCTGTAAGGAAGCGCTCTTCCGCTGCCACATGAACAATGTTCAGACCGAATTTATCACCGAACATTTCCAGCACTTGATCCGCTTCATTCAAACGCAACAGACCATTATCAACAAATACGCATGTCAGACGTTTACCAATAGCGCGGTGCAGCAGCATGGCAGTCACGGATGAGTCAACACCACCAGACAGACCAAGAATCACATGGTCCTCACCAATTTGCTCACGCAAACGCACAATCGCATCTTCAATAATGGTGGCCGGCGTCCACAATGCTTCACAAGCACAGATATCCAGAACGAAGCGCTCTAGCAGACGTTGACCTTGCTTGGTGTGTGTCACTTCAGGGTGGAATTGCACACCATAAAAGTGCTTTTCTTCATTGGCCATAATGGCAAACGGACAGGTATCGGTGCTGGCAACAGTGACAAAATCAGACGGAATCGCGGTCACTTTGTCACCGTGGCTCATCCAAACATCCAGCACTGCTTCACCAGCTGGATTGATGGCATCTTTGATATCACGGATAAGCGCACTATCAGTTTTAATTTCAACCTGCGCATAACCAAATTCGCGCTGATTTGAACCTTCGACTTTGCCACCCAATTGCATCGCCATGGTCTGCATGCCGTAGCACACGCCCAACACCGGGACACCCGCTGTGAATACATAATCAGGCGCTCGTGGGCTGTCATGCTCAGTGGTGCTTTCAGGGCCGCCGGAAAGAATGATGCCGCTTGGATTAAATTCGCGGATTTGAGCTTCGGTCACGTCCCACGCCCAAAGTTCACAATAGACGCCAATTTCACGAACTCGGCGTGCTACTAATTGGGTATATTGCGAGCCGAAATCAAGAATCAGAATGCGATGTTTATGGATATTTTTTGTCATGTGCGGCAAATTCCAGATATTAAAATAAAAAATAGTCATCTGATGACCAGCACCAGATGACTAATTAACTTGTTATTAGCCCATGCGGTAGTTTGGTGACTCTTTAGTAATCGTCACATCATGAACATGGCTTTCTTGAATGCCAGCACCACTAATACGGACAAATTCAGCTTTGGTGCGCAATTCATTGATAGTGGCGCAGCCGGTCAGCCCCATACATGAACGCAGGCCGCCCATTTGCTGATGCACAATCTCTTTCAGCAGACCTTTGTATGCCACGCGCCCTTCAATACCTTCCGGTACCAATTTATCGGCAGCATTATCGGTTTGGAAGTAGCGATCTGAAGAGCCTTTGGACATCGCGCCCAGTGACCCCATTCCGCGGTAAGATTTGAATGAACGGCCCTGATACAGTTCGATTTCACCTGGAGACTCTTCAGTCCCAGCCAACATAGAGCCGACCATGACACAAGAAGCGCCCGCCGCAATGGCTTTGGAAATATCACCAGAGAAACGAATACCACCGTCGGCAATCACCGGAATACCCGTACCTTCCAGCGCTTCGACCGCATCGGCAATCGCCGTAATCTGTGGAACACCAACACCGGTCACAATACGTGTGGTGCAGATTGAGCCAGGGCCGATACCCACTTTAACCGCGCTGACACCAGCATCGGCTAAAGCTTTCGCTCCCGCGCCCGTCGCCACATTACCGCCAACGATTTGCAGGTTAGGATATTTAGCGCGTGTTTCGCGAATACGTTGCAAAACGCCTTCGGAGTGGCCGTGAGATGAGTCGATGAGCAGAACATCAACACCAGCAGCAACCAGAGCATCAATACGCTCTTCATTGCCAGCACCGGCACCAACAGCAGCACCAACACGCAGACGGCCATGCTCGTCTTTACAAGCATTAGGTTTGCGTTCTGCTTTTTGGAAGTCTTTTACTGTGATCATGCCGCGCAGATGGAAGCTATCGTCAACAACCAGGGCTTTCTCGACACGTTTTTCATGCATTTTTTGCAGAACAACTTCGCGGGCTTCGCCTTCTTTGACTGTGACCAAACGCTCTTTCGGTGTCATCACCGCAGTCACGGGTTGATCCAGGTCAGTGACAAAGCGAACGTCACGGCCAGTAATGATGCCAACCAGCTCGTAGTCTTCGGTCACTACCGGATAACCGGCGAAACCGTTACGGGCGGTCAGTTCTTTAACCTGACGGAGGGTGGTCGTTGGAGTCACAGTCTGTGGTTCAGTAACAACACCACTTTCGTGTTTTTTCACGCGGCTGACTTCTTCAGCCTGGCGCTCAATGGACATATTTTTGTGGATGAAACCTAAACCGCCCTCTTGTGCCAGCGCAATGGCCAGACGAGCTTCGGTTACGGTATCCATTGCTGCGGACAGCATAGGGATATTCAGGCGGATAGTTGCAGTCAGTTGAGTACCAAGTTCTGCCGTATTAGGCAAAACTGTGGAGTGGGCTGGAACCAGGAGAACGTCGTCAAATGTTAGAGCTTCTTTCGCGATACGTAGCATGGGCAATATCTCACCAAGGTGGATGTAAAAAGATAAAATATTGCCGTGGCATTATACAGAGCGTAATCGGTTGCCTCCAGCACTTTCTCATTATTTTTCTTGCCAAGCGGTTTGAGGCAGGTAATATCGATCAATTAAGTGCTTGTTTTAAAATTTGATCCAGGTCACATGTCACAAAATTCTGCTTCATCAATTTTTACTGTCAGCCGCCTTAATCAGACGGTGCGACAGCTGTTGGAAATGGAAATGGGCCAAATTTGGCTCACTGCCGAGATTTCCAACTTCTCCCAACCTTCGTCTGGTCACTGGTATTTCACCTTAAAAGATGACCGGGCGCAGGTTCGCTGCGCGATGTTCCGTAACACGAATCGCCGCACAACGTTTCGCCCGCAAAATGGCCAGCAAGTGTTGGTCAGGGCGTCAATCACGCTGTATGAGCCCCGTGGTGACTATCAGTTAATTGCCGAAAGCATGCAGCCTGCCGGTGATGGATTGCTGCAACAGCAGTTTGAGCAGCTTAAACAGCAACTGGCCGCAGAAGGGCTTTTCGACCAAAATCACAAGCAATCTCTGCCCAGCCCCGCCAGGCAAGTCGGGGTGATAACCTCATCCAGCGGTGCCGCGCTGCACGATGTTTTGCAAGTTTTGCAACGCCGCGACCCCTCTCTGCCAGTGATTATTTACCCGACCGCGGTGCAAGGCGCTGATGCGCCACTTCAAATAGTCCGAGCCATTCAATTGGCTAACCTGCGGGGTGAATGTGATGTATTGATCGTCGGGCGCGGGGGTGGTTCACTCGAAGATTTGTGGAGTTTTAATGACGAGCGGGTGGTGCGCGCTATTTTTAACAGTCGAATTCCCATTGTCAGCGCGGTCGGCCATGAAACCGATGTCACTATCGCGGACTTTGTTGCAGATTTACGCGCCCCAACCCCTTCAGCCGCCGCCGAGCTTGTCAGCCGTAACCAAATTGAGTTAGTTAGGCAAATTCAGGGGCAACAGCAGCGGATGGAAATGGCAATGGATTATTATCTGGCGCAGCGTAGCCAGCAATTCACCCGCCTTGAACATCGGCTGCAACAACAACATCCGCATTTACGACTGGCGCGTCAGCAAACACTCCTGCTGAAGTTACAGCGCCGCTTGGAAGAAAGCGCACAAAGCCAAATTCGCTTATTAAGCCGGCGTACTGAACGGCTACAACAGCGCTTAGTGCAAGCTCAACCTCAAGGCCAAATCCACCGTTATCACCAGCGGGTGCAACAGCAAGAATACCATTTACGGCAAGCCTTAGAACGCCAGCTTAATAGCTATCGTCAGCGCTTTGGTATCGCCTGCTCGCAATTGGAAGCAGTCAGCCCATTGGCAACGCTTGCCCGTGGCTATAGCGTCACGCAGACCCCTGAGGGTGCTTTGCTCAAAACCACCAAACAAGTGCATACCGGCGACAAGCTCACCACCAGATTGCAAGATGGTTGGGTGGAAAGTGAAATCACGCAAATCAATGTCGTAAAAAAGCGCCGCCAGCGCAAAACAGCCGACTAACGAAATAGCTGCCTGCAAATGACAAATTGGGCGCAGCTAGCAACCCTCTAGCTTCCAATATGAAGGGTGTAAAGAATTCTGTTGACCAATCAGACTATCGGCAGATAACTAAAGCGCACGCGGCTCTTCGAAATCAGTCCGTGGCCATTCTGACAAAAATAATCAACCGCACCACATGCCTTCAACACTTGCAGGGATTTAGCACAATCAGGGCACACTGCTTGTTGCTGAAAGTTGCCATGGCAGTTAGAGCAGTGAAAGTGGCCACTCACTTCCGTCATTGCTTTCTCACAAACCGGGCATAACGCATCCATAATTTCTCTCCGACAAATTGATGAAAACTTACATCACGCCCAGCGAACGTAAGAAGTAAATCCCGAGCGCAGTAGTGAAAAATGAGCCAACCGTGGTGATGGCAATAATATTCGCCGCAAGTGTAGCATTCCCCCCCATGGCCCGGGTCATGACATAACTGCCCGCAGCAGTTGGGGTCGCGGAAAACAGAAAAACAATACCTAATGTTGCGCCACGGAATCCCATCAGCACCCCCCCGAGCGTCATCAATATTGGTACGATAAATAGTTTTGCTACTGAGGATAATGCCGCCACATTGGAAGAACGGAACATTGCATGCCAATCAAGACTCGCGCCGGTGCAAAGCAATGCCAGAGGAAGTGCCAAGGCTGAGATATAACTGCCAGTCTGCACAATCACCGGAGGAATAGGTAACTGGGTTTGAGCATAAGCTAAACCGCATACCAGACCAATAATCAATGGGTTAGTAACAATACTGCGCAACAATGCCAATTTGCTGATTTTCCCGCCCTGCCCACTTTGTAAGCTACGGGTCAATGTTATTACTGACAACATATTAAATAATATCACCGTCACCGTCAGGTACATCGACCCCAGCGCAACGCCTTCATCACCATAGGCCGTCATAGCAAACGCCAAACCGACAATCGCGGTATTCGCCCTGAAGCCGCCCTGCACGAACACACCGCGCTCTCTTGGGTCTTTTACCAGCCACTTGGCAGCAATCTCAAGCAATAGGAATGTCAGTAAAGTGCCGACAGCACCGTAGATAACCAAGGGTAAGTTATCCATTAAACTGACGTGATTGGTGGCAACGCTGAAAAATAGCAGGCAAGGTAGCGCCAGGTTGAAGACGACCCGAGTCGCACCGTCGCAGAACCGATCATCCATCAAACCACAGCGCCGTAACAAAACACCGAGTAACATCATCAATAGGTTAGGTACTGTTACACCGAATGCAAAACTCCAGGTTTCCCAAGACATGGCTGGCGTTCAACTCCTTTTGTTGGCGAGTAAATGGCCCATGGTGCAGATTACCAAAACGATTTGTTAAAAAATCATTGGCTAAAAATGCAAAAAGCGCGGGATGCCCGCGCTTTGCTGTCTTTATTTACTTACTTTTTTTCAGGTGCGACATCAAACGTTTACGTTTGCGCATCTGATTTGGCGTCAAGGTATTGCGCTTACCCGCAAACGGGTTCTCACCCTCTTTAAACTGAATGCGAATTGGCGTACCCATAACTTTCAGTGAGCGGCGGAAATAATTCATCAGATAGCGTTTGTAAGAATCTGACAAATCAGTCACTTGGTTACCATGGATAACTACAATCGGTGGGTTATAACCACCGGCGTGAGCATATTTCAGCTTCACACGACGACCACGAACTAACGGGGGCTGATGGTCTTCTTCTGCCATTTGCATGATACGGGTCAGTAAGGAAGTACCCACTCGCTTGGTTGAACAGTCATAAGCTTCCTGAATGGATTCAAACAGGTTACCTACACCACTCCCGTGCAAGGCAGAAATAAAGTGAATTCGGGCAAAATCGACGAAACCAAGGCGCAGGTCTAGCATATCTTTAACCTGCGCGCGGGCTTCTTCTGTCATGCCATCCCATTTGTTGACCGCAATAACAAGTGAGCGCCCACTATTGAGGATAAAGCCTAACAGAGACAAATCTTGATCTGAAATACCATCACGGGCATCAATAACCAACAGCACGACGTTGGAATCTTCAATTGCCTGTAAGGTTTTAATAACTGAGAATTTTTCAACTGTCTCAGTAATTTTACCGCGTTTACGCACACCCGCAGTATCAATCAGAATATATTCGCGCTCATCGCGGGTCATTGGAATATAAATACTGTCACGGGTGGTACCCGGCAGGTCATAAACCACCACACGATCTTCACCGAGGATACGGTTAGTTAGTGTGGACTTACCTACGTTAGGACGCCCGACAATCGCCAACTTGATTGGCAGAGTTCTCGGGTCGAAATCATCTTCTTCGTCTTCTGGGATCTCGTCTTCGTCAGCTTCCTGCGCTGCCCAATAGGCCGCATTAGCTTCTTCGTCTGTCAACTCAACTTCAGGCTCTTCGGCGTCCATATAAGGCGCCATAACATCTTCAATCAGTTGAGTCACACCACGGCCATGGGAAGCCGCGATAGCATGAACTTCACCTAAGCCTAATGAATAGAAATCAGCGGCAGCAGTATCTGCGTCAATACCGTCAGTTTTGTTGGCAACCAGGAAAGTGGCTTTCTCACGGCTGCGTAAATGCTGGGCAATGCCCTGATCCGCTGGCATCAGCCCGGCGCGCGCATCAACCATAAACAGGACAATATCAGCTTCTTCAATCGCCAATAACGATTGACCCGCCATCTTGGTTTCTACGCCATCTTCTGTGCCATCAATACCTCCGGTATCGATAACAATAAACTCATGACCCTCGACCTCGGCACGACCATACTTACGGTCACGCGTTAGCCCGGGAAAGTCCGCAACTAGCGCATCACGAGTGTGCGTTAAGCGGTTAAATAAAGTGGATTTACCCACATTCGGGCGCCCGACCAGCGCGATGACAGGTATCATTTTTTGGAGCCTCATTACTTAATTTTCAAAGCGTTACAGCGCTGTATCGAATATTCAACAGCGCAGTTTTTAGAAGACAAACGGCCCCTGAATATCAGGAGCCGCTTTAAACCCTTCATCCTTGAAGTTGCAGCAGTGTGACTTACTGCAACACCAAGGTACTCGGGTATTAGCCTGTAGACAGGCGCTAAATCAGAATTAACGGGTGAACGCGTAGACCGTGCCGCCTCTTGCCTGCACCAGCAACTTATCGCTGGCAACCACAGGCGCACTCAGGAAACCAGAGCTGTCTACACTCTGTTGAGCAACAAAACGGCCATCATCGGTATTCACCCAGTGCAGATAACCTTCAGCATCACCTACAACCAGATAACCATTATACATCACTGGCGCAGTCAAGTTGCGATGTAATAAATCGCTTTGACTCCAAAGGGTTATCCCGCCATCAGTCTTCAATGCGACAATACGGTCATTCTGATCGACCAGATAAATGCGGCCACCGTCAACAATGATGTCATTGACTGAGCCCATTTCGCGTTTCCATAGAATCTGACCAGAGCGCAGATCTAATGCGGTCAAATTGCCGTTATAGGCCAAAGCATAGACAACACCGTCAACCACTACTGGCGTGGTATCGACATCATTCAGGCGGTCAATTTCAGTGGTCCCAGTCACTTGGGAAATACGCTGTTGCCAGATCAACTGGCCCTGCTCCATCATAACCGCACTTACGCGACCGTTATCACCACCGACAATTGCAGCACCAAATGCAACCGCTGGAGCAGACTCACCACGCAGAGATAATGCGGGTGTATCCAGGTTTAATGTCCACTTAATAGCACCGTCAGATTCATTCAGCGCTTGCAGCATGCCATTTGACGTGTGGATCAGCACCACACCATCACTGACAACCGGGCGGGACAATGCTTCGCCAGCGACGACTGTCTGCCATGCAACTTTACCATCATCAGAGTTCAGCGCATAAACCACGGCTTTCTCACTGCCGACATACACATGGGCACCAGAAGCTGTTACGCCACCAGATAACATTGCAGAACGGTTGCTGGAGAGGAAGTTGGTTTTCTCAGACAGGTCGGTTTGCCAAATTTGCTTACCGCTATCAGCTTCCATAGCTTTCACCAGACCTTTACGGTCGGCGGCATAGACAGAAGTCCCCTGCCAGGCTGGGCGCAGATGAGAATAATAATCACCAATGCCACTCCCCACAGAAGTGCTCCACACTTTAGTCGGCGTGAATTGATTTTCAACTTTTGGCAGTGGCGACATGGTAACCACATCTTCTTCACTGTTAAACAGTGAACAACCACTCAATAGGGCAACAGATACCAGTCCTACTAAGAGTGTTTTACGCAATTGCATGGGAATACCCCTTAGCTGGACAAATTATTCAATTTCATGCGCAGCAAAGCTTGCAGCGCCTGAGAAGCATTTGATTCGACGCCTTTACTGTAAGCTGCTCGTGCACCTGCGGTGTCACCTTTGCTTAATAATGCATCGCCACGAACATCTTGCGCCATCGCCGTCCAGCCATCACCTTGCACTGCATCCAGTGTTTTCAATGCTTCATCTGGTTTTTTCAATTGCAGTTGCAGACGAGCAAGACGCAGATTAATCAGCGACAGCAGGTTTTCATCTTTTGTCTGGCCCAATGCTTGGGTCAGTTGCTGTGCCGCTTTATCAAACTCGTTTTGCTCAACAAAGTGATGAGCCAACTCTAACCCGGCAAGTACGCCGTAGTTATTTTTATTGCCCTGAACAAATTTTTCAGCAATAGCAACACCATCAGCACTGTTCGCTGACAAAGCATTGCTGGCTTGCTGATAGGCAGAGGAGGCTTCCGTCAAGACAGTGTTTTGATGACTCTGCCAGTAACGCCAACCCACTAGTGCACCAATCCCGAGCACCACACCCACGGCCAGCGCTTTACCATTTTCACTAAAGAAACGGCGCACTGCATCAACCTGGTCATTTTCAGTGGTATAGACTTCCACGGTGTCTCTCTCCTTAAACCAACATCAAAGCCAGACGCGCAGCAACATCCGCTTGCGCCAGCGTTTCTTGTTCACCATTACGCAAATCTTTCACTACCACTTGCTGTGCGGCCACTTCACTTTCGCCAAGTATTAATGCAACGCGAGCGCCCCATTTATCAGCACGGGTAATTTGTTTTTTGAAATTACCGCCGCCATAGTTAGTCATCAACTTTAGCGCGGGTAAATCATCACGCAGGCGCTCAGCAAGCTGCATCGCGGCACTTTGCGCGCCCTCACCCGATGAGATGAGATACACATCAACTGTTGCCGGCACTTTGAACTCTGGATTAACTGCCTGCACCAATAGCACAAGGCGCTCAAGTCCCATAGCAAAACCAACAGCAGGTGTTGCACGACCGCCTAATTGTTCTACCAAACCGTCATAACGCCCGCCGGCACAAACAGTACCTTGCGCACCCAAACTGTTGGTCACCCATTCAAATACTGTACGATTGTAATAATCCAAACCACGAACTAAACGCTCATTTACGGTATATGGGATACTGGCCTGGTCTAAAAGTTCACACAAGCCCGCAAAATGTTGTTTTGACTCTTCATCCAGATAATCAGATAGCTTAGGTGCATCATTAAGCAACAACTGAACATCCGGGTTCTTGGAATCCAATACCCGTAATGGGTTGCTGTACATGCGGCGCTTACAATCTTCGTCCAACACATCAACATGTTGTTCCAGGAATGTCACCAGCGCTTCACGGTAATCTGCGCGTGCATCCAATGAGCCGATAGAGTTCAATTCAAGCTGCACATGCTCTGAAATTCCCAAAGCACGCCACCAACGGGCAGTCAGTAGAATCAGCTCCGCATCAATATCCGGCCCTTGCAGGCCGAAAACTTCAGCGCCCAATTGATGAAATTGACGATAGCGCCCTTTTTGTGGGCGTTCATAGCGAAACATTGGGCCGATATACCACAGACGCTGTTCCTGATTGTACAGCAGACCATGTTCAATGCCTGCGCGCACGCAGCCTGCGGTTCCTTCCGGACGCAGTGTCAGACTTTCGCCATTGCGATCGTCAAAGGTATACATCTCTTTCTCAACCACGTCGGTGACTTCACCGATAGCGCGCTTGAATAACGGGGTCTGCTCTACAATCGGCATGCGAATTTCGCTATAGCCGTAGCCTGCCAGCACTTGCTTTAAGATACCTTCAATACGCTGCCATATTGCCGTATCGGCTGGCAGGTAGTCGTTCATACCACGGATGGCTTGAATGTTCTTTGCCACGTCTGTTCTCTGTAGTTTTATACCCAATCCACTTGTGTTGCCGCGGTGTCAGTAGCAACGCCAATAACATTGGGGATAGTGCAAAAAATAAAGCCGATTATAGAGGCTTGCCGCCTACATATTCAATGGCGACAATTTGTTACCTCTTTCAGCCTCAATATAAAGCGGGCCGCGCCCGCTTTTTTGTATTCATGACTAACCAATGGTTCAGGATGCTTATTTATCATCCAACATATTGATAACTATCCGATTGTTCGCATCAAGCATAGATGCTTTTGCTCGAATTTTTGCTTCTAACTGGTCAATCATCTTTTCGTTATCAAAACGCTCTTTCTGACGAACACCATCTTCGTAGAAACCACTTTTGTTGTGTGCGCCAGTCACACCAATGGTCGACACCAATGCTTCGCCCGGCCCATTGACTACGCAGCCAATGATAGACACATCCATTGGGGTAATCAGGTCTTCTAACCGCTGCTCCAACGCATTTACTGTGCCGATAACATCAAACTCTTGGCGGGAACAGGTTGGGCAGGCGATAAAGTTAATCCCACGCGAACGGATCCGCAGCGATTTAAGAATATCAAAACCAACTTTGACTTCTTCCACGGGATCCGCTGCCAGTGAGATACGCAAAGTATCGCCAATCCCTTCTGACAACAGCAAGCCCAACCCAACAGCAGACTTTACAGAACCACTGCGCGCACCACCGGCCTCAGTGATCCCTAAGTGCAAAGGGTTATTAATTTGCTTGGCCAACAGACGGTAGGAGTTTACAGCCAGGAAAACATCGGAGGCTTTTACACTCACTTTAAACTGATCAAAATTGAGGCGATCAAGAATATCAACATGACGCATCGCGGATTCAAGCAGGGCTTCTGGCGTAGGTTCGCCATATTTTTCCTGAATATCTTTCTCCAGCGACCCACCATTGATACCAATGCGGATAGGGATATTGTGGTGACGAGCACAATCAACCACAGAACGAATACGATCTTCCGAACCTATGTTTCCGGGATTAATTCGCAAGCAATCAACGCCGTATTCCGCAACTTTCAGCGCAATACGGTAATCAAAATGGATATCGGCAACCAGCGGAACATTTGACTGCTGTTTGATTAACTTGAAAGCCTCAGCCGCATCCATAGTCGGCACTGAGACTCGCACGATATCCACGCCGACACGTTCCAATGCCCTAATTTGGGCAACCGTCGCATCAACATCAGTCGTCTTAGTATTGGTCATCGATTGCACTGCAATCGGTGCACCATCACCAATTGGCACTTTACCGACGTAAATCCGAGTCGATTTACGTCGGATAATAGGTGATTCGTTATGCATTACACACTCTCCTTTACAGTCGTGTAGTTTTCGCAACAAAGCAGTCTTTCAAAACCACAACCATTCATAAGACAATGGCTGTTTGTTAGAACCACAGAGTTGTTTGTCAAAAACACAATATTACTCTACACCGACAGTCAGGCGGGCTACGCGATTAGCCTTAATAAACTTACTCAGATCTACTGGGTTACCCTGATACGTAATCGTTAATGCACCAGGTGCACCAATGGTCAGTTTGTAGGGCGCTGTCCCTGATAGATTGAGGGTCGCGCCCCCTTTTTGGATACCGCTAAATAATGTTTTTCCGCTCGCATCAACAACCTGTAACCAACAGTCAGCGGTAAAATTCATGACCAATGAGCCGACTGATGATGCAGCCCCTGCCACCCCAGCATCTGCTGTAGGCAAGGGTGATTGCGCGGTAGAAACATCAGGCAAAGGTGCCTGACTGGGCGAAACAACCGCAGACTCCGCTGAAGTTGTTCCTTGAGAGGTTGTGGTATCGGCACGGCTATTCGCCGTACCCGCAGGTGCTACACTGCTCGTCGCAGGCGCAGTGCCATTTGCTATTGGAGTAGAAGGCTCGCTATTCGCGACCGGAGCTTGGGTATCCGTAGGTGCTGCAGGACTGCTATTATCATCAGACAGCGGCACAGATTGCCCGCCATTTTGCGACAGTTGAGCAGAAGATTGATCAGCCATAGTGACTATTTCTGCTTGCTGCGCCTGATGATTTTGCCACCACCATGCTCCTGTCAGGCCTAGCACCACCAACACAATAAGCCAGGTGAAACTCATCAACCAGCCATCACGTTTTTTATGCTTTTTACCCAATGAGAAACTTTGCATTGGAGCAACTTTTGCCGCTCGGATAGGCGCTTGCTTTTCCAACATCGGCAACAGTTCATCCTCAGGAAGGTGAACTAATTTAGCGTAAGAACGAATGTAACCACGGTGGAATGTCGAGGCGAGGTTAGCTTGTGCTTTATCCTCCTCAATATCACGGATTGTGGATACTTTCAGACACAGACGTTCTGCAACCATCTGCTGAGTTAGCCCTAGTGCTTCACGGGCTTGACGCAGGCGCACACCTGTCGTCTCTGGAACAGTTTGATCTTGGGAGGCTTCAGTATTCATTAGCTAGAAAATGCTGGTACTGTTTGGATTGTGGAAAACTTCGCGCAAGCTGCTTGCCATAGCGTTGTACACTATCTTGACGGCCTGCTAGCGCGGCGAAACGAATTTGTAACCATAAACTTTCAGCACTGGCTGGAAGTACATGTTGATAAACATCCAGTAATAGTTGCGCCTGAGCGCGATTCCCTTCTCCAAAATGCCTTTGAGCTTCTGCGAGCAGCGGCTCACCCTTATCAGGGTCATATTTCAATGCCCGACTCAAGAGTACCCGAGCCTGGTCATTTTGATTCGCCCGTAAAAAGCAATATCCCGCGTTTTCCAGACTATTTGCAACCTGACCGTAATCAGGTGACAGCACGGCTGCGCTAAACTGTTGTTGGGCCGGTACATACTGCCCTAAACTACACAGAAACGCACCGTAATTATTCAGTACAGTGCCATTTCCTGGTGCCAGTTTCATTGCTTGCTGATAGCGCTGCTCTGCCGCATCATTTTCGCCGATACGTTGCTCATAAAAAGCCATACCCAATTGAGCGCGATAATCCTGTGGATCCGCCGCTACAGCCTTCTCAAGATTCTGCCGCGCAGCATTAAGGTCACCTTGCGCCAGATATTCTAAACCCAGTTGTAAACGTGTTTGCCCTGCGGCGGGTTGGCTCACTTTTTCCGGCGATGAGCCAGAACAACCAGCCAATACAGTCGCTATCAGGCAAACTCTCCACAGTCTTGTCAGCTTCATGCTTTCTCAATTGTCCTTATATGTGAAGATATCCATCATATTTCAATCTACAGGTGTGTTGGCTGCTTTCGTTCCCAAATCACGTGACCGAAGTTAAGCATTTGAGAATTTTCTTGCTCGCCACTTTCTTGTACCTTGAAATCGATTTGGCCTATGAGCACCCAATCTAGCTGCTCATGTTATTCCCATTACTGACTTTTGAATAACCTTTTTAACGCCGATTATCGAACAAATTATAAGTTGAATAACAAATAGTTATACACAAACAATTAGCATTATGAATCAGACTGTTTTAATGGCGATAGGTTCACCCGCCATTTTCTTTTTCAAAGTGCGCTTGGTGCGGTCAATCACCTCACCGGCCAATTGGCCACATGCCGCATCGATATCATCACCACGTGTCTTACGGACGATAGTCGTAAAACCATATTCCATCAATACTTTAGAGAAACGATCCACCCGGCTATTTGAACTACGGCCATAAGGTGCCCCTGGGAACGGGTTCCATGGGATCAAGTTAATCTTACACGGCGTATCTTTCAAACATTCCGCTAACTGATGAGCTTGCTCAGTGCTGTCATTGATGTGATCCAGCATAACGTATTCAACTGTAACCCGCCCACCATTAGCATTGGATTTCGCCAAATAGCGACGAACCGCAGCCAGGAAAGTTTCAATATTGTATTTACGATTGATTGGCACAATTTCATCGCGGATATCATCGGTAGGAGCATGCAACGAGATGGCCAAGGCGACGTCAATCATATCACCTAATTTATCTAATGCAGGCACCACGCCTGAGGTGGACAAGGTCACACGGCGTTTGGATAAGCCAAAACCAAAGTCGTCCATCATGATATCCATCGCGGGTACCACGTTATTCAGGTTCAACAGCGGCTCACCCATTCCCATCATCACCACGTTGGTGATAGGGCGAGTGCCGGTCGATTTTAATGACCCAATAATTTTCGCTGCCCGCCATACCTGACCAATGATTTCAGACACGCGGAGGTTACGGTTAAAGCCTTGCTGCGCGGTTGAACAGAATTTACATTCTAATGCGCAACCTACCTGAGATGACACACACAGGGTCGCGCGCTCACCTTCGGGGATATAAACCGTCTCGACTTGCTGATCGCCAACTTTGATTGCCCATTTAATGGTGCCATCTATTGAGCGCTGTTCTTCCGCCACTTCAGGCGCACGGATTTCTGCTACCCGCTGTAACTTGGCGCGCAGCACTTTATTAATGTCGGTCATTTGCTCGAAATCATCGTAGCAATAGTGATACATCCACTTCATGACCTGATCTGCACGGAAAGGCTTTTCGCCCATCTCGGCAAAAAATTCGCGCATTTGCTGACGATTTAAATCAAGCAGATTGATTTTGCTGCTGACAGGTGCAGTAGTTTCAACCGCGTTGTCAGACTGGGGGGCAGCATCAATCGGCATTGATGCAGTTAATAATTGTTCAGACATGAGTTGTCGTGGCCTCGTTGTTACACTTTACGGCGCTGCGCTTTAAACCGGGTACGGCTTTCGAAACGGCGATGAATAAATAATAGAACGCCCCGGGAGAGATGTCTCCACCGGGGCGCGGCATTGTACGAATTTTAAAGCATGGATTCCATGATTGGAAAGGTGCTGGGTCAACTTTATTGTTTCAGTTGATTAAATAGCGGCCATTCCTGCATTGAATCAATTAATTAGCTGCGCGGAAAAATTTCATCTGCGGCGAAGAAATAAGCAATTTCACGTTGAGCTGATTCAACAGCATCAGAACCGTGTACCGCATTCGCGGTGAAGCTATCGGCAAAGTCAGCACGCAGTGTACC
Source organism: Yersinia canariae (assembly GCF_009831415.1). Taxonomy (NCBI): domain Bacteria; kingdom Pseudomonadati; phylum Pseudomonadota; class Gammaproteobacteria; order Enterobacterales; family Yersiniaceae; genus Yersinia; species Yersinia canariae. Next base: position 1,234,344 of record NZ_CP043727.1, on the reverse strand, counting down.
TGCCAGTGCATTATCTGGGTTAGTTGCGCCCATGATATCACGGTGACGTTGAACTGCATTTTCGCCTTCCAGAACCTGAACCATAATTGGGCCAGAAGTCATAAACTCAACCAAACCATCGAAGAATGGGCGACCTTTATGTTCTGCGTAAAAACCTTCAGCTTGCTCTTTAGTCAGGTGCAGCATTTTAGCAGCAATAATTTTGAAGCCAGCACTTTCAAAACGCGCATAAATGGCACCGATGTCATTATTAGCAACAGCATTTGGTTTGATAATGGAGAAAGTACGTTCTAAAGCCATGATAACCTCTATTAGGTATTATAATATTGACCGGACTCGGAACCCGCCCCGATAAGCATCATCAATGAGCGCTTAGGTTTGGCTGGCGGACAGTTCCTTTACTACAAAATTATGCCGACCACTGTACAGTGGCCGCCGATTATATGTGTGTGTTTGGCACTTGCATACGGGAATTACAACATTTCATTAAAAAATATTTATCTTAATTGCTTATTTTTATGCACAACTCACATTTCACATAGAAATCGGTTTGCTGCACTGAGATTGCCGCAAAATAGATAGATATCGAGTCACAGCTCATTGATAAATTTGAAACCCACTTTCTTTTTCACAATGGCGGATGGCCGACTAATTACATCTGATACCAAAGATCGTTTGCCTTTTTTACTCAGGTGGTCGGCCAAAGCTCTGATTGCCGCGGTCCCCGCGCCTCTAATCCCGCCCTCCACTTCTGGGCGCAGGACGTAATCAGGATTCGTCAATGAACCGGCAATACCAGTATCTGATTCATTAATATCTATCGCCATCGTAATACTGACTATCTGCCCCGAGAGACGAACAACAACATAGATATAGTCGTCGCGGCTGGTTCTTAACCAACTTTGAACAACATCACTCACCAAACGCGCAGCCTCAATAACAGAGTCATCAGTCACGGCGGGATTATCGGCCACTGCGGTATGACCAGAAATAGCTTGTTCATTCTCAACAACCTCATCGGTAGTTGCCGGATTATGGCTACTTTCATTTGGCGGGATGGTCGTGAGTGACCGTGCGCTAGTCTGATAATATGTGCGCCGCCATTTATTAATCACGGGCAGAATAGCTTGCCGTGCTGCCAATGTGTCATCGGTGGCTCCGCTAATTACTTCTGTCTCAAAATGTAATTCAGTGTCTTCCATCCACTGCCCGTGCCGACGAATACGCGGTACTGTCTCAATAAATTGGAAGTTCTGTAGCGCTAATTCATAACGCCCCATTGGTAATTCTTGCGCAATGAGTGGCGGATGTACTTCTGTCTCAGCATCATGATGTTGCAAATAATCTGCATAGCTAAGTTGTGAAAAATCAAATGCAGTTTTTATATTAATTAAATCACTATCACTTTCAGCCAAGTGTTTCTGGACATTTTCGACTAAACGCTTTTCAACTTCGCTATTCGAGGCTCCTTGCCCTATATTCCCCTCTTTAATAATATTTTCAATAACCTGACCAAAATGTGCAGAATTCCAATCGGCCACATTTCTACCAAATAGCAAAGTGAAATCAGTCAAAATATTTAATGTCCATTCAACACAACCGGACATCAGATCACGGCGATGGCGCAGGTGAGGAAGTAATTGTTCTTTCAGAGAAACATTACAGGCCAATGCCGTTGCCGGTACAGTGAGAGCCTCCCCTCTCATATCCGTATTAATATGGGTTAATTCACCTTCAACTTTAGACGAGAAATCTACCGAGGGTGCGTCAAACTCAATGGGATCATTAGCCTTTATTTTTGGATATGGTTTTGCCGATCCAGATATTTGTAATATTTTATCGTCATTTTTATCAAAAAAATCATGAGTGTTACTTACAAATCTATCTACCTGATTACACTTACCCTGAATAACATAGTTATAAATACTCATGATAGGCATAAGCCAACAGGCGGCTGTTTCAATAGCGCCACGTTCTAAGCGAGAAAAGTTTTTTTCGGCTGTTAATACTATTTTATTAATAACCAATAAATTATTTTCACTAGTACTATTCACCTTGAGATTGATATTACTAAAACCAAAGTCAAATAGAGAACCAACTATTGGTGAAATATATAATGGTTTACTTCCTATAGATTCAATAAATTGAACTTCAGAATACCCACCATTAAACCGCAGTAGAAATGATAATGTATCACTCCTTTTATCCAGTTCAAAAATAAAACTATTTTCTTCATGATTTTTATGAATAAAAAATATCACCTCATCTAAAACTCTAATAATTACATTATCAAAAAAATCAAGTGAGTAATTATCACGTCCACTAAAATAAAAACTAATTAATGCTTCTTTATTTTTAACTCTGTCGTCTAACCAATAGGATCCGAAACCATACCCTTATGGAATAGGTAATATTCCTTTAACAACACAATATTGATCACAAATGAACGCCTCTTGTTGAACAACCTTAATGCTGGTTATCTCCTTGCTCATGCCAATTTTCTCTAATTCATCACTTGAGAAATTATTCATTAGAACAAAATATTTTCCTGTATATTCATCATCTGCGTAAATAGTAACATGAGTGTCATCTGGTATTGATATGGAACTAATCCTGTCATTGAATGGATTTACAATATGATACTTATTGGCGGGTTTATTATTTTGATAAAGATCGATACTTTCATTACCCGACAAACAAAATGACTCACCAGAAAACCCATCAAACTCATAAAAACAAGCCGCACTTCTGACTCTAAAAGAGCTAATTTCATTATTCAAATTTGCCCATTTCAGTAAAAGCAATGAATCAACATCATCCTTGAAAGTCAATGTCTTACCTGAGAAATTCACATCTTTAGAAACTGAAACCACCATACCATAAGGGATTTTAATAGACGATATCCTGTCATTCCATTTAGAGGGAAGGGCATCAACAGAATTACCTTCTGTCGTGCAAAGAGATTCACCTTGATAATTTTCATCCATAAAAAAGCAGACTTGGGGCTGATTAGAATATACATCTCGACTTAATATTAAAATGAAAATAATGAGTAACAGAAAAGATTGATATTTTATCATACCCCCTCCAGACTTGTTATTCATACCATTATAATGAACAGTGAAAAATCTCAAGGAAATATATTATCGCAATGGAAGGCAAATTATTAAAATATTTTTTATTATAAAAATATTATATTAAGAAAAAAATATAAAGAATGGGTTGTTGCTTGTAATTAATTAAAGTAATTAATTCAAATCAGATATTGTGCTAGTCCAGCCGAAATACCAAATTACTGACCTGCCCACTTTCATCCAATACATTAAGCTGATAACGACCAGGTAGAGATAAAGTTTGTACCCATGATTGATTATTTTCAGTTATCGCAACTTGCTCCCCATTGAGGAACCACCAATGTTGCCCTCGCCCCCCCTGCACGGCCAGACGAAGGTCAAGATGTTGCTGGCCCGGCAAACGCTTCACTATCGTGCCGTTGCGTATACCCAAAATCAGTAATGGGGCCACATCAACATCCCCTTGTGGCGGGCATTCGCGACTAACTGCGGGTAGCCGTTGACTGCGGCGCTCAGTTATCGGTAGCCAAGGTTCAAGTGGCAGTGGCCATAGTGTTAGCTGCTGCAGTCGCGCATTGGGGCAATCAGCGGCAACCCGCTGCCCCAGTGAATTCAGCCAAATACTGAGCTGGCTCCCTTGAATATTTTCCTGCCCCGGCGCGGCCAATGTTGGAGGAAGAGTGCCATCAAGCACCCAGCTTTGACGCCGCTGCCGGCAGTTAGTATCGCCAATGGCCAGTGGTTGACCGCCGGGCCAGCAAATTTCTTCCCGACTGACAGATGGGGGCCGAGGATCAAGAGGTAACCGGCGGCCATTTTGTTGTAGAGCTGTCATCAACACATTGTTGACCTGATTGAGAATTGGTATTGCCGTGGCGTAACCAAATTGACCAGCGACCGGTGTGCCATCAGGCCGCCCAACCCACACGCCAATGGTATAACGGGCATTAATACCAATGGCCCAAGCATCACGATATCCATAGCTGGTGCCGGTTTTCCATGCCAGCGGCACGGTGGCAGGTAAAATATCATCCGGTAATGGTCGGGCCTCCCCGGCCATTATGCGCCGGGTAATCCATGCAGCTCCCGCGGAAAATAAGCGCCGTTCCTGTACTTGCTGTTGCGGTTCAAAGCGCAATGTAGCCGCCATTCCTCCACGAGCAAAAGCGCTGTACGCCGCAACCAACTGATCCAGCCGCGAGCCGGTGCCGCCAAGGATCACGGCTAAACTCGGCTCACTGTAGAGGGGAAAACGTAAATTTAAGCCGCCATTACGCAAATTGGCAGTAAAGCGCTTCGGCCCATAGGCTTCCAGCAATTGCACGGCGGGGAGGTTTAGTGAACGCACTAGCGCTTCACTGGCACTCACTGGGCCATGAAATCCCGTATCAAAGTTACCGGGCCGATAGTCGCCAAAACGGCGCGGCACATCTTGCAGCAATGATTCAGCATGAATCAGACCATCATCAAGTGCCATGGCATAGAGAAATGGCTTCAGTGTTGATCCCGGCGAACGCCAGGCGCTCACCATATCCACATGACCAAAGCGGCTGTTGTCCTGAAAATCGACCGAACCGAGGTAAGCTCGCACATTCATGGTGGTATGGTCCACCACCAGCAATCCTAGCGACGTTTTCTCCGGCAGTTGGTGACGCCACCCCGCAGCCATCTCTTCTAATTGCCGCTGCAATCCGGCGTCTAAAGTCGTCTGAATCACTTCCCGTTTATTGCCACTGGTTAAGCGCCGGGCCAGTAATGGCGCTAATTGGGGTACCTGTCGCGGTGCCAGCCAGATATCTTCTTGTTTTATATCAGCAACTTGCTGCGCTGGCCACACCTGATAGTCAGCCAGTCGGTTTAAGACTTTATCGCGTGCTACTTTCGCGCGCAGTGGGTAGCGATCTGGCCGCAACCGGCTTGGAGCTTGCGGTAATGCTGCCAGCAATGCCGCTTCTGCGGGCGTCAGTTGTGAGGGAGGTTTGCCCAGATAAGTCCAACTGGCCGCGCCAATTCCTTGCAATGTGCCGCCAAAAGGGGCGCGATTCAGATAGATTTCGAGAATTTGGTCTTTGGAAAAGTGCCACTCCAACTGAGCGGTTCGCCAAACTTGCCGCAATTTCCCCAACAACGTGCGGGGATGAGGGTCGATTAGGCGGGCAACTTGCATCGATAACGTACTGCCGCCAGAAAGAATTTTACCCGCACGTAAATCCTGCCCAGCGGCGCGGATAAGTGACAGCGGGTTCACTCCAGGGTGCCGATAAAACCAGCGGTCTTCGAAGGTCAATAAAGCTTGCAGGTAATAAGGAGAAACATCACGCAAGGAGACCGGGTAACGCCATACCCCATCTGCATCGGCAAAGCGCCATAATGGCGTGCCATCTTCGGCCACGACCACCCGAGCAACCTGCGCCTCGGTCAAGGGTAGCGGCCAAAGTTTATCCGCCAGCCACAAAGCAGCCGGAAAGAGCACAACAATAAGCACTAGCGCCCAAATTTTGTGTCGTTTTTGCATCGATGGCATTCACCTCCCCCTTACAGTAGCTTACTGCCGACCATAAAGGGGAGTGAGTGTTTACTTAGAAACTTCAAGCTGCGGCACGGTACTCCCTAGCGCCCGCCAATCCGGGACATACATGGATTCTACCTGCGGAGCCGGTACTTGATAAATACCCGGTGTCACCGCGCGTGCCAGATAGAGCAAGGTGGTGTGGCGGTATGGATCAACATTGACGGCCGCCACATAGCGGTCATCACGGAACTCCTGATGCTTGATATCCGACTGCTGCATGTCTTGCAATAACTCCGTCACACTGTTGGCGCTTTCCCCCAGACTGGCGCTGCTGTCACCCAAATTCTGGTTTTCCAACTCCAAACCGGCTGGCAATAAATCAACTACCAGAGCATCTGGCACGCGCTTATCGGCCCAGACATCTAAGTACACCAAAACCAGCTCCCCGCTTTTCAGATTTGATAACTTCAGCGGCTTACCATCAAGACCAATATAACTGCGGCTGATATGCAAATTATTGCTAAATGGCGCTGGCGTTTGCAGTGGGTATCCCACAATATCCAAGCGGCTATATAGGGCCACATCACCGCGATTTTGCAATTGTATCCCACCCGCCAGCTGTTGAGCTGACCAGTTTTGATTAAGCGCCGTATTCTGAGTCAATGTCGGGCTATCCGCGATCGGCTCTGCCTGCTGCGCAATCGCCACCTGCCACGGGGTTTCAGCCCCATTCATCAGGGTGCGTCCGGCCAGGAACAGTGCATTACTCTCTTGCGTAGACAGGTAATTACGACCCATCAGCGCATTGGATAACTCCAACAAACGTGTGTCGCGCACCTGCGGCAACAGGTTATTGTCGGTCAGCAATGCCAAAATCAGCGCGTCATCGCGCAGTGGACTACCATAATCTTCCAACCAATAATCTTTGTCACTGCGAGTGGTGTTCAGCCCTTGCGTAATGGCTTCTTTGGCTCGCGGCATATCCCCCATCAATTTCAGCGCCACCCCAAGTTGCACCAATGGTAAACCGGAACGCGCATCATTGCCGCGGGTATACAATTGACGTAATGCCCCCAATGATGCCTGTTGCTGTTGCGCCAGCACCAAACCAGCATAAGCTTGAACCGCAAAGCGGGTATGGTTGGTCTGTTCACTGTAACGAATCTGCACCTGACTCGGGTCTTGCAAATAGCGCTGTAAACGATTATTGGCGGCGGTTAACGCGGCTACTGGCACACTGTAACCTTGCTGGCTGGCGCGATAGAGGAAATCAGTGGCATAAACTGTCAACCAAAACTCTTCCGGGCTGTCATTACTCCATAAGCCAAAACCGCCGTTATGACGTTGCATACTGAGCAAATGCTCAATACCGACATCAATGCTTTTACGCCGTTTTTCATCGCTGTCCGCTTTGATACCCAGTGCGGTCAGTTGCGCATTATTGCTGTACAAAGAAGGATATAGCCCGCTCACCGTCTGCTCCAGACAGCCATAAGGATAGGCATATAATTCAGTGATATAGCGGGCCAGATTCAGCGGCGGACGGCTGGTGATTAATAGCTGCCCTTGTAGCGTTTCAGGGGCCAGCCCCTCAATGGCCTCTGCCGGCAGGTTCCAGTTATCACCACTGTGCAGCACATTAGCAAAATGGCGGGTCTGAGCGGGATAAGCCGGCCGCACCCCAATTTTCCAATGATGTTGATAATCTGCCAGTTTTTCATCCGGCAATACCATCCCGGTGATGGTCAGCCCGATATCACCCTGACCAAAACCATTCAAGGCCAGAACCGGGATCAGCAGGGTTTTGCGCTCGCCAGTTGCCAGAGAGACAGACTGCGTTGGTGCGCCCTTTAATGCCAATAAATTGCTCGCCGCCCAGTTGAGTGACAGCGTTTGTGGTTGACCGGACAAATTGCTCAAGTCCAATGCCAGCTCGGTGCTATCCCCTCCCGCCAGAAAACGCGGGGTGGCCAGTTGCGCAATCAGCGGGGCCGCCACCACCACTTTAGACTCAGCTTTACCGAAGTCTTCATCACTCCAAGCTTGTGCCATCAAACGCAATTCGCCGTTAAAATCGGGGATAGGCAGTTCAATGGTGCCTTCACCCTGTGAATTTAGGCTCACGGGTTGGGCCTGTTGCGCCACAATAGTCACTTCAGTAATCGGTTTTTTACCCCCACGGGATAGCGCGTCTTCTTCATCACCATCACCACCAAAACGCAAGCTCGCCAAGCGCCCCTGCCCTTCAATCAATTGCCCGTAAACATCATATTGATCAGCACTGTAGCGTTTGCGCCCCAAGAAAGCGTCATGAGGGTCCGGCGTGGCGTAATCGGTGATATTTAAAATTCCGCTGTCGACGGCTGACAGCAACACTTGCACTTTTTGTGGTAACGGCGCGCCGGTACGGCTGGCTTTCACTTTCACCACCAAGGTTTGGTTAGGACGAATACGGGCAGGTGCTTCCAATTCCAGCGCCAGTTTGCGGGTTTCATCCACCAGCGGCAGATGCAGTAAACCAATGGCGCGTTTTGGTGTAGCCTGCTGCGATTTATCACCGGGGCGAATTACTGTCGCGCTGAGATACAAATCATGGCGATTCCAATCCGTGTTAATAGGCACTTCAACCTCTGTGCCACCCGCCGCAATGCTCACTTCCTGCCACCATAATGGGCCATCACTGGATTCCACCAACAAATAGCCGTTACCAGCAGTCGGTGCTTCGATGCGTAATTTCACTTTCTCGCCCGGCCGATAAGCCGGTTTATCCAGTGTCAGTTTGACCTGATCTGGCCGAACTGCGCCGCTGCCCGCGGTATTATCCTGCCAGCTATAACCGGCCCAGAAACGGGAGCTACTGACCAGTGAGTTATCAGGGTTACTCACCTCAATGCGGTAAGCGCCCCACTCGACCGGGAAGCTAACTTTGGCGCTGCCATTGGCGGGAATGTTCACTGACTGCTCAGCCATGGTCAGATCTTTTTTATCAAACAGTGACTGCCAGCCATCACTTTCAGACCACTGCCAATAGTAATCGCGGCGCTCACGAACCAACTTCACTTTCAAGCCATTAACCGCCAGTTTTTCACCGTCTGCATTGGCATAAACAATGTCAAAATCAGCCGTCGTGTCCTGATCGACCATAGCCTGTGATTTATAGCTGTCACTGCGGTAATCATAGACTTGCTGCTTGTTGAATAAAGGGCGAATACCTGCCAACGCATCGGCTGGCCACAAAGCCTGCTCTGCACGCCGCGTGACGGGCCGCCCACCGGATTCTAGCAAACTGGCCTGTAAAATCAGTTTCATAGGCGACTGGGCATTCTGCCAACTGTTATCGACTTCGATGTCAGTTTGGCCATCACTGTCCAATGTGGTATCAAACTCGTCTAAGGTGCGTGACAGATTTTCTTCAATAACCGAGCCAAACTCAAAACCGGGTAATGCTGCAACCGCTTCGCGCAGTGGGCGCAGGAATAATTGACCTTGCAGACGGTTACCAGAGGCCGGAGCGCCATACAGATAGCGGCCAGTGACCGCAAAGCTGGCTTCACTGTCGGTGGCAATCGGCTCTGCACTAGTGGCAATATCTAATGCCATGCGCTCTGGCAAGAAGTCTTCTACTTTAAATTTGTAGAGGCGCGGCTGGTTGTCACCCAGATTCAGACGCAATGACCACTCGCCAGTCGGGCCACTTTCTGGAATGGCGTATTGGTATTGATATAAACCATCCTGTGGCTGCCAGACAAAACTGCGAACAACCTGGTTATCAGGTTTGAGAATATCCACTTTGACTGGCTGGGTAGCCAGGGGCTTACCATCTGCATCGCGCAATAACCCATTGACGATTAAAGTCTCCCCAGGCCGATACAGGTCACGCGGGCCAAAGGCAAAAAACTGCTTCTGGAAACCTTCAGGCCCGGCAATATCAAATTCAGCCAGATCCAACGCCGGTGCGGTGAGATCAATCAAGCTGGTCTGCCCGTTTTGCGAGGCCAATAGCAATTTCGCCTTGGCATTTTTCTCTAGCTGCGCATGGCCCTGACCGTCAGTTTCACTCTGCGCCAGCACTTGGCCTTTTTCGTCCAACAATTGCAGCGACACACCTTTTAAGGCCGCGCCGCCCGCCAATGCTTGGGTAAAGACATCCAGCTGGTCATGATAACTGTGCAACGAAACACCAATATCACTCAGTGTAAATAAGGTAGCCGCATTGGTATAATTGTAACGTCCGGCTTGTTGCATCACCGCCAGATAAACACCGGATTCTTGCAACGGCTTGATATCGGCTAACGGAAGTAACAGCTTTTCGCGGGTATTGGCCGCAGGATTGAGGTCAAAACGGCCGGTATAGACCAGATCAGCCATTTTCAGCAACTCGTCCGATTCCCAGTTAGACAGCGAACTGCGGTACTGCCAATTCGCCAGGAAATTGGCCAAGCTACTTTGCTTAATGCGGAAAAAGTTAACATCAACGTTATCGACATTGAGCACCATTATCGGTAAACCCTGCGCCAATTTACCCGGCAGCAAAGAGCCTTTACTGGCAAAACCGACACTCGGCTTAATATCGCGGGTGGTAATTTGTTGCTGCTGTTGTTTACCTAACTCAGCACCGCCGATGCCTTTCAAAGCACTATCAACTGTAAGCAGCAATTTACGTTCAGGTTTGAGATGGCGTAAACGCAACTCCATCATGTTATCGGACAGTTCCCAAGCCCCGTCAATTTTCCCACTGACGGTATCAACCAGATGCACCTGTGAGGAAAAGTCCTGATTGGGATCTAATGGCTGAGAGAAAGTCAGCACCATAGCACTAGCGCCATCGAGCTGTAGCTCGGAGGCATCCAATAAAGTTAGCGGCTGCCCGGCATGCTGTTTGGCCAGTTCTGCCAATTTATTTGCATCATTAGTTTTACTTACTGGCGTTTTGACCACAGACTCACTGGCCTGTGTCGCCACCGGGGAAGATGGCGCAGCAACATCCTTATTTTTGTTCTCGTCATCACAGCCCGCTAATAATAATACCGCGCTGACCAAGAGCACCATCTGGCACCCTTTCATTCTCGACATTAACCGATGCAAACCATTGTAATTCATATCTTGCTCCCTGGTTGATGGCAAGATTATAGCATTCGCCAAACAGGGAATATAGATCATCAATTCTTGAGATTATTCTCATCATAAACTGTGAACATTTGGTGGGAAACAACATTCATATTGATAATATTTTTGAAATAAATCGCATTTAATTTTTTAAAGAAAATTTAAATTAACCTATCAAAAAACAAGCCCAAGAAAGCAGCAAGAAGAAAAAGACATTAAAAACAACAGAGTAAAATCAAAGCAATGAGACCAATGTATTAAGATAAATAAAAAGCCCCCTAAAAAACGTTTAATATTTTAATAAATAGGAATTTAAACCAAGTTTGTTTATATTTCATCAAAACTCGCACGCCTTTATTTAGTCTTTATATCATTTTAATAAATATCACCTATAAATGGGGTTTTATAAAATTATGGGCCATAGCAACACATTTAATGCGCGTTTATTGTCATTATCCATTTTTATCTCAGCGCTAGTATCAAGTGGCATCATTGCAGCACAAACAATACCTCTGGGTGAGTTTCAGCGTACCAATGATAACTGTGCGCCATAAAAAGGGAGCCATATCGGCTCCCATTCTCATTAATGATTAGTCGAAGGAATGATATTTCTAAGCCAACTGCCCCACCTGCGCTGATAAAAAGCTTGGGTATGAGTCATCAGATAGTGGCTGACTCCCCGCTCTTTCTCATTCACCACGCAAAAGTCTACCGGGCCATCATCCGGTGCATGGTCACTGGCCACATTGCCAGCCTCTTGAATCAACTGATCAATTTCATCAATGGAACCATCAACTTCCAGCCCCACCAATAAATTAGGTTTCTCATCTGCCGCCTTATCGTGCATCAGCGCCAAGAAAGCCCGTCGCACCGCCTTACGCTGGCTGAACAGTTGGATCAATGCATCGACCATCGCCGAAGGGTACTCTTCCGGCTGCCCTAACAGAATTTGGCTCTCTTTATCCACCACCATTTCAGCCGGTTGAGCTAAACCGCCGTTCTCCAGTAGCATCGCCACTTCTTGCGGCCAAAACTCTTTACCGTGCTCTGATTTCGGATTCAAAAACAGATGCGCACCCTGTGTCATTTCAAATAACACCCGCACTGGCATAGCAATGAATGGCTGTTTTTCACTGTCAACCTGTTGATCTTCAGCGATATCTAGCGCTTGCTGTAGCACCTCGACCGAGGTAAAGAATGGAATGACTGATTCACCATCCTGCTTTTCCCAGTGCAGAATATTCACACCATTGCCTGCCGTGAATGTCATTTCACCATCCTCACCACTCTGATCTGAATCCTCCACCAGCACTAAAACCGTGGCATCTAACAGCGCACGAAAAAAGGCGGTGCGATGAATTGACTCCGTCGCCGCCAGTTTGAGCAAAGACTCCAGATTTTGGTCTTCATCATGGGGATGGTGATCGTGATTATCATCAGGGGACTGCGGCAAACTCATGATCTACTCCAGAAAACAATCAAACAAAGGGACGCTAAAAGCGCCCCACAAGCCTCTAACAATACTGATTGAAGAGGGGAAGCATGCCGCTCGGGTCGTGGCGACATAAGCCGCCGGAATGCCCGTAGGTGCGCTAGCCCCTCACTCACTCAATGACTATTTTGCTTTCGATAACAGCAGGTTAGCAATAGTGCGAACACCTAAACCAGTAGCGCCAGCAGACCATTGCTCAACGGCGCTTTTACGGTAAGTAGCAGAACAGTCAATGTGCAGCCAACCTTGCTGATAGTTTTTCACAAAGTGCGACAAAAATGCCGCCGCGGTGCTGGCCCCGGCGCTGTAAGCCGCGCCCGCGACATTATTCAACTCAGCAAAATTAGAAGGCAACTGGCTGCGATGGAATTCGGCCAGCGGCAAGCGCCAGAACGGTTCATGCTCAACTTTTGCGCTGCTCAGCAACTCTTGCGCCAGTTCATCATCAAAGCTAAATAACGCGTGGTAATCATTGCCCAAGGCGGTTTTCGCTGCCCCCGTTAACGTCGCCGCGTCAATAATCAGCGGTGCGTTCTTCTGCTCAGAGGCATCAATCAGACCATCAGCCAATACCAAGCGCCCTTCTGCATCGGTATTCATGATTTCAACAGTCTTGCCATTGCGGTAACGGATAATATCACCCAGTTTGAAGGCATTACCGCTAACCATATTGTCGGCGCAACACAAATAAAGTTTCACACGCTCTTTTAACCCACGGGCTGCCGCTAATGCCAATGCACCCGTTACTGTTGCAGCACCGCCCATATCGGATTTCATCGAATCCATAAAAGCGCTCTGTTTCAGGCTATAACCACCTGAATCAAAAGTAATTCCTTTGCCGACCAAACATGCCATAACTGGCGCATCCGGGTTACCTGTTGGGTTGTAATCCAGCGCTAACAAGACTGGCGCACGATCAGACCCACGGCCGACAGTGTAAATCCCGGCATAGCCTTGCTCACGCAGGTCTTCGCCTTTGGTAATGCGATAGCTGACGGCGTCGCATGATACCGAGCACAGCAAATCAATCGCGTTTTTTGCCAGCTGTTCTGGCCCTAAGTCTTCTGCCGGTGTATTGATGGTATCGCGCACCCAGTCAATAATCTTTAGCCGTTGTTCCAGCTCGGTTTTTTCGTCCACTGGCAGTTCTGCCCACTCCACGCTGCGCTGGCCTTTTGGCCCACGGAAACCTTGCCAGAATGCCCAGCTTGGCTCCAGACCCCAGCCCTCTCCGGCCAGTTTTACATGTTTAATACCTTGCCCATCTATTTTGCGGGCAGCGCGTTGAATAGCACCTAATTTACCATTACCTGTCAGGTGAATGGTTATCCCCTCAGCATTCGTGCTGAGTATTGCTTTGTCGCCCCAACGGGCATCAGCGGGCTTATCGGATAGGGTTACTTGCATCATTTCTGTTGTCATGAACTACCTCTTCATTATTATTTTTTGCTGTTATTCAGCTGCTTATACGTGGCCCTGTGTTAGCCACGGCGGATCAAAATTTTCTATCGAACAATCAAACTTTTCTATCAAACACTTTACGCTAAAAAGTACCGTCGGTTAGATATAAAGTAGCGGATAAAAAGTAACAGAAAGAAAAAAGGCCGCTTACGCGACCCTTATCTGCTTACTCAAATTCATCTAACCAGACCAATAAGATAGCTTCTAGCACTTTTTCATTCGATCCCTGCGGATCATCATCAAAATCTTCCAGATCACAAATCCACTGATGCATGTCGGTAAAACGCACGGTTTTCGGATCAGTATCCGGGAACTGGTCGTACAGGGCTTCGCCAATTTCGCGAGTATCTTGCCAGGTTAAGCCCATATCAGTGCTCCCGCGCATGGTTAATGGTATAACGCGGGATCTCAACCACCAGATCTTCGTCCGTCACTCGGGCCTGACAGCTCAAGCGGCTTTCCGGCTCCAGCCCCCAAGCTTTATCCAACATATCATCTTCCAGCTCACTGCTTTCTGGCAGAGAATCAAACCCTTCCCGCACAATACAGTGGCAGGTGGTACACGCGCAGGATTTTTCACAAGCGTGCTCGATATCAATTCCATTACGCAAGGCGACATCCAATATGGTCTCACCTTGGGTTGCTTCCAGTACTGCGCCATCCGGGCAAAGGTCTTTATGGGGCAGAAATACTATTTTAGGCATGATTAAACCTCATCCACAGAATGGCCAGCCAAAGCACGACGAATGGATGCATCCATCCGGCGCGCGGCAAAATCTTGCGTTTGTGCATCTAACGCTTTTATCGCAGCTTCGATTGCATGTGGGTCAGCGCCCTGCATCTGCTGCTGTAATGCCGCTACCGCCTGAGCGATAGCAGTACTTTCTTGCTCATTGAGTAATGCGGCGTCTTCTGCCAGTGCGCCTTGTAAACTTTCCAGCACACGGGAAGCTTCGACTTGTTGCTCCGCCAGCTTGCGCGCGCCAATATCACTTTGCGCATTAGCCATTGAATCTTTAATCATATTGGCAATTTCATCATCGGATAGCCCATAGGAAGGCTTCACCTGAATCGACGCCTCAACGCCAGTGGATTTCTCCATTGCGGTAACACTCAATAGCCCGTCCGCATCCACTTGGAAAGTCACACGAATATGCGCGCCTCCTGCTGGCAACGGCGGTAAACCACGTAAGGCAAAACGGGCGAGTGAACGGCAATCTTGAACCAATTCGCGTTCACCTTGCAGCACGTGGATAGTCATCGCGCTCTGACCATCTTTAAACGTAGTGAACTCTTGTGCGCGGGCCACTGGAATGGTGGTATTGCGGGGAATCACTTTCTCCACTAACCCCCCCATAGTTTCCAGCCCCAATGACAGCGGGATAACATCAAGCAAAAGCATGTCACTGTCGGGTTTATTCCCCACCAGAATATCTGCCTGGATAGCCGCACCAATGGCGACCACTTTATCTGGGTCAATCGAAGTCAGTGGCGTGCGGCCAAAGAATTGTCCAACTTGCTCGCGCACTAAAGGCACACGGGTTGAACCGCCAACCATCACGACTTCAAGCACTTCATCAGCTGTGACGCCAGCATCTTTTAATGCACGGCGACAAGCCATTAATGTGCGTTTAACTAATGATGCTATCAGAGATTCAAACTGCTCACGAGTAACCTGCCCTTGCCAACCAGCAACAGAGACATCCGCAACCTCAGCATCACTCAATGCAATTTTGGCCGCGATTGCCGCATCAAGTAGTTGCCGCTGAACACCATGATCATCGCGGGAATCAATACCCGCTTGCTCACGTAGCCAATCTGCTAATAAGTGGTCAAAATCATCGCCACCCAGCGCGGAGTCGCCGCCCGTAGCCAAGACTTCAAATACACCACGACTTAAGCGCAAAATAGAAATATCAAATGTCCCGCCGCCCAGGTCGTAAACAGCAATCACCCCTTCTTGACCTGAGTCCAGGCCATAGGCGATGGCGGCTGCGGTCGGCTCATTAAGCAAACGCAATACGTGCAATCCGGCTAAACGGGCTGCATCTTTAGTCCCCTGGCGTTGAGCATCATCGAAGTAAGCGGGGACAGTAATCACCACGCCATCCAATTCCCCTTCCAGAGCGGATCGAGCCCGTTGCGCCAATGCTTTAAGAATATCCGCAGAGACTTGCACCGGATTAACCAATCCACTCGCCGTCTGGATCATCGGCAAACCATTTTCACTCGGCTGGAATTGGTAAGGCAGATTAGGATAGCGCTGCGTGATGTCTGCTAGAGAGCGGCCCATCATGCGTTTGACTGAACTGATTGTATTGACCGGATCCAATGCGGCTAAGTGGCGCGCATTCCAGCCGACATCAATTCCATCTTTTTGATAATGAACGACTGAGGGCAAAAGATCCCGCAACTGCTCATCTGCTAGCGTTTGCGCTTTACCGCTGCGCACTGTAGCTACCAAGGAGTTGGTGGTGCCTAAATCTATCCCCGCAGCCAACCGACGTTGATGCGGCGCAGCCGTTAAACCAGGCTCACTAATTTGTAATAAGGCCATATTGAGCTTCCATCAATCTATAAAACTTTAGCGACACGCTCTAATAAGAAATAGTCGGGCATTGCATCATTAATAAATTGAATTTTATTTATTTTTATCAAAAAGATACAATTTTTATTGCCCTATTAAACTCTCACGAAAAGTCATCAAACAGGCGTTCTTCTAACTGTTCAACCTGCTGTTGTAACTTATCCAGAAAACGTAATTTTCGTACCGTATCCGCTGCTTGTTCCCATTGTTGTTGATTCAGTTGCTCAACCATCAGTTGGCTGCGCGTTTGAGTCATGAGCGCCAAGCGGCGATTAAATTCAGCGAGTTGTGTTTCAGCATCGGGCTTACGTTCGATAGCATCAAGCTCTTCGCGCAACTCCAATTGCTCCATCAGAAACGCAGTATCGTGCATAGTATGTTGTTCATTGCTTAAATCAAAACCCTGCAAAGATAGCATATACTCAGCCCGTTTTAACGGGTGCTTGAGGGTTTGATAGGCATCATTGATGGTCGCAGCTTGTTGCAACGAGGCCAAGCGCTCGCGTTCTGGCTGATTGGCAAAACGGTCAGGGTGGAATTGGCGTTGCAATTCTTGATAGCGGGTAGTGAGCTGGTTGCCGTCAATCAGATACTGAGCTGGCAGCCCGAATAATGTGAAGTAATCCATAGCATGCTCTGGAGTTATCCCTTTCGTCCTTAAGCTGCAAAGGTGCTCGCTGCGCTCACTGACCCGAATCGCTTACTTGTAGTTGGCCTACTCGAAGCTCATCGGGATGTGTTTGCTGGCTGCCTACAACTCCAATGACTTTGGGTATATAAGGTATCAAATGCCTGAGGTAGGAACAAAAACAGGGGTCAAACGTTAAAGCTTTCACCACATCCGCACTCACCGGAGACGTTCGGATTATTGAATTTAAAGCCTTCGTTCAGACCTTCTTTGACGAAATCCAGTTCGGTGCCGTCAAGATAAACCATGCTTTTGCCGTCGATGATCACTTTCACGCCTTTGTCTTCAAAAACGATATCGTCATCGTTCATTTCATCAACAAATTCCAAGACATATGCCATACCGGAGCAGCCCGATGTCCGCACACCTAAGCGCAGACCCAGACCCTTACCACGGTGATTTAAAAAGGCGCTGACCCGTTGTGCAGCACTGTCGCTGATTGATATCGACATACACCTTCCTCAACTCTGGGAACCAGCTCAATCCTCATTATTTTTCAAACTGCAAATGTATTAGTGTGCAGCATCTTGAAATTTCCGGAGAAAATGAGCCAGTTGTTAATAACCTATATTACAACTACTTGGCAGTATGTTTGCTTTTGTAGTCGGCGATAGCTGCTTTAATGGCATCTTCTGCCAGAATTGAGCAGTGAATTTTGACTGGCGGTAACTCCAGTTCTTCCGCGATCTGAGTATTTTTGATCGCTTCAGCCTGATCGAGAGACTTGCCTTTCATCCATTCAGTTACCAGAGAACTGGAAGCAATGGCAGAACCGCAGCCGTAAGTTTTAAAACGCGCATCTTCAATAATGCCAGCTTCGTTAACTTTAATCTGCAATTTCATGACATCACCACAAGCTGGTGCGCCAACCATGCCACTACCAATGGTAGGGTCTGCGTTATCGAAAGACCCAACGTTGCGTGGGTTTTCGTAGTGATCGATTACTTTTTCGCTGTAAGCCATGTGATTACTCCTGAGTCTTAAAGTCTGGAATTAATGGTGAGACCATTCAATGCTGCTGATATCCACGCCCTGTTTGAACATATCCCACAACGGAGACAAGTCACGCAGACGGCCAATGGATTTACGTACCAGCGCAATGGCGTAGTCGATCTCTTCTTCAGTGGTGAAACGCCCCAGAGAAAAACGGATTGAACTGTGAGCCAGTTCATCGTTCATCCCCAACGCACGCAACACGTAAGAAGGTTCCAGACTCGCGGAGGTACAGGCTGAACCTGACGAAACAGCCAAATCTTTCAGTGCCATGATAAGCGATTCGCCCTCAACATAGTTGAAGCTAACGTTCAGAATGCCGGGTGCGCCATTCTCCAAATCGCCATTCAGGTAAACTTCTTCAATATCTTTAAGGCCATTCCACAAACGCAGACGCAGTGAACGCAGACGCGCAGCTTCGCTTTCCATCTCTTCTTTAGCGATACGGTAAGCTTCCCCCATACCTGCTATCTGATGAACAGGTAAGGTGCCGGAACGCATACCGCGTTCATGACCACCACCGTGCTGTTGCGCTTCAATGCGAATACGTGGTTTACGGCGAACAAACAGTGCGCCAATGCCCATCGGACCATAAACTTTATGGGCAGAGAAAGACATTAAGTCGACTTTCAGTTTGCTCAGATCAATAGGTAATTTACCGACGCTTTGCGTAGCATCAACGTGGAAAATGATCCCACGACTACGGCACATTTCGCCAATAGTCGCGATATCTTGCACCACACCGATTTCATTATTCACATGCATGATAGAAACCAAAATGGTGTCTTCACGCATAGCCGCTTCGAGCTGTTTCAGGTCGATAATACCGTTAGACTGCGGTGCCAGATAAGTGACGTCGAAGCCTTCACGCTCCAATTGACGGCAAGTATCCAGCACAGCTTTATGTTCAGTCTTACAGGTGATGATGTGCTTGCCTTTCTTCTGGTAGAAGTTGGCCGCACCTTTAATTGCGAGGTTATCGGACTCAGTTGCACCGGAGGTGAAGACTATCTCGCGAGGGTCCGCACCTACCAATGCAGCAATATCATTACGTGCAATATCAACAGCTTCTTCTGCTTGCCAGCCAAACTTGTGGGAACGAGAGGCGGGGTTACCGAAAATACCGTCCAGAGTCAGGTACTGCATCATTTTTTCAGCGACACGAGGATCTACCGGGGTCGTTGCTGCATAATCCAGATAGATCGGTGTCTTTATTTTTGATTCGGTCATTGCTCTTATGCTCCGTACATCACTTCCAAAACGTAAAATTCCGCAGATTCTGCTTATGCGCGCAGATTGACGTTAATCGTCTCTTGCGTTCGGCCATTGGCCGTACGGCGCGTATCGTTATTTTGACGATCCGCAACCTCAAGAATATCTTGGTTATTCACTAGTTCTGCCAATGTGATGCTGTTGAGGAAGCTGCTGATGCGCTCGCTCAAATCACGCCACAAGGTGTGAGTCAGGCAACGATCGCCGCCCTGACAACCTTCTTTACCCTGACAACGGGTTGCATCGACAGATTCGTCAACGGCGGTAATAACAGCACCGACCGCGATTGCTGACGCGTCTTTACCCAGCAGGTAACCGCCACCTGGACCACGAACGCTGGCAACTAAGCCATTTTTGCGTAACCGTGAAAAAAGCTGTTCCAAGTAGGATAATGAGATCCCCTGACGTTCGGAAATATCTGCCAGAGGAACTGGCCCGTCCTGGGAATGTAATGCCACATCAAGCATGGCGGTCACGGCATAACGGCCTTTGGATGTCAGTCTCATAGCTAAAATTACCTGTTGGTGAAAACAAGCCAGAATTCTGACATTCTTGAGTGTTTTAGTCAACTATTTAACCTAGTAATTAACTCAAGTATTATTTAACTATTCCACTTCCAATAATATTGGGTGGTTTTTATAATAAACAATTGATATGCAATATTATTTTTTGTCGTTATGCTCATTGATATCAGTGATGCGTCGTGGGTATTTATCTTGTTTCTCAATAGATGTCAGCATCCCACGCAAGATATTCAGCTCTTGGGCTTCTGGTCGAGCACGGGTAAATAGGCGGCGTAATTTGCTCATAATCTGCCCCGGATGGGCCTGACGAATAAAGCCAGTATGAGACAAAACCTGCTCCAAATGCAGATAGAAACGCTCCAAATCATCGACTAACGGATATGGGGCTTCCTCTTCTTCGACTATTGGCGCAGCTGCTTGCTGGCGATCGAGGAAAGCGACCCGCACTTCATACGCCAGAATCTGAACGGCCATGGCCAGGTTCAGTGAACTGTATTCCGGGTTTGCCGGGATAGCCACATGATAATGACACTTTTGTAGCTCATCATTCGTCAGGCCAACTCGTTCACGGCCAAACACCAACGCAACAGGCGCATGTTCAGCTTCGCGTGCGCTGCGAACACCACACTCACGTGGCTCCAGCATCGGCCAAGGCAATGTGCGGGAACGCGCGCTGGTGCCAACCACCAGATTGCATCCAGCCAGTGCCTCATCCAAGGTATCGACGATAGTAGCATTGCCAATCACATCACTGGCACCTGCCGATAACGCAATAGCCTGAGAATCAGGTTTTACTAAAGGATTGACCAGATATAAATTGGTTAATCCCATTGTTTTCATGGCCCTGGCTGTAGAACCCATATTACCGGTGTGTGAGGTCTCAACCAAAACGATACGAATATTGTGTAACATACAAACTCTGAGGATAACGGGGAATCGGCATATCTTAACACAGACATAGGCATTTATCCGATCCCCTGCTATACTACGCCCCGTTTCTCGTTCTTTAACATCCTAGTGGAAGATACCCATGCATCCGATGCTGACTATCGCCATACGCGCTGCGCGTAAGGCCGGTAACCTGATTGCCAAAAATTATGAAACCCCGGACGCTGTCGAAGCGAGCCAGAAAGGCAGTAATGACTTTGTTACCAACGTAGACCGTGACTCAGAGAGTCTGATTGTTGACGTTATCCGTAAATCTTATCCAAAACACACCATTATTGGTGAAGAGTGCGGTGAGTTAGTTGGCGAAGACGATGATGTACAATGGGTTATTGATCCACTGGATGGCACTACCAACTTCATCAAACGTCTTCCACATTTCGCAGTCTCTATCGCAGTTCGCATCAAAGGCCGCACCGAAGTTGCCGTGGTCTATGACCCAATGCGTAACGAATTGTTTAGCGCGACGCGTGGTCAAGGCGCTCAGCTAAACGGCTACCGTCTGCGTGGTACTAACGCCAAAGATTTAGACGGCACGATTCTGGCGACCGGCTTCCCATTCAAAGCTAAACAGCATGCTCCGGCATACATCCGTGTTGTTGGAAAACTGTTTGAGCAGTGTGCAGACTTCCGTCGCACCGGTTCAGCAGCACTGGACTTGGCTTATGTTGCCGCTGGCCGTGTTGATGGTTTCTTTGAAATTGGCCTGAAACCTTGGGATTTCGCCGGTGGCGAACTGTTGGTTCGTGAGTCTGGCGGTATCGTGACTGACTTTGCAGGCGGCCATAACCATTTCAGTTCAGGTAACATTGTTGCCGGTAACCCACGCATTGTGAAATCTATCGTTCAAGCAATGAGCGACGAAATCAGTGATGCATTGAAGCGTTAATTCTATACGAATGACGGTTTCATATAAAAAGCCAGTCTGGGTTAACCGACTGGCTTTTTTATTGTTAAAATTAGCGGCCAAATGGCCTTATTCCCCCCATCATTTCCGGTTGGCTGGAAAGATAGAGCAGAACTCCGGCAAACAACAAAATTAAACCGCCGGTCAATGCCAATGTGGCCCAAGCTATAGATCCCCATGCCGCAGGAGCCCTTTTACGGCTTAGATGCACCGCCAACCGCCGCGCATAATGCACGAATAATGCCAATAACGAGATGGTCAATGAGGTGCCTATTGCCATTGCAATCGCTGACAAAATCCCCCACCAATAAACCCCAATCACCTTAGCAAACAGCAGCACCATAATTGCACCGGAACAAGGCCGCATCCCCATGGCTAACACAATCGCCAAACGAGTGCGCCAGTCATCGCCAGCTTGTAGCTCTTGAGCACTCGGCATATGGCGATGCCCACAGCCGCAACTCTCACTGTGAATGTGATCCGCGCTCAACGGCTGAATGCGCTGGATGCTGATTTTCTGCGGTTTTAGTGTCTTTATCTGCCAATAAAGGCGCTTTATTGCCCGGAAACACAACAAAATCCCGAGCACGATAACCAGCAGAAAACTGCCCTTTTCCAGCCAGAAACTGCTTTGGTGCAAATAGCGAGAGGAGAGTTGCAACATGCCCAGCAGCACTGTCACCAGCACAATAGCGACACCGCCTTGTAATATCGACGCCGCAAAAGTCAGTTTCAAACTGTTTTTTAGCTGTGTCGGGTGTGTCGCCAGATAAGTCACGATCACTACTTTACCGTGTCCTGGCCCCACGGCATGCAGCACACCATAAATCAGGCTGAACATCATCAGCGCTAAACCGGCCTGATGCGGATTTGCTTTCACCTGTTGCAGTAGCTGGGCCATCTGCTGATGCATGCTTTTTTGCCAAACCACCGTTTTGAATAACAGTTCCGGCCAATAAAGCCAGGCAACCTGTGCAGCTCCGGCCAGAAGCACTAAAAATACCAGTAGTGGCCATAAATTGATGGCCCAGTGTCTTGAGCGCGAAGCGGAGGTGAGACCTACTGACATTGTACTGTTATCCGTTGGGCGAATTGTTTTCCAAGTTCCATATCTTCTCCCGGTGAGTCACTTTTATCCAAGGACAGCGCGTAGGCCTGTAATGAAGCATTTGGGTTTGGGGTTAATAAAGTTAATTTGCAGCTTTTTTCCATCTCAGCCGACAACCTTATCGCCTTATTATCGGCGTAAGTCATATCCACAAAATAAGTAGGGTCGTAAGTCGAGATAATAAAAGGTTTCCCCACCAAGGGTTGCGGTTCGGCCAGTGGCAAAACAAATTCCAAAACCGCCTGATGGCCCTTGCGCGACAAATGATATTCTGTCGGTAAATTTTTATATTTCACCGGCTTACCGTCGCGATAGATATCCGTGAAATAGTGCTGGCCCAGCACATTGACCATCACTTCAGCGGCCAGTTTCTTCCAGATTTCAGAGTCACTTTTGGCATTTTCTGCATCATAAAGCAGATCTGCGGAAGTTATTTCATCCATCGTCCAGACCATTTTCATTCCCACCAGCGTCTGTTTTTCACTGACAAAGGTGGTATCCATGTCAATAAAACTGTGAGGGTGAGCCGCAGCAAAGTGGCTATAAATAAAAGTACAGCCCACTAACAACAAGGCTATCAGCCGCTTAGATACCCATATTTTGTTATAACATAACATAAACCGCATGAATCAATCCTTGGAAATTCCGCAATAACTGTGATGTAAGTTGTAAGTCGATGTAAAAGCCCATTCCCCCAGTAAACCGGATAGAATCTCTTTTGCTATGCTTAAGACTGATGAATAACAACACATCCATCACGGACGGTTATATGCACTTGGACACTTCTTCTGTGCCCCAGTTACTCAGTCAACCACTATCCGGTCAACAACGCCGCTGCCATATGTTACTGATGCTCTTTATGCCCGCAAGCACAGTACAACTGGACACGATCAGCCAATTTAACCGTGTCGGGCAGCCAACTACCCGGCAAGATATAGCCGAGGTTGCCAATGAAATCCAGCGTTTCTACCATTTGCAACTGAGTGCTCATGCCGATAATAGTTGCTTAATTGAGGGTAATCGGCTCGATAAAAGACTGTGCTTAATCCACTGGCTACGCCGGGGGGTACGCTATTGCCCTGAGTTTGTTGAGCACCATTTCGCCCCCAGCTTATATGATGCGCTGTCATGGGATAACCGGCTGATTTCAGAAGACTTACCAAAAATAATTGCCCAATGCGAACCCTATCTGAGCCGCCAGCTTAATGAAAAAGATCGCCAGTTTTTGCAACTGTATTTGGCTTATTGTGCTTGGGAAAATCGGCAACATGCTCCGCCAGAGTTATCTCTCACCCAGCAATATTGGCTAACACGCAAACCGGCCCTGGCGGCGGCTGACAGTTTATTTGATTTATTTAATCCACTGCTAAGTAATCCACTCGATAGAGTCGAGCGCGACGTGCTCATCCTGATGCTTACAATGATTAAGGCGCACAGTTATCACAGCACCCAATCAGCGGAAGATTCGCGTCTGCTTAATGCTATTGACCAGTTAGTGCTGCATTTTCAACAACTTTCCGGTATGACACTGGGGAACAATAAGATTTTGATGAGCCAGCTTTTTGCTCACCTCGCCCCAGCCATTGAGCGCTGTTATTTTAATATAGGTATTGATAACTCATCACTAGAAGAGGTTAACCGCCAATATCCCCGGCTGTTACGGACCACTCAGCAAGCGCTGATAGCCTTCGAACAAGAGTATCAAATCCAATTTTCTGCTGATGAAGTGGCCCTGATAGCCATTAGTTTTGGCGCCTGTTTGATGCAGGAAAATGCATTGCAGGAAAAACAAATTTTGTTGCTCACGCGGAATAATACCGATTTAGAACAACAAGTTGAGCAGCAAATCCGTGAGTTAACTCTGTTGCCATTGCATATTAAATACTTGCCCCATGATGTGTACCTTCAATCTGGCGCGCCCTCCGGGACAGCTGTGGTGCTAACCCCTTATGCCGTACAACGACCTGAATCAACGCCCCCACTGATTCAGGTGTCATTGCCCATAAACGAACAACAAAACAAGCAGTTACGCAGCCTGTTAGATTTACCCTAATGGGCAAGATCTTCCGAATTTGCAACCACCCGAGGGCGAATAAATAGCGCAGGGATAACTATCAATGCCATTACCCAGAACACCCCTCCCTGATAATGTTCGAACAAGAAGCCCGAAATAACCGTCATTACCGCAATGCCGCCGCCCATCGCTAATGCAGAATAAACCGACTGCAAACGAATAACATCCGCCCCACGCCGGGCGGCAATAAAGCGCATCGCCGCCAAGTGGCAAACAGTGAATGAGCCGCAATGCAGAATTTGAATCAGAATTAGCCACGATAATTCCGTGGTTGAGGCCATCAGGCTCCAGCGGATAATGCCACTCACGGCAGAAAGCAGTAACAGGCTACGGGCCGTCCAGCGGCGGAAAAGAACATTGCTGAACGCGAATACCAGAATCTCAGCCACCACACCCAGCGACCATAAATAGCCAATCGTTGCGGCGGAATAACCGGCCTCCTTCCAGTAAATGGAACTGAAACTGTAATAGCCGGCATGTGCGCCTTGTAATAGGGTCACACACAGTAAAAAACGCCATATTTGCGGCTCAGCTAGCAGTACTTTCCACTTGGTCGCGACCACATTGCGGTGCTTAACTTCCCCCTGCGGCATCACACTGGGTTTCAGCAATGCACCCAGTAACATGGCTGAAACACCGAACAACAAGCTGTACAGGATCGCCGGGTGGCCCCAGACCGAAACTAACTTGCCGGTCAATGCAGATCCAATAACAAACGCCAGTGATCCCCAGAGCCGGACTTTGCCATAATCCATAGTTATCTGTTTTTGCCAGGTAGCCGCCAGCGCATCCGTCAGGGGCACTAGTGGGCCAAAAAACAGGTTAAAGCCAGCAATAATTATCATCAGCCAGGCCCAACCATGACCAAACCAAAAACCAACAGCAAAAGCCAATGTCAGTAATGCCAGAATGCGGATTGCAGTGACCAGATGGGAGGGGTCTTTAACACTGGGGGCTATAATCAAGCTGCCGAGAAAACGGGAAATCAATCCTGCGCCCAGCAAAATACCAATGGTTTCAGGCGGTATCCCTTCCCCTTGCAACCAGATGCCCCAAAAAGGCAGGAAAATCCCATAAGAAAAGAAATAGGTGAAATAGCTGAGCGACAGCCAACGTGTTGATTGCAGTACCATGAATCCCTCCGAGGTCAGCCCGCCACTGTGACAGAGGCCCCGTCCGCTAGCAACCTTGTCATTTTACAAACACATAATTTGGGATTAGCTTCACATTTACATAACGTGAATAACAAAAAACCCGCATTTCGCGGGTTTTTATTAGAAAAATCAATCGGCCGAAATTATGCGTAAACCGGGAAACGGGCGCAAATAGCCAGAACTTTCTGTTTGATACGTTCGATAGTTGCTTCGTCGGTAATGTTATCCAACACATCACACATCCAGCCAGCCAGCTCGCGAGACTCTTCTTCTTTGAAGCCACGGCGAGTGATTGCCGGGCTACCAATGCGCACACCAGAAGTGACAAACGGGCTTTTCGGATCATTAGGCACACTGTTCTTGTTCACAGTGATATTGGCACGACCCAACGCAGCATCGGCATCTTTACCGGTGATGTTTTTATCTACCAAATCAAGCAAGAACAAGTGGTTATCTGTACCACCAGACACCACTTTGTAGCCACGGTCTAAGAATACAGACACCATGGCTTTGGCATTCTTAGCAACTTGCTGCTGATAAACTTTGAACTCAGGCTCCATGGCCTCTTTCAATGCAACCGCTTTACCCGCGATAACATGCATCAATGGGCCGCCCTGGTTCGCTGGGAACACAGATGAGTTCAGTTTTTTGTACAGCTCTTCATCGCCACCTTTCGCCAAAATCAAACCGCCGCGTGGGCCAGCCAATGTTTTGTGCGTAGTCGTGGTCACAATGTGAGCATGTGGAACCGGGTTAGGATAAACGCCCGCCGCCACCAGACCTGCTACATGAGCCATATCAACAAAGAACCATGCGCCGATGCTGTCAGCGATTTCACGCATTTTTGCCCAATCAACGATACCGGAATACGCGGAGAAGCCACCGATGATCATTTTTGGTTTATGAATTTCGGCCTGACGCGCCATATCTTCATAATCAATTTTGCCAGACTCATCAATACCATAAGGAACGATATTGTACAGTTTGCCGGAGAAGTTAACCGGTGAGCCGTGGGTTAAATGGCCGCCGTGCGCCAGATTCATCCCCAGAACAGTGTCACCGGGTTGCAGCAAGGCAGAGTAAACCGCCACGTTCGCCTGAGAACCAGAATGCGGCTGAACGTTTGCGTAATCCGCACCAAACAGCTCTTTTGCACGGTCAATAGCCAGTTGTTCAACAATGTCGACATACTCACAGCCACCGTAGTAACGCTTGCCCGGATAGCCTTCAGCATATTTGTTCGTCAACTGAGAACCTTGCGCCTGCATAACACGCGGGCTGGTGTAGTTCTCAGAGGCAATCAGCTCGATGTGCTCTTCCTGGCGCACCACTTCTTGCTCCATTGCACGCCATAGATCTGCATCATAATCGGCAATGTTCATTTCACGCTTTAACATCCGGCTCTCCTGACTTAGCTAACAAAATAGACCTAGTGAACTGCCCTTTTGGGCTTTATGACACAGTGTAAACTGTTTCCCCCCCCTTAAGATAGGTCTTGACAGAGGTTTTTACGCAAACGATTGGCTCCAGGCTGTGTAAGGCTTTGACCTGTTCAGACTTCATCCAGCGCAACGGAATTATCCTCATATTCATTATGTGATTTTTTCACATTCTGTGAACTGGCACCGCGCAGCAATCCTTATAAGAAGGATGCGCATTTACAAATTAAGCAACAATCTATAAGATGCATTTTAAATACATGTATTGTTTTACACACTAAAAACACCCGAAATCATTGGCTTTGCAGCAAAGACGAAGGGGATAAAAATATTTAAGGAGCACCGCATGCTGGATAGCCAAACCATCGCCACCGTTAAATCCACCATCCCGTTACTTGCCGCCACCGGCCCCAAGCTAACGGCGCATTTCTATGATCGTATGTTCGAGCATAATCCTGAACTCAAACACATTTTCAATATGAGCAACCAGTTTAATGGCGACCAACGTGAAGCCCTGTTCAACGCCATTTGCGCATATGCAGCAAATCTTGAGAATCTGGCCGCTTTATTGCCGGCAGTTGAACGTATTGCTCAGAAACATACCAGCCTAAACATTCAACCCGAGCATTACTCGGTAGTCGGTCATCACCTGATAAGGACATTGGATGAAATGTTCTCCCCCGGTCAGGAAGTATTGGATGCATGGACCAGAGCCTATGGGGTGCTGGCGGATGTATTTATTGCGCGGGAAAGCCAGATTTATCAACAAGGTGAAAACAGCACTGGCGGCTGGCGAACCTTACGCCGTTTCCGCATCATGAAAAAAGAGATGCAAAGTGATGTTATTTGCAGTTTTGTGTTAGCACCAGAGGATGGTGGCCGGGTGCTGGATTTCAAACCGGGCCAATATTTGGGTATCTATATCGAAGATGAGCGGCTTGAATATCAGGAAATTCGCCAATATTCCCTGACCGCGGCCCCTAACGGAAAAACCTACCGCATTGCCGTAAAACGCGAGGAGCAAGGTACCGTTTCTAATTATTTACACCGTGAATTGCACGAAGGCGACAGTGTTCGCATCGCTCCCCCTCGCGGTGATTTTTTCTTGGATATTGCCCCAAGCACCCCGGTGGCGCTAATTTCTGCCGGAGTGGGTCAAACCCCGATGTTGAGTATGCTCAATACTCTGCATAATCAGCAACATGCCGCGCCAGTGCATTGGCTGCATGCCGCTGAAAATGGGCGCGTTCATGCTTTTGCCGATGAAGTCGCCACGATAGCAGACAATATGCCAAACCTTAGCCGCCACGTGTGGTATCGCGAGCCGACGGCGCAAGATACTCACGGAAAGGATTATCACAGTACCGGGCTGATGGACCTCAGTTCGCATCAGTGGCTGGCAGCCGATCCCGACAGGCACTATTACTTCTGCGGCCCATTAGCTTTTATGCAATTTGCCGGCCGCCAACTATTAGCGCAAGGGGTGGCAGCGGAGCGAATTCACTATGAGTGCTTCGGCCCACATAAAGTCATTTAATAACTGAATGTTATTTCATTTCCCATGGGGATGCCATTCCGGCATCCCTACATATTCGTTATAAAAAATCCGTCTACTTATTGCGTTTAAATTTGGTAGAACGTGATTTAGTTCTCATATATCCTAATTTAATATTGCCACGATGAGGCATTCAGATGAATGTCTAAATATTCATATAACTGAAAATTAATAGTGTGGCTGACATTATTCCTTACTATTTATTGCCTGCTAGCACAGGGTAAATTAAGGCTGAATTGACCTACCATGAGTAAGAAATTCATAAAAAAAGAAGGGCTGGCATTGGTATCCATGGCGCGCTATTTAATTGGTGAACGCCCCGGTAATCGGCTTAAAACTATCGATGAGTTATCCGATGATTTCGGGATTTCCGTCGGAGTGGTACAGCACGCATTAAAAGTGTTGGAAGCTGAGGGCGCTATCATTGTTGAGCGCCGAGGCCGAAATGGGACCTTACTCATTGACCTGAATATGCCGCAGTTACTGCAACAGGCTGATTTGGGTAATATGGTGTGCGCCATGCCACTGCCTTACACCAAGCTTTATGAAGGTTTAGCCAGCGGTTTAAGAGAGCAATTTACCTTACTTCCCCTATATTTTGCCCATATGCGTGGGGCAGAAGTGCGAATTGAGTGCCTGATAGACGGTATTTACGACATGGCGGTTGTCTCGCATCTGGCGGCTAAAAGCTATCTGGAGCAAGGGAAAGTCACTCTGGCACTGAATTTGGGAAATGGCTCCTACGTGGATGGCCACCAACTTATTTGCCGCCGTGGCGAACAGAATAATATCCGCCGCGTGGGGTTAGATCCGCGCTCCCCCGACCAATGTCTGCTAAGGAAGGTGCGAACAAGTCCCTGATATGAGATCATGTTTGTCATCTGGAGCCATGGAACAGGGTTCATCATGAGTCATCAACTTACCTTCGCCGACAGTGAATTCAGCAGTAAGCGCCGTCAGACCAGAAAAGAGATTTTCTTGTCCCGCATGGAGCAGATTCTGCCATGGCAAAACATGGTGGAAGTCATCGAGCCGTTTTACCCCAAGGCTGGTAATGGCCGGCGACCTTATCCGCTGGAAACCATGCTACGCATTCACTGCATGCAGCATTGGTACAACCTGAGCGATGGCGCGATGGAAGATGCTCTGTACGAAATCGCCTCCATGCGTCTGTTTGCCCGGTTATCCCTGGATAGCGCCTTGCCGGACCGCACCACCATCATGAATTTCCGCCACCTGCTGGAGCAGCATCAACTGGCCCGCCAATTGTTCAAGACCATCAATCGCTGGCTGGCCGAAGCAGGCGTCATGATGACTCAAGGCACCTTGGTCGATGCCACCATCATTGAGGCACCCAGCTCGACCAAGAACAAAGAGCAGCAACGCGATCCGGAGATGCATCAGACCAAGAAAGGCAATCAGTGGCACTTTGGCATGAAGGCCCACATTGGTGTCGATGCCAAGAGTGGCCTGACCCACAGCCTAGTCACCACCGCGGCCAACGAGCATGACCTCAATCAGCTGGGTAATCTGCTGCATGGAGAGGAGCAATTTGTCTCAGCCGATGCCGGCTACCAAGGGGCGCCACAGCGCGAGGAGCTGGCCGAGGTGGATGTGGACTGGCTGATCGCCGAGCGCCCCGGCAAGGTAAGAACCTTGAAACAGCATCCACGCAAGAACAAAACGGCCATCAACATCGAATACATGAAAGCCAGCATCCGGGCCAGGGTGGAGCACCCATTTCGCATCATCAAGCGACAGTTCGGCTTCGTGAAAGCCAGATACAAGGGGTTGCTGAAAAACGATAACCAACTGGCGATGTTATTCACGCTGGCCAACCTGTTTCGGGCGGACCAAATGATACGTCAGTGGGAGAGATCTCACTAAAAACTGGGGATAACGCCTTAAATGGCGAAGAAACGGTCTAAATAGGCTGATTCAAGGCATTTACGGGAGAAAAAAATCGGCTCAAACATGAAGAAATGAAATGACTGAGTCAGCCGAGAAGAATTTCCCCGCTTATTCGCACCTTCCCTAACTGAAATTAAATTTTCCGGACAACCTATCGAATTAGTCGAATTACCTTATAGCGACTGTATCGCGCATATAAATCGTGGTGATATTGATGCTGCAATTTGGAATCTGGCTGATAATATTCCTCACGAAGACTTACAGGCAATAAAACTGCAAGGTGACGAGCGCTATATTCAAGCTTCACAAGCAGTTATCCTTATCCGGCCAGATAACCACCCCATTAAATTGCTGCTGGAAAAAGGAATTAATGAAACATTATTGCTTTGCCACCAGCGAGCCGTACAAAATGGTGAGATAGAACCTCGCTATTAATCATATTACTCTGCCAGCAAGCCAGGCTATTTTCGGGAGGCCACTCTTTGAAGATTTGTATTGATGCGCGTCTTAATATTCTGTGTCAGTCAGGTGTTATTGATCACGATATTGGCCAAGGATTAGACCAAGTTATCAACCGGTTAGAGCATTTTTGGCAACTACCGGTGCAAGGTTATCAAGGGGTGGTGGCTATCACCCATATGGCAAATGCATTAATGCGAACCCGACGAGGTGAAGAGATAGCTGCGCTGGATCCGGCAATATTAGCGGAAATTGTCCAAAGTGAAGAGATTCACTATATCCGGGAGATAAATCAGGATTTATTGGCCTTTTTTTCACTGAAGCCCGCAGAAAATGAAATCGGATATTTACTCGCGAACCTATACGGTCTATACCTTTCTAGTGATACACCTTTGCTGCGTTAAAATAGTTTTGGGATAAGGTTCGAAAATACAACATCAGGGTCTTTTTTATCATAAATATTCAAAATAATAATAATTTAATAAGTATAATTATGCCTAGGGCGTTCAGGACATATAATGTTTTTAAAAACCCTATTAAAACAAAACAGTAAGCTTATTGATGTCGCAATTTCCTTCTGGCGTCAGGGGAAAATCGGCCCTGATAGCTATGTCATAGATGTAGAACAAACTGAAGCTAATGCCCGTTTACTGCTTCAAACTGCGCATCATCACCAGATAAAACTATATTTGATGAGCAAACAGTTTGGGCGTAATCCGGAGCTGTGTCGCCGCCTGCTAGCGTGCAGTTATCAAGGTACACGTTATCACGGTATGGTGGCGGTTGATTTTAAAGAAGCGCGCCAACTCTATCGCCATGCTATTCCTGTTGCCCACATTGGCCATCTGGTACAACCGCCTTGTGCCATGCTAGCGGAGATAATCCGTCAGCGGCCGGAAGTGATAACCGTTTTCTCATTGGAAAAGGCACTGGAAATCTCGCAGGTCGCGCATCGCCAACATATTATCCAACCGCTAATGCTGAAGGTTTGCCAATCGGGAGATTTACTCTATTCCGGGCAGGAATCAGGGTTCGAGTTACATCATTTACCAGCAGTCATTGCAGCCCTTCGAGAAATGCCGGGGGTGCGATTGGTCGGGATAACGCATTTTCCTTGCCTAATGTATGACCCCTTGCACCAACAGACATTGCCAACAACCAACATGCAAACCTTACTGGCTGCGCGGGATATTCTGCAAGCAGAAGGAGTGGCCATTGAACAAGTAAATGCCCCCTCAGCAACCAGTTGCACCACCTTGGCCCAACTGGCCACATTGGGCATCACACACAGTGAACCCGGCCATGCCCTTACCGGGACTATCCCTGCCAATCAACATGGCGACCAACCAGAACAAATATCAATGCTGTATCTATCTGAAATTTCTCACCATTTTTCTGGCAACAGCTATTTATTTGGTGGCGGTTACTATCGCCGTGGTCATTTGAAAAATGCATTAATTTGGCATGATAACCACTTCAGCCAAGCCTCTGTATTGCCGATTGATAATGACAGCATTGATTACTGTCTGCATTTGGCCGGTCAATTCCCGATAAGTAGCCCGGTTATCATGAGTTTTCGCACCCAGATATTCGTGACTCGCAGTGACGTTGTGTTAATTGATGGTATCCAAAGTGGGGCTCCCCACATCCTTGGTTACTATGACAGCCAGGGTAATACGCTGGGTTAACTTATAAAAAAGCTGATTAGCCCAATGCGTTAGTTTATTTAATGTATTCCCATGATAGTCTTAACTATTCATATTTAATTTCTTCGGAGTCCGCCCGATGATTAATCCCGATGGATACACCTACGCGCACGAACATCTCCATATTGATTTATCCGGATTTAAAAATAATCTGGACTGCCGGTTGGATCAATATCAGCCCATTTGTGACGAAATGTGTGAATTAGTGAGTAAAGGGGTGGTGAATATCGTCGAAGTCACTAACCGATATATGGGCAGGAATCCGCAGTTTTTATTGAATTTAATGCGAGATAGTGGCATCAATGTTATCGCCTCAACCGGCTATTATACCGACAGTTTCTATCCACCGATGGTTCGTGAGAGTAGCGCGCAACAGTTGGCGAAAACCATGATTGATGAAATCGAGGTTGGCATTGACGGCACTGAACTGAAGGCCGGTGTAATAGCCGAAATTGGCACCAGCGAGGGCGTGATTACCCCTGACGAAGCCAAAGTCTTTCATGCCGCAGCACTGGCTCACCATGCCACCGGCCTACCCATCTCGACCCATACCAGTTTCAGTACTATGGGATTGGAGCAAATCGCGCTGCTCAAGCAACATGGTGTATCGCCCGAGCGCGTGGTCATTGGCCATTGTGACCTGAAAGAGCAGCCCGACCTTATTATGAAAATGATCGATATGGGCGTATATGTCCAATTCGATACTATTGGTAAAAATAGCTATTTCCCAGATGAACGCCGTGTCGCCATGTTAGTCATGCTCGCTGAGCGCGGGTTATTGGATAAAGTCATGCTCTCTATGGATATAACCCGCCGCTCACATTTAAAAGCCAATGGCGGCAGTGGATTTAGCTATTTAGTTGATTCATTTGTTCCCATGTTACTGGCCGCAGGGATTTCCCCCGATAAGGTGGAAATGATGTTGCGCCACAATCCTAATAAATTTTTCACCACGCAAGGAAAGTGATTATGAAGAAGATTGGCATTGCCGGGCTGCAACGAGAGTTAATCCGCGAAATGATTGAGCAGACGGCACCGAATACTTTTGAAACATTTATTCTCTCGGATATGGATGCCGCTATCAAAGTGAAAGAAGGCCAATTGGATTATTATATTGGTGCCTGTAACACTGGGGCCGGAGCCGCATTATCAATGGCTATCGCGATTATTGGGTACAACAAAAGCGCCACGATCGCCAAGCCCGGTATCAAAGCAAAACCAGAACAAATAGAAAAATTTGTCACTGAGGGCAAAGTGGCGTTTGGCTTATCGGTTGAACATATTGAGCATGCTATCCCACTGCTTATCACGCAGTTGCGCTAAGGGGACCACCGTGGATTATATTCATATTGTTGTGGTTGCCCTGCTGACAGGGATGACCGCGCTGCTTTCTCACCGCAGCGTCGCCGTGTTCCATGACGGCATCCGCCCGATTTTGCCACAATTGGTTGAAGGTAATATGAGTCGCCGTGAAGCGGGCAGTATCGCTTTTGGCCTGAGTGTCGGCTTTATTGCCTCCGTCGGCATTTCTTTCACACTCTCAACCGGTTTGCTTAACTCTTGGCTGCTGTTTCTGCCGACCGACATCATTGGCGTGCTGGCGATCAATAGCTATTTGGCCTTCGCACTTGGCGCTGCCTGGGGTATTTTAGCCCTGACCAGCTTACCGGCTGTTAATACCGCGCTGACTTCATTGCCAGTAAACTTTATTGGCTCATTAGGGGAGCTGAGCAGCCCGGTAATTTCAGCCTTTGCCCTGTTCCCGTTGGTCGCCATTTTCTACCAGTTTGGCTGGAAAACTGCCATCGTCTCTGCTTTTATCGTGCTGCTGACCCGCCTACTCATTACCCGTTTCACAGGGTTATTCCCTGAATCTATTGAGATTTTCGTCGGTATGATTCTGCTTATCGGCATTGCTATCGCGCAAGACATAAAAGCCAAAACTCACCTGGGAGGGGGTGGCGGGCACTCTGTTTTTGAAGAGCGAACCCAGCGAATTATTAAAAATCTCCCCATGTTGGCAATTGTCGGCGGGTTAATTTCTGCGGTCGCCAGCATGAAGATCTTCGGCGGCAGTGAAGTGTCAATTTATACACTGGCCAAAGCCTATGCGCCGGGCATCACACCGGAAGAGTCACTGGCATTAATCCATCAGGCATCATTGGCCGAGTTTATGCGCGGCCTCGGCTTTGTGCCGTTAATTGCCACTACAGCGCTGGCAACCGGTGTTTATGCAGTAGCCGGTTTCACCTTCGTGTTTGTGGTCGGCTATCTGGTGCCGAATCCATTGCTGGCAGGGATAATTGGGGCGGTAGTGATATCGCTGGAAGTGCTGATGCTGCGCTCAATCGGCAAATGGCTGGGCCGCTTCCCGTCCGTGCGTAATGCCTCCGACAATATTCGTAATGCCATGAACTTGCTGATGGAATACGCGCTGTTAATCGGGGCTATTTTCGCGTCTATCAAGATGGCGGGCTATACCGGTTTTACTATCACAACGGCGCTCTATTTCCTCAACGAAGCTATTGGCCGCCCAGTCATGAAGATTGCCGCGCCGGTTGTCGCCGTGATTATCGCCGGTGTTGTGCTGAATCTGTTCTATTGGCTGGGGTTGTTTGTTCCCGCCTAATCACACCAATTTGAAGTTATTTATAGAGACATAAAACTAAAAAGCCCGTTCGTCGCAAAACGAAACGGGCTTTTTACTGCATCAGACAGAAATTAAATCGCTTCTTCGTCTTGCTCACCAGTACGAATACGCACCACGCGGGAAACATCAAAGACAAAGATTTTGCCATCACCGATTTTGCCGGTCTGAGCCGTTTGCATAATCGCTTCTACGCAGGTATCCACAATATCGTCAGCAACAACAATTTCAATTTTTACTTTTGGCAGGAAATCCACCATATACTCAGCGCCGCGGTACAGTTCGGTATGCCCTTTCTGGCGACCAAAACCTTTTACTTCTGTTACCGTCATCCCGGTGATACCGACTTCAGCTAGCGCCTCACGGACATCATCGAGTTTGAATGGCTTAATAATCGCGTCAATTTTTTTCATGGTGAATCCCTGTTTACCAATTCTTGCGGCCAAAGCCTGATGTAATCGGATAGCGTCTATCTTTACCAAAATTGCGGGCGGTGATGCGCGGCCCGACAGCAGACTGACGCCGTTTGTATTCGTTGATATCTACCAAGCGGATGACTTTACGCACGATAGTTTCATCAAAACCGTCAGCCACCAAATCGGCAACTGACTTATCCTGCTCGACATACCCTTCGAGAATGGCGTCCAAAATATCATAAGGTGGCAGGCTGTCCTCATCTTTCTGATCAGGTGCCAACTCCGCTGATGGTGGGCGGGTAATAACCCGCTGCGGAATCACGTAGGAAACAGTATTGCGATATTCTGATAGTTTAAATACCAAGGTTTTGGGCACATCTTTCAGAACATCAAAGCCCCCCGCCATATCACCGTACAGTGTGGCGTAGCCTACGGCCATTTCGCTTTTGTTACCGGTAGTTAATACAATACTGCGGCGCTTGTTCGACAAAGCCATCAGCACCACACCACGGCAGCGCGCCTGAAGATTTTCTTCGGTAGTATCACGCGCGGTGCCAGCAAACATGGGTGACAATTGGCTCATAAAGGCATCAAACATCGGCTCGATGGAGAGTACATCAAACTCGATACCCAGAATTTCAGCTTCTTCTTTGGCATCAGCAATACTGATATCTGCGGTGTAACGGAAAGGCATCATCAATGCCTGAACCTTATCTTTACCCAACGCATCCACGGCAATCGCCAGTGTCAATGCGGAGTCAATCCCGCCCGATAACCCGAGAACTGCACCATTAAAACCATTTTTAGTCACATAATCGCGAACCGCCAACACCAAAGCTTCATAGACTTGTGCCAATGGCGGTAGCTCAGCGGCAGGGGCCATCATTGGCACCACTTCGCACTCATTGAACTGCAATAAGGTGGTTTGTTCGGCAAATGCCGCCAGACGGTGAGTCATATTGCCGGCAGCATCAAATACTTTGGAGCAACCATCAAAAATCAGCTCATCCTGCCCACCAATTTGGTTGAGATACACCAATGGTAAACCGGTGCGCTGGCAGTGAGCCGCCATCAGCGTTTTACGAATATAGGGTTTTTCACGGTTATACGGCGAGGCATTGATAGACAACACAATTTCCGCACCCGCGGCTTTGACTGCATCAACTGGGCCATCAA
Organism: Yersinia canariae; assembly: GCF_009831415.1. Lineage (NCBI taxonomy): Bacteria > Pseudomonadati > Pseudomonadota > Gammaproteobacteria > Enterobacterales > Yersiniaceae > Yersinia > Yersinia canariae. Next base: position 1,197,138 of record NZ_CP043727.1, on the reverse strand, counting down.
ACCATAAGTCTTCACAGATAAGCAGGCCCAGACGATAGTCTTGTAACTCCACCACACAGGTTTCATGACCGGCGGAGAAATAGCGTTTTTCGTCGAATACACCGTAGTTGGGCAATTGCTGTTTGAAATAGCGCCCCTGCAATTTGCCGTCAGAAAACAGTGACAACGCATTGTACAGCTTGCCACCCTCGCGCCATGGATGCCCGACCAATACGGCAATCTGTTGCGTGGCCGCCTGCAAACGATCCAATTGCGCTTCGCAGCGTTGATAGAAATCATCACGATACAACAGATCTTCTGGCGGATAACCGGACAAAGCCAGCTCAGAGAACATGACCAGTGAAGCTCCCGCTTTCTGCTGCTCATGCAAGGTTTGCAACATACGTTCAGTGTTGCCTTCAATATCGCCGACCAGCCAATTCAACTGGGCTAACGCAATGGCAAGTTTTCTGCTCATGGTATTTAAACTCGGTTATCAGTGTGTCAGTAACCCGGATTATCCGCGACTAACAACAGTTATTCTTTAAAATCATTGGCATCCAGTTCATGGCGTGACAACAATTTGTAAAATTCAGTGCGGTTACGCCCTGCCATTCTCGCGGCCTGGGTCACATTGCCCTTAGTGATTTGTAACAGTTTACGCAAATAATTCAATTCGAATTGATTACGCGCCTCTACAAAAGTCGGTAAAGCCGTGTTTTCGCCTTCCAGCGCCTGTTCAACCAGAGCTTCACTGATAACCGGCGCGGAGGTAAGTGCCACACATTGCTCAATCACATTGACTAACTGGCGCACATTACCCGGCCAACTGGCGGTCATGAGCCGTTTCATGGCGTCGGTTGAGAAGCTGCGGACAAATGGCTTATGGCGTTTGGCTGATTCGCGTAACAGGTGGTTAGCCAGCAGCGGGATATCTTCTGAGCGCTCATGTAGCGCGGGGATCTTAAGATTCACCACATTCAAACGATAGTAGAGATCTTCACGAAATTCATTTTTTGCCATCGCTTTGGGCAAATCGCGGTGAGTGGCGGAAATCACTCGAACATCAATACTTAAATCACGGTTACTGCCCAATGGGCGCACTTTGCGTTCCTGCAACACTCGCAGCAGTTTCACCTGTAAAGACAACGGCATATCGCCGATTTCATCTAAGAATAATGTTCCACCTTCGGCGGCCTGAAATAGCCCTTCGCGGCTACTGACTGCACCGGTAAAAGCACCTTTAGCATGGCCGAATAATTCTGATTCCAGCAATTGCTCAGGTAATGCACCACAGTTGATGGCGATAAAAGCTTTCTTCGCTCTTGGGCTGGCGGCATGAATCGCTTGCGCCAATACTTCTTTACCGGTGCCGCTTTGCCCATTGATCAACACGCTAACATCAGACTGTGCCACCATTTTGGCCTGCTCGAGCAAACGCAACATCACAGGGCTGCGGGTCACTATTTCTTCACGCCAGGTATCATCACCGGCAGGAATAGAAAGTTCTAATGCTGCATCAATCGCTTTGTATAACGCATCGCGATCAACCGGTTTAGTCAGGAAACTGAACACGCCCTGTTGAGTGGCGGCTACCGCATCCGGAATAGAGCCATGTGCGGTCAGAATAATCACCGGCATACCCGGCTGGTGCTTTTGAATTTCAGCAAACAGCGCCATGCCATCCATTTCATCCATCCGCAAGTCACTGATAACAAGATCAATTTTCTCACGCATCAACAGACGCAATGCTTCCTGCCCACTTTCAGCGGTGGTGACATTAAAACCTTCACTGGTTAAACGCATTCCCAGCAACTTCAGTAAGCTGGGGTCGTCGTCAACCAGCAGTAGATTGGCCGGTTTGCGTGGCGTCATGTGATTCCTTATTGGTCGCAGGTGGGACGTCAGCTGGCGGTACGACTGGCGGTGTATAAGTATCCGCCGGTTTTTCTACCGGTTGCGGCGCGGGTTTGGTGTCAGCTTGTGGCTCTGCAGGTTTACTCTCAACAGGACTGGCCTCCGCAGGTTTGGCTTCCACCGGCTTGGTTTCAGCCGGTTTAGCGGGCTCTACTTTGGGCTGGGGTTTGGCCTCTGCTGGCTTAGCTTCTGTTGGTTTAGTTTCTGCTAGCTTAGTTTCCGCTGGTTTGGCCGCTGCTGCTTTGCTATCAGCATCGGTTTCCGGGATCTCATTTTGCAGTTGCTTACGTGATGAAAGCTGCCGTTCGATATCGGTTAAATTTTCCAGTTTCCGGGTAGTGTCCAGCAAATTATATTGTAGCCGAACCTGACTTTCCCTCAAACGGTCAATCTGCGCGTCGGACTCTTCTTGTAAACGCTGATAACGCGTGCGCTCCTCAGCCAGCGAAATGCGCAGAACCTGCTGCTCACGCCACAGTTGAATCAAGGGACGCACAGCACCGGGGAAACTTTGGCTGTAACTGTTCAGGCGCTCCACCACCTGACGGCGCTCAGCAATTGAAGGCTCGGAACTGCTCACTAAAATGCCCTGTTTAAAGGCCGCTGACCACGTCACTGCCGGCAATGTTTTGGCGAGTGCCCGTGCTTGAGTTGACCCCATACGTTCAGCACAATCCATCGCCCGTAGCCAGTAAAGTGAATTTTCTAACGTCTCTTTATCGTCAAGATTCCACAGCACATCACAGGATAACGTCCGATAATCAACAATCTTCGTTTCTGGGATAACCATCTGCACAGCTTGAGAAAAACGGCCACTGGTCGGGTTATCAGTACATCCCGTGAGTAATAGAGGGGCCAGCAACAAAGCTCGCCAAAAAATACTCGTGCCAAATTTACCTGCGGGCATGACTGCCGCAGTTGACACGTTACTTGTTAAAAAGACGGTCTTTTTCATCAAGTTGCTCATAGACCATGTGTACATTATTTATTCATTCTCGGCGGTTAATGGCAATTCCACACGGAAGCAGACTGCGGCGTAATCCACGGACACCAATTGCAAGTCACCCTGCATACGTTTGATGCAGTCCTGAGCAATACTCAACCCCAGCCCGCTGCCTTTGACGGCCCCTTTTCGCTGATGACTTCCCTGGAAAAAAGGCTCAAATATCATTGTTTCTTCCGATACCGGGATCGATGCGCCGGTATTGGCAATATCAATTTGCACGCGGTTATTCACCAGACGGCTACTCACCCAAATGGTACCGGATTCCTCGCCATAGTGCACCGCATTGGAGTAGAGATTATCTAATACCCGCATCAATAGTGTCGGATCTGCCCAACAAATATCCGCTTGAAGATCCGTCTCGGTACGAATCATCTTGGCGCGCGCGGGCAAACTATGGGCCGAAATCACATCTTCGACCATTTCGACCAATTCAACATTTTCAAGTTCACCGGGGCCATCGGCTAATTTACGGTTATAGTCCAATAATTGCTCAATCAATAATTGTAAATGGCGGCTGCTATTATCAAGGATGGCAACCACTTCTTTTTGATCTTGGGTCAATGGCCCGGCCACCTCATCAGCCAATAATTCAGTACCTTCGCGCATACTGGCCAGCGGCGTTTTCAACTCATGAGAAATATGGCGCAAAAACTCATGGCGCTGTGATTCGAGCCAGGCCAAACGCTCGCTGAGCCAAATAATGCGCTGTGCCAGTGAGCGTAATTCGCGCGGCCCTTTAAACAACGCAGTATTGCCCAGCGGCCGCCCTTCCCCCAGCCGATTAATCATCCGTTCGATACCCTTAACTGGCCCAATAATCATGCGGGTGAATAACACCACCAGTAACACACTGACCAAGAACAGTAGCAGGGATTGCCAGCCAAAAAATTGCCCACGCTCGGCGATATCTTTTTGCAACTGTTGCCCGCGAGAGAAAATCACATCACGAGTTGCCTGCACCATTTCCGCATTGGAGCGGGAAAACTGCTCTAATAAGGCGGATGCATTTTGTGCCGGGCCGCTATTTTTACATTGAATATCAGAAAGTTGTGTCAATAATCCACGCAAAGTCTGGTAATAGCGGGCGTCGGGTAGGATGGGCGCATGAGTATCCAGCATTTGGGCATATTGTTTACGCTGATGCTGATAGAGTTTTGCCAGCGTCGCGTCATCTAAGACACAATATTGGCGATAGCTGCGCTCCATTTCGAGTGCCACACTGGTCATTGCTTCGCTGCGCCGGGCATCTGCCAGCGTAGTGCGATTAATATCTGCCGCCTGGGTGCTGAGGTGGTCAAGACTTTGATATGCCTGATAGGCCAGCACCAGCAGAGGGAGCAGCACCAACAGAAACGCCATGAGCACCAATTGGCGTAAAGATCGGGGGAATAAACGCCATCTTTTCAACGAAATCATCTCATTACCTATCATTCTGTTGTGATGCTAACTGACTTTGCCAGGATTACAATGCCTGTAAGCCAATTAATATCGCCATACCCGAACCCGAGATAAAAAAAAAGCACTTAGCGTTGAGCAAAGTGCTTTTAATTAAGACTGTTTGTTCATTATCGTCAGACTTATCATCTGACCTACTTTTATTGTCAGTGGCAGTAAAAACCGGAGCTTTAGCGTGTCTTTGACCATAATATGCCCTAAATAATTCGAGTTACAGGAAGGCGACAAGTGAGAAAAAAATTGGTCGGGAACCGATTTGAACAGCATTTATGCTGCCCACAGGGTCAGCCAACACACATGCAGCTTGAACTATGACGGGTATAGATGTGACAACGGGGCAATAAATGCCCCGTCGCAGAATATGTGGATGCCCTTAAACATCGTCTCCAGTTTGATGAAGCCGAGGCAATCATCGGGAGGATGAGACGAATAGCATCCAGACATGTCCAAAATTGATGAACTACTCATCACAGCAGGACATAGGCGGCGCCTCACTCAACGTGTCGTCCGATGTTTGATATGTGCATTCACACGATATCGGTTTAGATGGACGATAGGCACCAGTCTTAGGCATCATTCGGTGGCTTATGAAGTGCATATTCCGCTTGACGGCGGGACTATCATAAAGAGGTGAATGAGCAACTGATAGTAATAATGCAGTTAGCGTGCCAACTCTAAAAAACAAAACATAATACACTGAATTTAATCACTAATTATTTTTATATTTTGGCTTTAATATGAGTAGCACTCACCCGATAGAGCCGCTGACTGCTGTTTTGTCGCCAATCCCCGACACTCGACCACCTTAAAAATAAATATCATATAAATCAATTATTTAAATGTCTCTTTTTTGAGACAAATAACTTGTTGATTGTCGTGATTTACCGACAAGATATATAAAATACTTAAAAATCAGTGTATTAAATAAATCTCAGTAACTAAAATGCCCTTTGCTTTCTTATCGATCTCAACCCTTCCCCCGAGAGCAGACTGCGGCACAAATCATCAGAGAGTTATAAATTATGAGATTTAATCAGTTTCATAAATGAGTCACGCTAATCATCTGGCTCGGGTAACGGATATGCAGAGAGCCAAAGTACAGAATGCCAATTAGACATATCACATTAATGAATACAACAAGTGGGGATTATTCTCGTTAATATTTCACTGTCATGCAAAGGAATATAACTATGATAAATATCACTGCCTTCTTACTTTCTCATCTTATCCTTTTCTCCTCTCCATCGGCATCCGGTTTTGATAACCTTTTCAGTAAAATAAAAATCAATAATTTATACACTAATAGCATGAAATGCATGCCAACCGTAAATCAAGTGAATGGTTATTTAGCTAAATATAATAATGATGTTTTTCCTGACTTTATTCTCAATTTTAATTACTCATCTTATCATAAGGCTATTTCTGCATATAAAATTTCATTTTCTCTAGAATCAGAAGTGATGTTGCATTACAGCGCATCTCTCCTCGACAGCCACAATATCGAATTAGATAACAAGAGTGGTTTTGTCAATAACAACATAAAAACAGTGAATTTAGAAATACTTGATATCCAGCCAGGGGAGTATCAATTTATTCTTGAGATTATTGATGATAACAAACAGATGAAAGAGATAACTCAAACAATAGTTATTCCATGAATAAATAAAATTACCGTATGAAAACGAAATAAGAGGGGCATAACGCCCCTCTATTCATTAACCTAATTGCTTACGCGCATTACGGAACATCCGCATCCATGGGCTATCTTCACCCCATTCTTCTGGATGCCACGAGTTACTGACCGTGCGGAAGACGCGCTCTGGGTGCGGCATCATGACGGTTGCCCGCCCGCTGATGCTGGTCACCGCGGTGATACCATGTGCTGAGCCATTCGGGTTAGCCGGGTACTGTTCAGTCACCACACCTTGGTTATTGACAAAGCGCAATGCCACTAAGTTGTTCTGTTCCAGTGTCGCCAAATGCGCAGCATCACGCACTTCAACCCGCCCTTCACCATGAGAAACCGCGATTGGCATGCGGGAGCCCGCCATATCTTGCATAAACAATGAGGGGCTATTTGCCACTTCGACCAAGCTGAAACGCGCTTCAAAGCGATCTGACAGATTACGGACAAATCGCGGCCAGTGCTCAGCACCGGGGATAAGTTCGCGCAGGTTAGACATCATCTGGCAGCCGTTACACACCCCTAATGCCAATGTTTCTGGGCGGTGGAAGAAAGCTTCGAACTCATCGCGCACCCGGTCATTAAACAAAATGGACTTCGCCCAACCTTCACCGGCACCCAGCACGTCGCCGTAAGAGAAACCGCCGCAAGCGACTAAAGTCTGGAAGGATTGCAAATCAGTGCGCCCAGCCAACAGATCACTCATATGCACATCTACAGCATCAAAACCGGCGCGGTGGAAGGCGGCCGCCATCTCAACATGGGAGTTAACTCCCTGCTCACGCAGCACGGCAACTTTTGGTCGCGCCTGCTTGATGATATAAGGTGCGGCAATATCTTCGGCGGGATCAAAGGTCAGTTTCACATTTAAGCCCGGATCCTGTTCATCCTGTTTAGCTTGATGCTCTTGATCCGCACAATCCGGGTTATCACGTAGGCGCTGCATCTGCCAAGTGGTTTCAGCCCACCACAAGCGCAAGGTGCTGCGTTTTTCACTGTATACCACGTCAGTGCCGCTGCGAATATCGAAGACATCTCCCTCAACAGCACCGCCCAGATAATGCACACAATTTGCCAGGCCATGGTCTGCCAGCACTTTTTCCACGGCAGCTCGCTGCTCAGCGCGCACCTGAATAACCGCCCCCAACTCCTCATTAAACAAGGCCGCCAGCGCATCGTCACCCAAGGATTGAATATCAACTTGTACACCGCAATGACCTGCAAAAGCCATCTCAGCCAGTGTCACTAACAGGCCGCCGTCAGAGCGGTCGTGATAAGCCAACAAGGCCTGATCAGTGACCAAACGTTGCATTGCATTGAAGAAGCCAGCCAGCTGTTGCACGTCGCGCACATCAGCCGGTTTATCCCCTAACTGGCGATAAACCTGAGTCAATGCCGTGGCCCCCAGCGCATTATGGCCCGCGCCCAGATCAATCAGCAGCAACGCGTTGTCGCCCTTATCTGTGCGCAACTGTGGGGTCACCGTGTGACGGACATCTTCGATGCGGGCGAAAGCAGTGATCACCAATGACAACGGCGAGGTCATTTCGCGCTGCTCGCCACCTTCCTGCCAGCGGGTCTTCATCGACATAGAGTCTTTGCCCACTGGGATGGTAATCTCCAGCGCCGGGCATAATTCTTCGCCCACTGCGCGCACTGCGTCATATAAGCCGGCATCTTCACCGGGGTGACCGGCCGCAGACATCCAGTTAGCAGACAGTTTAATCCGCTTGAGTTCGCCAATTTGCGTCGCCGCGATATTGGTCAATGCTTCGCCAACCGCCAAACGGGCGGAAGCCGCAAAGTCCAGCAAAGCCACGGGCGCACGTTCGCCCAGAGACATCGCCTCGCCATAGTAACTGTCCAGACTGGCGCTGGTTACCGCGCAGTCAGCCACTGGGATCTGCCATGGGCCAACCATCTGATCACGGGTCACCATACCGGTTACGGTGCGGTCACCAATAGTGATGAGGAAGGTTTTCTCCGCCACGGCCGGCAAATGCATCACGCGTTTTACCGCATCAGCAATATTGATTTCGGCCCGTTGCAGAGCATCACCCTGAGCTTGCAGGCGGGTGACATCACGCAGCATTTTCGGCGTTTTGCCTAACAGCACATCCAGCGGCATATCAATTGGTTGGTTATCGAAATGGCGGTCATTCAGGGTCAGATGCAACTCTTCCGTGGCTTCACCAATAACCGCATAAGGGGCGCGTTCACGGCGGCAAATCTCATCAAACTGGGCCATCTGCGCAGGAGCGATCGCCATGACGTAACGTTCCTGAGACTCGTTACACCACACTTCCAGCGGGCTCATGCCCGGCTCGTCATTAAGAATGTCACGCAGCTCAAAGCGGCCGCCACGACCGCCGTCACTGACCAATTCTGGCATAGCGTTGGACAAACCGCCGGCCCCGACATCATGAATGAACAGGATTGGGTTGTGGTCCCCTAACTGCCAGCAGCGGTCAATCACTTCCTGACAGCGGCGTTCCATTTCCGGGTTATCGCGCTGGACGGAAGCAAAATCCAGATCCGCATCAGACTGGCCGGATGCCATAGAAGAAGCCGCGCCGCCGCCCAGACCGATATTCATCGATGGGCCACCGAGCACCACCAGCTTGGCACCCACGGTGATTTCACCTTTTTGCACATGATTGGCGCGAATATTGCCAATCCCACCAGCCAGCATGATGGGCTTATGATAGCCACGTAGCTCAGTGCCGTTATGGCTGTTTACGCGCTCTTCATAGGTGCGGAAATAACCCAGCAGCGCCGGGCGACCAAATTCATTGTTAAATGCCGCGCCACCCAGTGGGCCTTCGGTCATGATATCCAATGCAGTAACAATGCGGTCCGGCTTGCCGAAATTCTCTTCCCACGGCTGTTCAAAGCCGGGAATACGCAAGTTAGACACGGAGAAGCCCACCAAACCGGCTTTCGGCTTAGCACCGCGCCCGGTGGCACCTTCATCACGAATCTCACCACCCGAGCCGGTAGCGGCACCCGGCCACGGAGAAATCGCCGTCGGGTGATTATGAGTTTCCACTTTCATCAGGATATGCGCCTCTTCCTGATGGTAGCCATACACCCCATTTTCGGGCGCAGCAAAGAAGCGCCCAACCTGAGAACCTTCCATTACCGCGGCATTGTCTTTATAGGCAGACAGCACGTAATCCGGTGTATGTTCAAAGGTATTTTTGATCATTTTGAACAGCGATTTTGGCTGCTCAACACCATCAATTTTCCAGTCCGCATTAAAAATCTTATGACGGCAATGCTCAGAGTTGGCCTGAGCAAACATATACAGCTCGATATCCGTCGGGTTGCGCCCCAGACCAGTAAAGGCTGCCAGCAGATAATCAATTTCATCGGGAGCCAGTGCCAGGCCCAATTTGATATTGGCCTGATCCAGTGCACTGCGGCCCTGAGCCAGAATATCCACCCGTTGTACCGGGGCTGGCTGGTGGTGAGAGAACAGTTGCGCGGCTTGCTGTAAATCAGTGAAGACCGTTTCCATCATGCGGTCGTGCAGCAGTGCCGACAATTGCTGCCATTGATTTTCGGTCAGATTCGGGCCTTGTATATAGAAAGCCAGACCGCGCTCTAAACGCAAAACCTGCGGCAATGCACAGTTGTGTGCAATATCAGTCGCTTTGGAAGACCATGGAGAAATTGTCCCCGGCCTTGGGGTCACCAGCAGTAAACGCCCTTCTGGCGCATGTTCGGGGAGAGAGGGTCCATACTTGAGCAGCCGCTGGAGTCTGGCGTGTTCGTCAGCGCTCAATGGGGCGCTAACATCGGCAAAGTGAACATATTCGGCGTAAATGTCATCTACTGGCAGATGAGCATCCTGGCAACGGGACAGCAGTTTGGTAATACGAAAAGCCGACAAAGCGGGCGAACCACGCAGTATTTCCATAATCTAAGTTTCTCTCGTCTTCGAAGCGACTGGGACAGCACTTCATTGGGCGCAACAGGGGAAAACGCGCGCCATTATAGTGAATCTAAGCCGCCGACGAAACCGTTTGCGTAGCTATTATTCATAATTGCGTCAGAAACCTCGGTGAGAGATATCCGTTGAATGCCGGATAAATAGCTAGCAATTAAAGTTGCACACTGACGATTTGTTGCGCAAAATGCCACTCCACTGGGGATTTAACCATGTCGATTTTCAGCTTCATGACACACATATAAAGAGCGCTGCCGAGAGATAACTATTTGACGCGCATAAAATTAAATTACTTTGTTATCGGTGTAATCGCCTTACTTCTGGCCCTCGCGCTGTGGCCTAATATTCCCTGGCGCAGTAGTCAAGAAGGGCAACTGGACCGTATAAAAGCCCGTGGCGAACTGCGAGTTGGCACAATAAGTTCACCGCTTATCTACTCTACCGGAAAGGATGGCCCTTCCGGTCTCGACTATGAGCTGGCAAAACGTTTTGCTGACTATCTGGGGGTTAAGTTGGTGGTGACCCCACATCATAATATCAACGATCTATTTGATGCTTTAGATAGCGATGATGCAGACCTGATTGCTGCCGGGCTAATTTATAACAGCGAACGTCTTAACCGGGCGCGCACCGGCCCTGCCTATTATTCTGTCTCACAACAGTTGGTCTACCGGTTGGGGGCTACACGGCCAAAATCATTCAGTGACCTGAAAGGCCAGTTGATTGTGGCTTCCGGTTCGGCCCATATGACGACCTTAAAGCAGCTTAAACAGACCAAATACCCCGACCTTAACTGGGGCTCGTCCGTTGACCGCTCTGGAAAAGAGTTATTGGAGCAAGTCGCTGATGGTAAGCTCGATTATACCCTCGGGGATTCCGTCACCATTGCCCTGCTGCAACGCATTCACCCGCAATTAGCCGTAGCATTTGACGTCACAGATGAAGAACCGGTGACTTGGTATTTCCAACAGAGCAATGATGACAGCCTGTATGCGGCGATGCTTGATTTCTACAGTCAGACGGTGGAAGACGGCAGTTTGGCGCGTCTGGAGGAAAAATATCTCGGCCATGTCGGCAGTTTTGATTATGTCGATACCAAAACATTTCTTTCCGCCATCGACGCCGTATTGCCCTCTTTCCGGCCATTGTTTGAAAAACATGCCGGTGAAATTGACTGGCAACTACTGGCCGCAATCGCTTACCAGGAATCCCATTGGAATCCACAAGCTACCTCCCCCACCGGGGTGCGCGGCTTGATGATGCTCACGCGAGCAACTGCCAGTGGCTTGGGAGTCAAAGACAGGATTGATCCCGAAGAGAGCATTAAAGGCGGCTCGGTTTACTTACAGCGGTTAATGCAAAAAGTGCCGGATACCATTCCTGAAGATGAACGCATTTGGTTCGCGCTGGCGGCATATAACTTGGGTTACGGCCATATGCTTGATGCCCGCAAGCTGACCAAAAGCCAAAATGGCAATCCCGACAGTTGGGTTGACGTAAAAATGCGGCTACCAATGTTGAGCCAAAAACGCTACTACCCGAGCACCACTTATGGTTACGCCCGGGGTCATGAAGCCTATAACTATGTCGAAAACATTCGCCGCTATCAGGTCAGTCTGGAAGGATACTTGCAGGAAAAAGAGAAAAAAGCTGCACAACATGCTGCTATTGAGGCCGAACTGGGTAAAGGTTACCCGGTGGTCGGCCCCGGCTGGTCAATCAATAATTAGTGAGATGGCGAGATAACTCATTGATCATTCGATACCCGCATGGCGAGTTTCAACGCTTTTTGTTGCTCGCGCCGCAAGCGAAAAAACGCACTCAATTGGTGGGAGCAAGCATCAGCCAACACTCCCGCAGTAATCTCTATCTGATGATTCATCCCAGGATGGCGCAAAATATCCATCAATGATCCTGCTGCGCCAGTTTTCAAATCATTAGCGCCATACACCAAGCGGCGAATCCGGCTGTGCACCATGGCCCCGGCACACATCACGCACGGCTCCAGAGTGATATATAAAGTGGCATCTATCAGGCGATAGTTCTGCACTGCTTGCCCACCTTGGCGCAACGCCATGATTTCGGCATGAGCGGTTGGATCATTATCACGAATAGACCGGTTCCATCCCTCACCAATAACCTGATTGTCCAGCACCAATATTGCGCCCACCGGAACTTCGCCCTCTGCTTGCGCGCGCAGCGCTAATGCTAATGCTCGCTGCATCCAGTATTCATCGCTGTATTCCGCGGGCGAAGTACATTCAGAAGACAAATTCTTATCAGTAGACACATTAACCTCTCTGGCACTTTTGCGGCGTGCATTATACACAGCAATCGCTATCCCCACTAAATTCACTATAAAGTAGCTCAATACATGATGATCAGTTAATGTGCCGACAGAATAGGAAACATTCCTGATGTAAATGATATGCAACTATATGGAAGCCAGGTCAATGAAGCTCAGCAAGAAAAATGCGGCCACAGTACGCAAAACCCTTGATGGATGGGCCCAGGAAGGTGTAATTCCTGAAGAAGAGCATCAGCGTTTGTTGGCAAATATTGATGTTCAACCCTTTGACTGGCGCAGACTGGCGGGTTACGCCTTCCTTGCCGCGCTGGCCTCACTGGTCATCGCGATTGGCAGCCTGATGGCTGATACTTTCCTATTAGCCTGGATCAGCCAATTCTTCCGCTTTGATCCCCCCGTTCGGGTGATCGTCACGGGTATATTGGCTGCGGCTTTTTACAGTTGGGGCTTTTACCGCCGTCAACGAGACTCCAGTAAAATCTACAGTAATGAGGCCGTGTTATTTCTTGGCGTCATTATGACCGCCGCGGCTATCGGCCAACTCGGCATATGGCTGGATAATGGCAGTGGCCGTGTCTCGGTATTATTACTACTCGGCACCCTTATCTATGGCGTGGTCGGTTGGTTTGGCCGCTCGCCACTGGTATGGCTATTTGCCTTACTATCATTGGGGAATACTTTTGGCGCAGAAACCGGTTATCTGTCCGGCTGGGGCGCTTACTGGCTAGGAATGAGTTACCCTGTCCGCTTTATCGCCTTTGGCTTACTGCTTTGCGCCAGCGCGTTAACATTACAACCTCAATTAGCGGCACGCCGGCTGGATAGAGTTTCTCAAGCTATGGGGCTGCTTTATCTGTTTATTGCCTTATGGTTGCTGTCTATTTTTGGTAATTACGGCGATATCGACAATTGGTATCAAGTACGCCAGATTGAACTGCTGCATTGGAGTCTATTATTTGCTCTCGCGGCAGCCGCCGCAATCTGGCTGGGGTTAAAACGCGATGATGCCATGCTGCGCGGTTTTGGCCTGACATTCTTGGCCATCAACCTGTACACCCGCTTCTTCGAGTTCTTTTGGGATTCCATGCCAAAAACTGTCTTTTTCCTGCTGCTGGGGATCAGTTTATGGTTGCTGGGCAGACATGCTGAGCGGATCTGGCAGCTCGGCCACCACAAAAATGATGTGACTCACTAAAACACACGGCGAATAAAACGGCAGTGGGCTTTACCCCGCTGTCGTGATTCCCACCAAGATTTATTCCAATTGCTGTAATTCGCCTGTTTTACTCACCCGCCAGCGGTGCTCACAAAAATGCAGCAGTGGGTTATCTTGCTTGCTGTCACTGTAGCCACTGTGGAGTTTCAGCGGTATTCCCAAGCGCTGCTCTAATTGCACCACTTTTTCTGGCCCTAAGCAGCGCAGTGGCAACACCCATCCCCCATTGCGCCGCGCCATACGGCTGCCCACCAGCCGTAAACGGTGAATAAAATCCGAATCGTGATAAACCTGCTCGACCAGCCGTTGCGGTGAACCCGTAATCAGCCAAACCTGAGTATCTGTACTGTCCAGATATTGGCGTAATCGCATCATTACCACCGGAAATTCAGTCACTTTTTGGCGAAAATCATTCACAAAACGTAATTCCAGATCCTTCAGATGAGCTTCACGTCGACCAAAAGTTGTCGCCCACAGCAACAAACTCATGGGCCACCGAGCACATCGCCCACCAATCAATAACCCCAACCCAATAACCGGCAGCAAGGGGATGACCAACAATAGATTGAGTGGTAAATGGCGCAGCAGAAAGCGTAAAAAGCGGCCAAACATATCCTGCTGATGCAAAGTGCCATCTAAATCAAAGAAGACAACGCGTTTGACACTTTCCAATTGTGGTTCTGCCGCCATGTCAGCTTGTTCTGCACTCAAAACGTTAGTCATTGAAATCCCATAAATCTAGTCGATAAAATCCACCGGTATGGTGACAACCCTCGCGGCTAAATACACTATCACTTTACTAACCCCACGGGCTCGCGGCAACCCCAGCTAATCAGACTTACAATGCTGCGCGCAAATACCCATTATGCTGTTGTAAGCTCTGGCGGGCTTGTTCGGCACTGACACCTTTTAGAATCATTAAAATAGCCGGTTTAACTTCAAACTCAGTTTGCGACAATGCATTTTCAGCCTCAAGGCGGCTGGCACCGGTTGCTTCAATCACAATGCGGCATGCGCGGTCCACTAATTTCACATTAGTCGCCTTCACATCCACCATGAGATTCTGATAGACCTTGCCAAGCTTCACCATCGCGCCGGTAGATAACATATTCAGCACCAGTTTTTGTGCTGTACCCGATTTCATGCGGGTAGAGCCGGTAAGGGCTTCAGGGCCGACGACGGGCGAAATCGCGACCAGTGCCTCTTGCGCGATAGGGGAGTCTGGATTACAGGAAATGGCCGCCGTTGGGCACCCGAGTTGACGAGCATAACGCAGTGCGCCGATAACATATGGGGTGCGGCCAGAGGCCGCTAACCCGACCACCATATCCGTTGCAGTTAACTGTAAATCTTGCAAATCGCGCTCACCGAGTGACATATCATCTTCAGCTCCCTCTACCGCTTTGAGTAACGCACCAGGGCCACCAGCAATTAAACCTATCACCCTGCCATGAGGTACACCAAAGGTCGGCGGGCACTCGGAAGCATCTAAAACGCCAAGCCGCCCACTGGTACCCGCCCCCAGATAAATCAGCCGCCCTCCATCCTGCAAAGCTTTAGCTGCTAAATCAACCGCTTGGGCAATACTGGGTATCACCAACCGAATCGCCTCGGGGACTTTACGGTCTTCATCGTTAATGCGGGTCAACATCTCCAATGTGGAGAGTTTATCCAGATCCATCGTGGCTGGATTGCGGCTTTCAGAAACCAAAGCGCCCAAATTCATGATTTTTCCCTCATTGGATTTTTTATTCATAATAATTTAGTTGTAACTGAAAATAGGTAAAAGCGTGTGTTTTCTTGTCCCATTCACCGGACTCTCACAAAAAAAGAGTGTTATGCTCCATTACTTGGCCTTTGACTTCATTCTTTATGGGTATTATTAACCAACTTGGCAGAATAACGGCCCATATTCAGGAACTGATTTATGAGTAGTCTTCTTCGCATTCGTCAGCTCTATCCAACGCTGGCACAAAATGATCGTAAGTTAGCTGATTTCCTGCTGACTCATCCCGAGCAGGCACGCCATCTCAGTTCACAAAAACTGGCACAACAAACCGGTGTTAGCCAATCCGCCGTGGTCAAGTTTGCACAAAAATTAGGCTATAAAGGTTTTCCCGCACTGAAACAAGCATTGAGTGAGATTGTAGCTACACCCGAACAAGTCGTGACTCTTCACAATCAAATTTTAAGTACTGACAGTTTAAAAACAGTTGGCGAAAAGTTATTGGCCGAAAAGGCTGCTGCGCTACGAGCAACTTTGGATATCAATAGCGAACAACGTCTAACAGAAGCATTAGAGATGCTACGGGCGGCGCGAAGAATTATTTTGACCGGTCTGGGAGCGTCTGGTTTAGTGGCGAAAGACCTTGCCTATAAGCTGTTGAAAATTGGCATTATGGCCGTATCTGAGACCGATATGCATGCCCAACTGGCTGCCGTTCAGGCCCTGGATGGCCGGGATTTACTGCTGGCTATCTCCTTTAGTGGTGAGCGCCGTGAGATTAATTTGGCCGCAGAAGAAGCACAACGATGTGGTGCCAAAGTATTAGCATTGACCAGTTTCACCCCGAATAGCTTGCAGCAGAGGGCTGATCATTGTTTGTATACAATCTCGGAAGAACCCGCCATTCGCAGCGCTGCCATTTCGTCTAGCACCGCACAATATGCCCTGACTGACTTATTATTTATGGCGATGATCCAGCAAGACCTTGAAAGTGCACAAGATCATATTAAGCACAGTGCCGCGCTAGTGAAAAAACTGGTCTAAGGATACCAGAGGGGTATAATCCCCCGCTGTTAAGAATACCCGACCTAAGGTAAGAGGAATCATGGCCCTGTTGATCACTCGTAAATGTATAAATTGCGACATGTGCGAGCCGGAATGCCCTAACGAGGCAATTTCCATGGGTGCAGAAATCTATCAAATTGACCCGATGCGCTGCACAGAATGTGTCGGTCATTACGAAACCCCAACCTGCCAGTTGGTCTGCCCTATCGATAATACAATTTCTATCGATCCGGCTTGGATAGAAACTAACGAACAGCTGTGGGACAAGTTTGTCCAACTGCATCACGCCGATCGTTTGTAATCTCTCGAACTTTCCTGTGAAGTGAATTATCAGTGCCTCCGCAGAAGCACTGATAATAAAATCAACGTCTAATCCGCATTAAATAAACAGGCTTATCAGCAACACCATCGCCAAACCAACCACTGAGTTCGTCAGCTCCAGCAAGCCCCAGGTTTTCAACGTATCTTTAATCGACAGGTCGAAATACCCTTTAAACAGCCAGAACGAAGCATCATTAATGTGAGTAAAGGTGTTAGAGCCCGCCGCAGTTGCCAATACTAACAACGCCGGATCGACTGAGGTAATAGTATGCGTCACAGGGTCCATCACTGCGGCTCCGATAATACCTGCCGCTGTCATTGCCGACACAACCCCTTGCCCGGTTGAAAGGCGGATAAGTACAGTAATCAGCCAGGCCATGATATAAGGCGATACTCCGCCAGCTGACATCAGCATACCGATGGTATCGCCAATGCCGGTATCAATGATGACTTGCTTTAGCGCGCCACCCGCACCAATGATCAAGATGACCATGGCAATACCTTTCACCGCCCCTTCAAATGAGTGCATGACCCATTCCATCTTATGACCACGTCCGGTGCCAAACAAAACAAAAGCAACCAGCATCGCGATAAACATGGCAATTGGCGATGAGCCCACGAAGTTGAGGATGGTGTACGACGCCGTCCCTTTCACCAGCCAGATGTTGGCAACGGTCGTGAAAATCATAATAAAAGCAGGGATTAACGGCACCAGAATCGAAGTACCAAACGACGGCAAATTGTTTTCATCCAGCGGATTATCCGCTTTCAGGAAGGTTGGAATTGGCCGTTCCAGGTTGCCAAGGAATTTTGGCAAAATCAGCCCGGCACAAATAACAGAAGGGATGGCAACCAAAACACCATAGATATAAACCATCCCCATATCAGCACCATAGGCACTAACGAGCGCAACTGGCCCCGGCTGCGGTGGGAAAAGGGAGTGCGCGGTAGTCGCGGCCGCCACTGCCGGGATGGCTAATTTCAAGAATGGGATCTTAGCTTCAACGGCAATAGCAATAATCAATGGCGCTAAAATGATAAAGGCAACTTCATAGAACATCGCCAAACCAAAGATCAGGCCGATGATTATGACGGCAAACTCAACATACTTTAGCCCGAACCGGCGCAATAGCGTCTGAGCTATCTGATGAGCGGCCCCAGAATCCACCATAAGCTTGCCGATAACCGCACCGAATACGACGATTATTGCCAGTTCACCGAGTGTCCCGCCAAACCCCGCTTTAATAGTGTGCAGAAGTTTAAGCAAGTCCATCCCGGCGAGAGTCCCCACCAGCAGAGCTGCTAAAAGCAATGCAATCATTGAGTTAATCTGATAACGGATATTAAGCAATAGCATTAAGCCAATGCCCAATATCACCCATAGAATATTAATCCATTCCATTTTTTATTTTCCCCAGTAGTTAAACATCAATTTTTCTGATATCACTTTCTTATATTGGTCAGGCCAAATATGGTGATTTTTTATTCGTCGAAAATCGCACTCATACAGTTATTTTTGATCTCATTCCGTATTTACACGACCAAACTGCCGATGAAGCCCAACAATTTGGTATTACAAGTACCACCAATTGGCCGACCAAATGAAGTATTGGTTAACCAACTTGTCGGGCAGATCGCAAAATTAAGATTTATTCCAGTGAGTTTTCACCCAGTGATGGTGTGTAAAGTACACAAGCTCAGAATAGAAAATATGAAAGTTACCGGGGTCACGACTTAGCGTTGGATAGCATGAATAATAAAAAAGGGCGGCATTTTCATGCTCGCCCCTCAATCCCGATTCACTGCAATTTGGCAGCAATAGGAACTTTAGCTCTCGATAATCACAGTGGCACAGGCATAGCGCCGTTCGTCAGCCAGAGTCACATGCAACGATTTGACCCCCAGTTCAACTGCCAATTCTGCTGCCCGGTGATGTAAACGCAGTGTTGGTTTGCCCAATGCGTCGTTAACCACTTCGAACTGGTTGAATGCCAAACCATTACGGATACCGGTGCCGAATGCTTTAGCGGCAGCCTCTTTAACTGCAAAACGTTTAGCCAAAAAACGGATTGGCTGTTGGTGTTGCTGATAATGCTGCCATTCCGATGGGCTGAGGATACGCCGAGCCAGCTTTTCGCCACTGCGCTCAACCACTGCCTCTATTCGGGAAATTTCAACAATATCAGTACCTAACCCAAGAATAGCCATTAACGACGCGCTTCCCGCATCAATACTTTCATATCGGTAACAGCAGCAGCAAGGCCCGACATCACTGCCTGGCCAATGATTGCATGGCCAATATTTAGCTCATGCATCTCCGGCAAAGCGGCAATGGGTTGAACATTGTGGTAAGTCAGGCCGTGGCCTGCGTTAACTTTTAATCCTTTGCTGGCGGCATAGGTCGCTGCTTTGGCAATCCGCACTAATTCAGCCTGACGCGCCAAATCTGAAATAGCATCTGCATAAGCACCGGTGTGAATTTCGATGTAAGGAGCCCCAACAGCCACTGCGGCATCAATTTGGCGCATATCGGCGTCGATAAACAGTGAAACCAGGATACCGGCTTCAGAAAGTCGACTCACCGCGACAGTCATTTTATCAATTTGACCGGCGACATCCAGCCCACCTTCAGTGGTCACTTCCTGACGTTTTTCTGGTACCAAGCAACAAAATTGAGGTTGTAGCTCACAAGCAATATCAACCATTTCATCAGTGACAGCCATTTCCAGATTCATACGGGTCTGGATTGTCTGGCGCAAGATACGCACATCCCGATCCGTGATATGGCGGCGATCTTCACGTAAATGGACAGTAATACCATCAGCACCAGCTTGTTCGGCGATAAAAGCGGCCTGAACAGGATCAGGATAAATGGTCCCACGTGCATTTCGTAATGTCGCAATGTGATCAATATTAACGCCCAGCAACAAATCAGCCATGACAGCCCTCCAGATATGGATGCATCTTTAATAGGTTAATAAGCATGCAAAAATGCTTGCCAATAAACGCGTAAGTGCCTGGCAGTTTACACCGAGTAGACGGGCCGCGGATAGGCTACAGTAGGGGAAAGTTGATGATGAGCAGTGTAAACCGTGGAATGGCTGAGACTAGGACAAGGGTTCAACTGGGGGCTTAATGACAAATTGACGGAACAGTTCACGACTTTTGAGTGGCTTACCGCCCAAGTAGGGTTTCAGAGCAATACGCGTAAAGCGCTTGGCAGCACGTAAGGTATCAGCGTCAGGAAACTCACGGTTAGCCAGAGCCAATAATTGGCGACCAGTAAAACTGTAGTGATCAACAACCAAGCTGGCAATAAACCCTTTTTCTTCGCGGTAGCGGTAAGTCATGGTGTCTGATACCGGTTGACCACTGCCTGCGCAATGGAGGAAATCCACACCATAACCAAGGTGAGCCAGTATCGCCAATTCAAACTGGCGCAAAGCATACTCAGGCGAGCCATCGCTGCCTGCAAGTGATTGTAAGCAATGCAAATAATCGAAGAATAAAGCAGAGTAATTGGTTTGGTGTTCAAGGACGCGCGAAAGCAATTCGTTGACATATAAGCCGCTGTACAGCATGGAGCCGCTCAACGGAAGAGCCAGTGATACCGGCTCAGCACTACGTAATGTTTTGACTTCACCCCGCCCAGTCCAGCGGACCAGAAGTGGTGTAAAAGGCTGCAAGCAGCCTTTTAGATTAGAGCGACGACCCCGCGCACCCTTTGCCAATACCCGCATGCGGCCCTCCCCTTCAGTGAATAAGTCCAGCATTAAACTGGTTTCACTGTAAGGTCGCCCATGCAGGACAAATGCGCGTTGCCAGCCTTCCATCGGCGAGCCTTATTTCAGGTCGTCGGTATAGCCTAAGCTGCGCAATGCACGTTCGTCATCTGCCCAGCCTGATTTCACTTTCACCCACAGCTCAAGATGCACTTTGGCTTCGAACATCTGCTCCATGTCCTGGCGAGCTTCGATACCGATGGTCTTGATTTTTGAACCTTTATTGCCGATGACCATCTTTTTCTGGCCTTCGCGCTCCACCAAAATCAGCCCGTGGATGTTATAGCCACCGCGCTCATTTGGTACAAATTGTTCAATTTCAACCGTCACCGAGTAAGGTAATTCCTCACCCAAGAAGCGCATCAGTTTTTCACGAATGATTTCTGACGCCATAAAACGCTGGGAGCGGTCAGTGATGTAATCTTCGGGGAAGTGATGTCCAGCCTCCGGCATAAGCTTGCGCACGATGCCGGCAATAGTATCCACGTTCATCCCTTTCTCAGCAGAGATCGGCACAACATCGAGGAAATTCATCTGCTTGCTTAAGAACTGGATATGCGGCAACAGCTTACTTTTGTCTGTTACATTATCAACTTTGTTGATCGCCAATAACACTGGGCAATCTAAGCTGCGCAGTTTGTTAACCACCATTTCATCGTCGGCAGTCCAGTTCGTACCTTCAACAACAAAAATCACTAATTCCACATCACCAAGAGAGCTGCTGGCCGCGCGATTCATTAAGCGGTTAATGGCACGTTTTTCTTCAATATGCAGCCCTGGGGTATCAACATAAATGGCCTGATAAGGCCCTTCAGTGTGAATCCCCATAATACGGTGACGTGTGGTTTGCGGTTTACGTGAAGTGATGGAGATTTTCTGCCCCAACAATTCATTCAGCAAGGTAGATTTGCCCACATTCGGGCGACCTACAATCGCAATAAAACCACAATACGTTTTTTCTACTTCGCTCATTCAAGCTCCAACTGTTTCAGCGCTTGTTCCGCTGCCGCCTGCTCAGCTTTACGGCGACTTGAGCCGGTACCTATTACCGGTTCATTCAAGCCACTCACCTGGCAGTGGATAGTAAATTCCTGATCATGTGCTTCACCACGAACCTGCACAACCAGATAAGAAGGTAATGGCAGATGACGGCCCTGTAAATATTCTTGCAGGCGCGTTTTTGGATCTTTCTGCTTATCACCAGGGCTGATTTCTTCTAATCGACTGTGATACCAGGCGAGAATCAGCCGTTCAATCATATGAATATCGCTGTCTAAGAATATACCGCCGATTAAAGCTTCGACAGTATCTGCCAAAATTGATTCACGGCGGAAACCGCCACTTTTCAATTCACCCGGCCCAAGGCGTAAACATTCACCGAGGTCAAACTCACGGGCCATTTCGGCTAGCGTATTTCCTCTGACCAATGTCGCTCGCATCCGACTCATATCCCCTTCATCAACACGGGGAAAACGGCGATACAACTCATTGGCGATAACGAAACTTAATATAGAGTCACCCAGGAACTCCAAACGCTCATTATGTTTACTACTGGCGCTACGATGAGTCAGTGCTTGCAGCAAGAGCTCCTGCTGTTGAAAAGTGTAGCCCAGCTTCCGCTGTAGCCTATTTATTACGATGGGGTTCATGAGTTACCAATAGATCAAGAATGCGTCAAAAACTACAGCATACGGAACAGGTCTGATCGGCCAATATTACCAAGACAAAACTGTTTCGTTTGCAGTGGCTCCCATAAAAGAGCCAACTTTTATCGCTCGAAAGGTTATTCTACAACGAGTGGAAATATAATGCTGCGTTTATATACCCTGTTGACTTGAAGTTACTGCGGTATTAGCTGTTCTTACTCACCCGAATCACTGACTTTTGTCAGCTCATCGGGATTTGTTCGTTTGCTGCTTTGCTGTAATTTCAATGACTCAAGACAGGGTCAATATTAATGTATTCCACCAATACGACTTAAACGCACACCTGTTGGCCATTCACCTTCTTGCTTTTCAAAGCTCATCCAAATAGCAGTGGCTTTACCGACCAGATTACGTTCTGGTACAAAACCCCAGTAGCGGCTATCTGCGCTATTATCCCGGTTATCACCCATCATAAAGTAATGACCTTCTGGAACAACCCATACGCCTAATGGCTGATTAGGTTGCTGATAATAAGCACCTAGCTGCTCCTGACGCCCAGGAACGGTCAAAATCTGGTGTGCAACCGGGCCGAGAGTCTCAGTACGCTCACGCAAACGCACGCCACCATCCGGTACTGCCTGGTTTAACGGAATTTGGAAGAAACCAGCTGAAGCCTCGCCATTACCGCTGTAACGGAATGTTTGTACGAAATGACTTGGCTCAGATGCACTATAAGTAATTGGCAATGCACTGTCACAGGAAGTCCCGGTATTACACGCGGGTTGAACCGTCACTTCTTTACTAATTGGATTATAACTTACCCGGTCACCCGGCAAACCCACGACTCGCTTGATATAGTCCAAACGAGTATCGAGCGGATATTTAAATACGGCAATATCACCACGTTTTGGATGCCCGGTAGGAATCAGCGTGGTTTGAGTAATCGGGTCTTTAATACCGTAAGCAAATTTCTCTACCAGAATGAAATCACCGATTAGTAGCGTGGGCATCATCGAGCCAGAAGGAATCTGGAAAGGCTCGTAAATAAACGAACGCACGATAAATACCAGAGCCAACACCGGGAAGACTGAAGCACAAGTCTCTATCCAGCCCGGCTGTTTTGCAGCCGGCGACAGAGTCTTGCTATCTACCGCACTCCCCGTTTGCGCCTTGATCTCGGCAGTTTGCGCATTAACTGCCGCAATTTTCGCCTGACGGGCCGGTCCCCATTTAAATCGCTCGAAGCACCAGATAATCCCTGTCAGCAACGTTGCTACCGCTAAAATCAAGGCAAATATGTTAGCCATCAAAACTCCTTATTTACTGTCTTTTCCGACATGCAGAATAGCCAGGAAAGCCTCTTGCGGTAATTCAACGTTACCGACCTGCTTCATACGTTTTTTACCGTCTTTCTGTTTCTGCAGAAGTTTCTTCTTACGGCTAACGTCACCGCCATAACACTTCGCCAGTACGTTTTTACGTAACTGTTTCACAGTCGAACGGGCAATGATGTGGTTGCCGATAGCCGCCTGAATAGCAATGTCAAATTGCTGGCGTGGGATCAGTTCTTTCATTTTCTCAACCAAATCACGGCCTCGGTACTGCGCATTATCACGATGGGTGATCAACGCCAGAGCATCCACTCGCTCATTATTGATTAATACATCAACACGCACCATGTCAGAAGTCTGGAAACGTTTGAAATTATAATCCAATGAAGCATAGCCACGAGATGTCGATTTCAGACGATCGAAGAAATCGAGAACCACTTCAGCCATTGGGATTTCATACGTCAGTGCGACTTGGTTACCGTGGTAAACCATGTTGGTCTGCATCCCGCGCTTTTCAATACACAATGTAATAACATTGCCCAAATATTCTTGGGGCAATAGCATATGACATTCGGCAATTGGCTCGCGCAGTTCTTCAATATTATTCAAGGCAGGCAGCTTGGAAGGGCTATCAACATAAACCGTTTCCTGAGAAGTCGTAATCACTTCATACACTACCGTAGGCGCTGTGGTGATGAGTTCCAGATCATACTCACGTTCCAAACGCTCCTGAATGATTTCCATATGCAGCAAGCCAAGGAAGCCACAGCGGAAACCAAAGCCCAATGCTGTCGAACTTTCTGGTTCATAGAACAAAGAGGCGTCATTAAGACTCAACTTGCCCAATGCATCACGGAAAGCTTCATAGTCATCAGAGCTAATCGGGAACAGACCGGCGTAAACCTGTGGTTTGACTTTCTTAAAGCCAGGTAATGATTTCTCAGCCGGGTTACGGGTTAAGGTCAAGGTATCGCCGACCGGCGCACCGAGAATGTCTTTAATCGCACAGACCAACCAGCCAACTTCACCGCAGTTCAGCACATCACGATCAATACGTTTTGGCGTGAAGATACCCAGACGCTCAGCGTTATAGCTCTGGCCGGTACTCATCACCTTAACTTTATCGCCTTTACGTAACGAGCCATTCTTGATACGAATTAATGACACCACACCTAGATAGTTATCAAACCAGGAGTCAATAATCAGTGCCTGCAATGGGCCATCCGGGTCGCCCTTAGGTGGCGGAATATCACGCACCAGCCGTTCGAGAATATCAGGAACCCCTACGCCGGTTTTTGCTGAACAGCGAACAGCATCAGTAGCATCAATACCAACGATATCTTCAATTTCTTCAGCAACTCGCTCAGGATCAGCGGCTGGCAAATCGATTTTGTTCAGAACGGGAACAACTTCCAGGTTCATTTCCATCGCGGTATAGCAGTTAGCCAGGGTTTGCGCCTCAACACCTTGCCCTGCGTCAACCACCAATAAAGCCCCTTCACAAGCCGCCAAAGAGCGGGAAACTTCATAAGAGAAGTCAACGTGGCCGGGAGTATCGATAAAGTTGAGCTGATAGGTTTGACCATCTTTCGCGTGGTAATCAAGTGTCACGCTCTGCGCCTTGATGGTAATACCACGCTCGCGCTCCAGATCCATGGAATCCAGTACTTGAGCGGCCATTTCTCGCTCAGTTAAACCGCCACAAATCTGAATAATACGGTCCGACAGTGTCGACTTACCGTGGTCAATATGGGCAATAATAGAAAAGTTTCTTATGTGCTTCATTTATATGAATTTTTCTCTAGTCGTTGTCTTTAATTGATTATTGGTGGACACAGCGATGGACTCAAACCCAAAACTACCCACATAAATATGCACGCATCTTACACTGTAAGTCAGTCTCGTGAAAGGCATCACACTTAGGGAAGGTGCGAACAAGTCCCTGATATGAGATCATGTTTGTCATCTGGAGCCATGGAACAGGGTTCATCATGAGTCATCAACTTACCTTCGCCGACAGTGAATTCAGCAGTAAGCGCCGTCAGACCAGAAAAGAGATTTTCTTGTCCCGCATGGAGCAGATTCTGCCATGGCAAAACATGGTGGAAGTCATCGAGCCGTTTTACCCCAAGGCTGGTAATGGCCGGCGACCTTATCCGCTGGAAACCATGCTACGCATTCACTGCATGCAGCATTGGTACAACCTGAGCGATGGCGCGATGGAAGATGCTCTGTACGAAATCGCCTCCATGCGTCTGTTTGCCCGGTTATCCCTGGATAGCGCCTTGCCGGACCGCACCACCATCATGAATTTCCGCCACCTGCTGGAGCAGCATCAACTGGCCCGCCAATTGTTCAAGACCATCAATCGCTGGCTGGCCGAAGCAGGCGTCATGATGACTCAAGGCACCTTGGTCGATGCCACCATCATTGAGGCACCCAGCTCGACCAAGAACAAAGAGCAGCAACGCGATCCGGAGATGCATCAGACCAAGAAAGGCAATCAGTGGCACTTTGGCATGAAGGCCCACATTGGTGTCGATGCCAAGAGTGGCCTGACCCACAGCCTAGTCACCACCGCGGCCAACGAGCATGACCTCAATCAGCTGGGTAATCTGCTGCATGGAGAGGAGCAATTTGTCTCAGCCGATGCCGGCTACCAAGGGGCGCCACAGCGCGAGGAGCTGGCCGAGGTGGATGTGGACTGGCTGATCGCCGAGCGCCCCGGCAAGGTAAGAACCTTGAAACAGCATCCACGCAAGAACAAAACGGCCATCAACATCGAATACATGAAAGCCAGCATCCGGGCCAGGGTGGAGCACCCATTTCGCATCATCAAGCGACAGTTCGGCTTCGTGAAAGCCAGATACAAGGGGTTGCTGAAAAACGATAACCAACTGGCGATGTTATTCACGCTGGCCAACCTGTTTCGGGCGGACCAAATGATACGTCAGTGGGAGAGATCTCACTAAAAACTGGGGATAACGCCTTAAATGGCGAAGAAACGGTCTAAATAGGCTGATTCAAGGCATTTACGGGAGAAAAAATCGGCTCAAACATGAAGAAATGAAATGACTGAGTCAGCCGAGAAGAATTTCCCCGCTTATTCGCACCTTCCTTAGCTTGTTACCTGATTTATACTATTAAAATGTATCAGCGCCTTTCTGTTCGTCGTTATAGTCAAGATGCTGTCCCGCGCCAAAGACATATGCATTTCAATCTAAATCTTTATCCAATCACTTTAGGAAAATGCTCATTTACCCCATAAGGAAATATCCTAGAGTATTAATGTGATTCTGTAATAACCAAGTGAAATATTCTCTTGGCGGCCAGATGGAGAATATTATGATTGATGAAGGAAAAATACTTAGCCGTCATGAGTTGAGAAATAAAAACTCGAAGTTAACTATTGGCATAATAGCATTCGTATTAGGGGTGAGCTTTATAATAATTAGCTTATCAATAACGACGTCTATTTTCTCAACACCTTCTATTCTTTCAATATTAAGTGTCGCTATTGCAGGGATGTCTCTGAGCGCATTACTATACTTACGTGTATATGACACACCAATATTTACCTATTTCCTTTATGAAAAAGGCATTCGTGTTTTTAACCATCACAATGGGAACGTTTACTTTATATCATTTAATAAAATAGAATATATTTATAAGTATCACGCCGGAATAAACCCTAATGGGAAAATTAATGCCATGGCATTCCGCACATCAGAAAATCAGCCTTGGAATATTATCATTAATAACATAACCAATGCATACCCTCTGATAAACACGATAATTCACCAGCAAGTTATGCATGTCGGATTAATCAGCTTAAATACATTATCTCGGGGTAAAACCATCGTATTTGACATCGTACGAGGGAATGAAAGTTGGTTAAAATCACTGATATTTAAATTAATTAAGTTGAAAAAAATGCAGATGGATACTATCCCACTCTCACTCAGTGCGCACTCATTGGTTACCACAGAAGGTACAATTAATATTGAGGATATACTGCGTATTGAGACGCTACGTGAAGCACACCACGATAAAATACGGTTATTTGATGCAAAAGGCAGCATACTGTTTTCGATAGATTATTCATCTCTCATCAGTGCTGATCTTTTTATTGCCCTACTGGAACATATGATACAGAACAGGATACCGGCCTACTATGGCTAATAAATAATGTGGAATTACTCTTGCTGAACACGTATCGCTGCTGGAGGTAAACCAATCTGCAAAACAGCTGGTTGATAATCACTTTTCCCTTCAATCTTAATAGCCACAGTGCGGGCCAATAAAAAACCCAAACCAGCCCCAGAAATAGCACCAAGAGCGGTTAAAGCATCGGTAATAAATAAAGCCTGAAATAAAGCGCCACCAGCAATGAGCCCGATTAATGGCGTTAAATAAACCAAAGCTGCAGAACGCAATAAGCTACTTTCACTGATTCCGACCTCAACCTTTTGCCCAGGTTCAAGCGGTTGCGAAATTGCTATTTTTAACTGATGTTCTGACTCTGGCCCCAATTCATTTAATAAATGACTACCACATCCAGAACGCGCATGACAACTCCCACAACCAGAATGTGGTTCGCAACTTAAAAGCGCTACCCCATTGTGCCAAGAGATAACTGTCGCCCATTCCTTCATCATTTTTTAGACTCCAAAACCACACTATCAGCAATACGCTTCGCAGTTGAAGGAGGCAATTCACCGACTACAGTGATTTCAACATTATTACGAGCTTCAGTATGAACAGTGCGACGCCCTTGGCGCAGGGATTGTTCTGAGGGGGCATCTTTACCCACTGGGCTCACATTGACAGAGAAGCTAAACAAGCCGTCGGAATAGAGTCGTGATTCGGTTGGTGTATCCATGTTAGGCAACGTGCGCCGACTGCGCGAAACCTCAGTAACGCCCTCGGGGAGCCAACTCGGTTTCCAACTAAAATCTACTTTATTTTTTGCCGGCAAACCCAGTAAAGGAGGTAAAGACAGTTTTAATACCCCTCGCAGAATCTCCTGAATAGGTTCGCCGACAGCAAAAGAAATCACACGAAACTGCTCGAGTGTTTCACCATCACGATCTAACAAATCTATTCGCATAGGAAGTTTTGTTGTCTCATCCATCCAAATAATATAACTGTATCGAGTACTGTCGCGCGCAACGACTCGAATAACCTGACATGGCCTATCAGCCACTCGGGCACGGCCTAGAGCGATATAGTTATAGTGTTCGGATAGTTTTTTAAAATCGGGGAATACAACAGAAGGTAAAGCATCAACAATGTGCTCACCGCTCAACGTGAAAGAGTCAAACCCTGGCTCGAAATAACTTATTTCATTGCCACGTTGTATGATCTCTGTACGCGGACCATCCATACGCAGCAATTGCGCTAACGTTTTTTTATCCAGGATGGCATGGCGATAGCGAAGAGAATCAATCCCTTGCTTATTAACATTTATGTACGATAGCTCATAATTGAGCGATTGGCTGGCAGCGCTCATGTCCTGCAACATTGCTATCGGCGTAATCTCCGCCGCAGCAATTGTTGGCATGAACAGGCTGCCCGCCATTAAACAGACGGAAAACCAAAGTTGCTTCATTACTGCTGCTGCATTCCTAAGGACTGAGTTCCAGGGACCTGAATAGCGGCTTGTGTTGATGCTGAAGGCACCTGCGATACATCAGTTTGTGGCAAACGGCGTTGCAATTCAAAATCTTGCAGCTGCGTCATCATATTAACACGTCGACGTTGCTCTTGAACTTGATGCTGTTGAGTCGTCCCGAAAGAGCCATCAGCAGGCACACCAAAACTGACTGGTGATGCTTTACCCATCATCGGTAACGTATTAAAAGCAGGCGCTTCTGACTGTAAATTGCCAGATGCAGGTTGGTTATATTGCTGAACGCCTATAATAACGGCGAGAGAAACACACGCAGCAACACCAACTTGCGTAATCTGGCTGGCCCATGGACGAACTTTTTGCCAGAAAGGCATTTTCTGCCAGACATGTGGTTGCGGCTGAGATTCAGGCACAGCAATAGGAACAAAACGAGCAGGCTCATTTTTGAGCGCCTCTGCGACACGGCTGGCGATATCCAGATGCAAGACTTCACCAACATCCCCCCGCAGGGTATCACGGATTAAATGATAGCTCTGCCAGCTTTGCTGTAGTGCTTTATCTTTCGATAAAGAACCTATCAGCTCACTATCAAGAGTTTCTCCGTCCATCAGAGCGGAAAGCTTTTCTTTCTGCATGCCAAATACCCTTTATGTGTCCGCTTATCGCTGAATCAGCGGCTGAACTTTGTTATCGATAGCCTCTCTGGCGCGGAAGATACGGGAACGAACAGTACCAACCGGACAGTCCATAATTACAGCTATCTCTTCATAGCTTAGACCATCTAACTCCCTGAGTGTAATCGCCATGCGGAGATCTTCAGGAAGTGACTCTATGGTTTTGAAAACTATCTGCCTCAATTCTTCAGACAACATTAAGTTCTCAGGGTTCGATATTTCTTTCAATGCACCCGCATTTTCGTAATTTTCAGCATCATTTGCATCCACATCACTGGATGGCGGGCGCCGCCCCTGAGCGACTAAGTAATTTTTCGCCGTATTAACAGCAATACGGTAAAGCCAAGTATAAAAAGCACTATCGCCACGAAACGATTCCAAGGCGCGATATGCCTTAATAAAAGATTCTTGAACTACATCAGGGACATCACCCTGAGGTACGTATCGGGATACGAGGCTCGCAACCTTATGCTGGTATCGAATTACCAGTAAATTGAACGATTGCTGATCGCCTTTCTGGACCCGTTCAACCAGCATCTGATCCGTTAACTGCTCGCTCATCCGAGGTGAACTCTCCCGAAATCTATCCCCACGCTAAAAGTAGTACTGCCAGCCATATCTTTATTTTCCTGAGCAAGCACACGCTTGGAGTTTATAAAATTTGCAAAGTTCCATGTTGCCAGATTATTTGTCTGAATATTCTTTAGACATCTTATAGCCATAGCTTTTGCTCTGGCAGATAGGCTAACATGAATTTCACTCTTCTTCTGCACACATCATACGATATGCAATCATCATCTGAACACGTTAGCGATGTATTGATCATCGGGAGTGGCGCTGCCGGTTTGTCATTGGCTTTGCGTCTTGCGCCACATTGTAAAGTCACTGTTCTGAGCAAAGGGCCCCTTAATGAAGGCGCCACGTTTTATGCCCAGGGAGGCATTGCTGCCGTTTTTGATGAAACTGACAGCATCAGCTCTCATGTCGATGACACCCTGATTGCCGGGGCGGGGCTTTGCGATAAAGACGCCGTTGAGTTTATCGCCAGCAATGCCCGTTCTTGCGTGCAATGGCTGATTGATCAAGGTGTCCTTTTTGATACCGAGACCAATGCCAGCGGCGAAGAACGTTATCACCTTACCCGTGAAGGCGGACATAGCCATCGGCGTATACTACATACGGCGGACGCTACAGGTAAAGAAGTAGAAACCACTCTGGTGGGCAAAGCAACTGCCCACCCTAATATTTTAGTTAAAGAGCGCTGTAATGCCGTTGATCTTATCACGTCTAACAAAATTGGTCTGGCGGGGACAAAACGTGTAGTTGGCGCTTATATCTGGAACCGCGAATTAGAGAAAGTTGAAACTTTTCGCGCCAAGGCGGTGGTGCTAGCGACCGGTGGCGCGGCGAAAGTTTATCAATATACAACCAACCCAGATATTTCCTCTGGTGATGGGATCGCCATGGCGTGGCGCGCTGGATGCCGGGTCGCGAATCTGGAATTTAACCAATTCCATCCTACCTGCCTGTTCCATCCGCAAGCCCGCAACTTTTTACTGACCGAAGCTTTACGTGGTGAAGGCGCCTATCTTAAGCGCCCTGATGGCAGCCGTTTTATGCTTGATTTTGACGCGCGAGGTGAACTCGCACCACGAGATATCGTTGCGCGCGCCATTGACCACGAAATGAAACGCCTCGGCGCTGATTGTATGTATCTGGATATCAGCCATAAGCCCACTGATTTCGTGATGCAGCACTTCCCAATGATTTACGAAAAATTGCTGTCTTTGGGCATCGACTTAACTAAAGAAGCAATTCCAATCGTTCCAGCCGCACATTATACCTGCGGTGGCGTGATGGTAGATCAGCACGGTCGTACGGATTTGGACGGGTTATATGCGATTGGCGAAGTCAGCTACACCGGCTTACATGGTGCTAACCGTATGGCATCCAACTCACTGCTTGAATGTTTGGTCTATGGCTGGTCTGCCGCCGAAGATATCCTGACGCGCTTGCCTACTGCCAAGTTAGCAAAACATTTGCCTGACTGGGATGAAAGCCGTGTTGATAACTCAGATGAACGCGTTGTCATTCAACATAACTGGCATGAATTGCGTCTGTTTATGTGGGACTACGTCGGGATTGTTCGTACAACCAAGCGCTTAGAGCGAGCATTACGCCGGATTAATACATTGCAGCAGGAAATTGATGAATATTATGCCAATTTCCGTATCTCGAATAATCTCTTGGAATTACGTAATCTGGTACAAGTTGCCGAGCTAATTGTGCGTTGCGCGATGGATCGTAAAGAAAGCCGCGGATTGCACTATACGCTTGACTATCCTGAACAAATTGACAATCCAAAACCGACAATTCTCCATCCATAATGCTTTTCTGGGCGCAAAGTATCGCGCCCTACTCTCCCTGAATCCTCAGCCTTAACTATCAACTGCTGAACAATCCACTAGTAATTGAGATAAAACTCGCTGATTAGCGCACAAAACTCAGGTGAATATACCCCTTCTGATTGGCGCAAATCCAACTGCTGGAATTCAGTCTCACCAGCTTGGCGTGATAATGTTAGTAGCATGCGATGTAAAGGCTTGCCGGGACGATCTCGGATATCAACCTGACAACGAATAAACCAATTTTGTTGAGTTGCAAGGCGGGTGAGTTCAGTACCTAAATCATGAGGTAAAACCACACAAAAGACACCATCCTCTGTGATAAGCTGCTCAACGCAGTTTAATAATGCATCGTGAGTTAAGGAGCCGGTATAGCGTGCGGTATCCCGAGCCTCATCGCGGCAAGCAACTGCGGGGGCAAAATAAGGGGGATTACTGACAATCAGGTCATACTGATGAAGATGGTTTTCGGCAAACTGGTGTACATCTTGCTCATAAATACAAATTCGCTCCGCCCAGGGCGATTGCGCCGCGTTACTGCTCGCTTGTTGCGCTGCTTCGGATTCCAGTTCTACGCCATCAATCATGACCTCAGATGCCGAGCGCTGGGCAATCATCAAGGCGATAAGCCCGCTACCGCAGCCAATATCCAGCACTTTGCGAGCTTTTTCTACCGGTGCCCATGCTCCGAGTAGAACACCATCCGTGCCCACTTTCATCGCACAGCGATCATGTGCCACAAAGAATTGTTTAAAAGTGAAACCACCACTACGCAACGCCGGTTTTTTTTTCAATTTCTCGTCCACATTAGTCACCAGAATCTATAACCGGCGTAGCATAGGACAATATGATTGAAGGGAAAAGACATCATTACCGCTTAAACAGGTGAAGAATTCGGCTAACCCGTCTATAATCGGCGCCCCAAGTAGAGGAAGACCATGACTGTAACCAATTTTTCCGAACTCGATCTCGATGAACGCCTGATTGACGCACTGCGCGACAAAGGCTATGAGCGCCCAACTGCCATTCAAGCTGCGGCTATTCCGCCAGCTATGGATGGGCGCGATGTATTGGGTTCGGCGCCAACAGGTACGGGCAAAACTGCCGCCTTTTTGCTGCCAGCCTTGCAGCATTTGCTGGATTTTCCACGCAAAAAATCTGGCCCACCACGAATTTTGATCCTGACACCAACCCGTGAGCTAGCTATGCAGGTCGCAGATCAAGCTCGTGAGCTGGCCAAACACACCCAACTGGATATCGCGACGATTACCGGCGGTGTGGCTTATATGAACCACGCGGAAGTCTTTAGTGAGAATCAGGATATTGTGGTGGCAACGACCGGCCGCTTGCTGCAATACATCAAAGAAGAAAACTTTGACTGTCGGGCGGTAGAAACGCTGATTCTGGACGAAGCTGACCGCATGCTTGATATGGGCTTCGCACAAGATATTGAAACCATTTCAGCAGAAACTCGTTGGCGCAAACAAACCCTACTCTTCTCGGCCACACTGGAAGGTGAAGCTATCCGTGAGTTTGCGGAGCGCATCCTGACTGAGCCGGTAGAACTGGAAGCCGACCCATCACGCCGCGAACGTAAAAAAATTCAGCAATGGTATTACCGCGCAGATAACATTGAACATAAAACTGCCTTGCTGGTGCATTTACTCAAGCAACCAGAAGTACAGAAATCCATTATTTTTGTCCGTACCCGTGAAAAGGTACACCAACTGGTCAGTTGGTTACGTGAAGCCGGTATTAACGCCTGGTTCCTCGAAGGCGAAATGGTACAAGCCAAGCGTACCGAAGCTGTTATTCGTTTAAGTGATGGCCGGGTGAACGTACTGGTGGCGACTGATGTGGCTTCGCGTGGATTGGATATCGACGATATCAGCCACGTCTTCAACTTTGATTTACCGCTCACCGCCGACGTCTACCTGCACCGCATCGGCCGAACCGGCCGCGCTGGACGTAAAGGTGTGGCTATTTCACTGGTCGAAGCGCATGACCACTTATTGCTGGGCAAAATTGGCCGTTATCTGAAAGAGCCACTGAAGCCACGTGTCATTGATGAGTTACGCCCGACCAGCAAAGCGCCAAGTGAAAAAACCACGGGTAAGCCGTCGAAGAAAGTTTTAGCGAAGCGTAAAGAGCTAAAAGAAGCCGGTAAAGAAAAAGCCAAGGTTAAGGTTCGGCATCGCGACGCTAAAAATGTGGGCAAGCGCCGTAAAGCAAAAGACAAACCGGATACTAAGATTGCTAGCTAGTTCAGCACACTGACAAAAAAGCCGCTTATAAACAGCGGCTTTTTTATTTGTTATTCACCGCATTTACACCACAACTCTACCCATCAAACCGAAGTATCACTTTTGTATTTCGGCCCCACACAGGTAAATCAAGCACTATTGCAGGTAAACCTCGGCAAGTTTTTTACCTCGAAGCCAAGTATTCAATTGTTGATATTTTTGCTGCATTTCAGCACTTTGAATGTTCAGGGGGGTCATTGCCAAATACTGTTGGAATGTTGCACCCTGCTTATTGCGCAATTCAGGATCTGCGCCGGCTTTTAGCAAACGTAATGCTAAACCCGGTGCATTACTTTTACCTGCGAGGTGCAGCGGAGTATCTCCCATACGATCGGCCAGATTCGGATCAACACCTGCAACCAACAACTGGATAACCTGGATCTCACGCCCCGCCATGATCGCCGCAGCCAAAGGCGTTACCTGCGTCACGCTGTTTCTGGCATCAGGTCGCATGTGGCTCTCAAGTAGAATTTGCATGTAATGTGCATCTTGCACACTGGCTGCCGTATGCCATGCTGTATCCCCCTGCATTCCCGGCTGAAAAGGATCTGCATGTTCTTGCAGTAATGCGGCCAAACTGTCGGGTTGTTGATTGAGGATAGCCCACTGCATTAACGTCACCGCCTGTTCGCCCTGCTGTTGTAGCAACGCTTTATTGGCTAACTGATGAATCTGCTTCACATCGCCATGGACAATCGCATCTGCTATCGGCATGACTAACGGATCGGTAAAAGCGATATTAATCTCTGTCATTGCCTGCCCCTCAAAACTGATTAATGGCATCAAAACACCGTAGATAGCGCAACGCAAATGGCGTTTCACTCTCATCGTCAGTGCTGATTCAGGCATACTGCCGCTCCCAAGGTTGTTGTTCACTCATGGAACTGAGCACTTTATCAATACTATGTGCTGCAAGGCTGCGTTCGAGGTGCTTGTGCGGCAGCCAGTCATTTAACCCAGTGAGTTTATCATTATTAGCCAACGTTATTTTATGGCCAATGGCATCAGGAATAAGTGAGGTCGATTCCTGCGTATCTGTCAGTAAATCATATTGTTCACTGTAGCGCCGCACGCCACCACTCTCCGCCGACTGTCGTGCCTGAGCTGGGTTCATACCCAAACGATTTAATGTGTGGTCAGAAACACCGGCAGCATTAAATGTTACAGCAAAAGCCCCACTGGCCAATGCAGCCGTAGTGGCCAGCCCACCCCCCAATGAATGACCGGTAATCACAAGTGCATCGCCAAATGCCATTTTGGCGGTTTTCCCTAGAGCAACGGCCTGATTATATTGAACATCCTCATAACCTGTTGCTTGCCGGATGTTACTTAACCAATCGTTAATATCATTAGTGCCGGCGAAGGATAGGACATACTGTTGATTATCACTGTAAATCCCCGCCAGAAAACCGGAGGCGCTATCAGATAAACTTGCTGGGTCAATTCCCGCATTCATCAATGCATCGTCACTCAGACGAGTGAATCCAGCCAAGCTGCCAGTCACTGGAGCGTAAACGTC
This sequence comes from Yersinia canariae, assembly GCF_009831415.1. Taxonomy (NCBI): domain Bacteria; kingdom Pseudomonadati; phylum Pseudomonadota; class Gammaproteobacteria; order Enterobacterales; family Yersiniaceae; genus Yersinia; species Yersinia canariae. The sequence continues at coordinate 1,161,217 of NZ_CP043727.1, read as the reverse complement.
TTTAGCAAGTAATGCTAATGAATAGTCTGCTTGCTGTGATCCCTGCCCCTCAGATATGGCTACATGACTGCCAGCCGCCAAGACACCATCACTACGTGACATGCTAAGGTCCGTAAGCATACGGAAATAAAGTTCATTGCCCGGCTGAGTGGCGGCGAAAGTGGCGGGATCCCTTTGAAACTCACCCGCGGTCGGCGCTGAGGTAACCGCCTCTTTCTTGATGTGTTCCAATGGTTTTACTTGGCTCATCAATCCTGTTAATGGAACAGGTCTAGCCAAACTGACAGATATACTCATGCCAACTCCTTGTCGATAGATAATTCCGATATTGAGCCGCGCTCAATAGCTTTATCTATCGACACATCGGATGAGTTCTTAAATGAAATTGGTAAGATTTATTTATGTAAATCGAATATTGTGATCCCGATCTAACTTCTCGACAAATAAATTACAGGGACAAAAAAAGGGAGTCATAAAGACTCCCTTAGTATTTTTAATACTTAGTTATGATGACAAGGATTACAGGCTTTCAGTGAAAGTACGAGTAATCACATCACGTTGTTGTTCTGGTGTCAGTGAGTTGAAACGTACGGCATAGCCAGATACACGAATCGTCAACTGAGGATATTTTTCTGGATGTTTAACAGCATCTTCCAGTGTTTCGCGGCGCAGAACGTTTACGTTCAAATGCTGACCACCTTCAACACGTACTGTAGGCTGCACTTCCAGCGGAACTTCACGATATTCTATCTGGCCTAACTCACTCGCTGGGACGATTTGATCTTCAGCATAGCCCGCTTTTGCGCAAACACAGCGCAGTTCGGATTTTTCATCATCCAGCAGCCAGAAAGAGTTCAGCAAGGCTTCATTGTTAGCTTTAGTAATTTGAATACCAGTAATCATTTGGTGCCTCCATAATACGGCTATAAATTCCAAGGGGGAGAAACTATCTTGGTTATTTGGTAAAACCATTGTTGTCTTATTGTTCTATATACCAGTCAGACCGCCGCGATTCCTTGACTTAAATCAATATTTTAGCCACCACGGAAATCACGCCACTGGCAAATTTATGTTTTATATCAATTTTATCAATCTGACTGACAGCAATTATTTTTGTAAATTTTCAACATTTTTTGCATGAACCGGTCAAAAAAACATCATCACGTCACAGACTCAGGTTTAACGGTTTCACTCATCGGTTTGAACCGGTAAGCTAGTGCATATCAATATATTACAGAAACCAAGGAGAGTGTTTATGCCCGCCTCCCTTAGCTGGCACGATGTGATCGGCCAAGAAAAAGAACAACCCTATTTTAAAGATACTCTGGCTTATGTCGCGGCAGAGCGTGATGCTGGCAAAACTATCTATCCAGCACAAAAAGATGTCTTTAATGCCTTTCGCCTGACTGAATTGGATCAGGTTAAAGTGGTTATTTTGGGCCAAGACCCTTATCACGGCCCTAATCAAGCTCATGGATTATCATTTTCGGTCTTGCCTGGTGTTCCAGCACCGCCGTCTCTGGTAAACATTTACAAAGAACTGGCGACTGATATTCCCGGCTTCCAGCGCCCCAATCATGGCTTTTTACAAAGCTGGGCCGAGCAAGGGGTATTGCTACTCAATACCGTGCTAACTGTTGAGGCGGGTAATGCACACTCTCACGCCAACCTCGGCTGGGAAACCTTTACTGATAAAGTCATTGCTGCGCTGAATGAAAATCGTGATGGCGTAATTTTTATGCTGTGGGGAGCGCATGCCCAGAAAAAGGGCCGAATCATTGATACCCAACGCCATTTTATTTTAAAAGCGCCGCACCCATCACCACTCTCTGCACATCGTGGCTTTCTTGGCTGCAAGCATTTTTCGCAAGCGAACCAACTCTTACAGCAGCATGGTCAGCAACCGATTGATTGGCAACCCAAACTGCCAATCGCGGAATAGCCCGCCATTGACTAAAAAAACAAATAAAAAAGGCACCCACAAAGGTGCCTTTTCCATATCAGGACACCTTAAGCTTTCGCTTTAGATACCGCGACCATCGCCGGACGTAACAAACGACCATTTAGCGTATAGCCTTTTTGCATCACCATCATGACATGGTTTGGCTCATGATCAGCAGACTCAAGCATCGTCATAGCCTGATGAACTTCAGGGTTAAACGGCACATTGGTATCGCTGACAACTTGAATACCGTATTTACCTACAGCATCGAGCAATGATTTTAGGGTCAACTCGACGCCCTCTATCATCGCAGTCAATTCAGCATTGGTTTTGTCGGCAGTATCCAGTGCGCGTTCCAGATTATCGATAACCGGCAATAATTCAGATGAGAATTTTTCCAATGCAAATTTATGCGCTTTTTCAACATCCAGCTCGGTACGACGACGGATATTCTCAACTTCAGCTTTGGCGCGTAGCAAGCTTTCGCGCTCACGCTGTATGGCTGCAGCCAACTGCGCTTCAAGCTCGGCAACACGCGGTTCTACACCCTCACCCGTCTCTTGTGTCGCTTCCGCTTGCTGCTCTGCTGCATTTTCCATTTCTTCCGAGACTTGCTCGTTTGGTGTTTTCTGTTCTTTACTACTCATGGATATCTCCGCGTTTTAGCATTAATCTCGCTACTTGGCTTATTATGGGGATCAAAACCGGGGATTCAAGGGAACCGGTCATAATGTGGGGCAAAAGACACCCCAGTGAGGAAAATCACGGCAATGAATAATAAAAGATTCAATTGTATTGGTATTGTCGGTCACCCACGGCACCCGGCCGCACTTGCCACCCATGAAATGCTCTACCACTGGCTAAACGCCAGAGGCTATGACGTTATGGTTGAACAACAAATTGCTAAAGACCTCAATTTAATCAACGCTGTTACCGGTAGTTTGGCTGACATTGGCCAAAAAGCTGATTTAGCCGTCGTGGTCGGCGGTGATGGCAACATGCTAGGTGCTGCTCGGGTACTTGCCCGTTATGATATCAAAGTGATCGGCGTCAACAGAGGTAATCTGGGTTTTTTGACCGATTTAGACCCCGACAATGCTCAGCAACAACTTTCCGATGTTCTGGAAGGTGAATACCTCAGCGAACAACGTTTCTTACTGGAAGCGCAAGTCACACGAACAAATCAGCAAAGCCGCATCAGCACAGCCATCAATGAGGTCGTTTTGCACCCTGGCAAAGTGGCTCATATGATTGAATTCGAAGTGTATATTGATGATCGCTTTGCATTCTCTCAACGTTCTGATGGCTTGATTATCGCCACGCCAACCGGTTCGACCGCTTACTCACTTTCGGCGGGTGGCCCAATATTGACCCCCACTTTGGATGCTATCGTCCTGGTCCCTATGTTCCCACACACCCTAACGGCCCGACCGCTAGTGATTAATAGTAGCAGCACCATTCGCCTTAAGTTCTCCCAAATCACCAGCGACCTGGAAATTAGTTGTGACAGCCAGATAGCACTGCCTATACAGGAAGGGGAAGAGGTTTTAATACGGCGCAGTGATTTTCACCTCAATCTTATCCACCCTAAGGACTACAGTTATTTCAATACATTAAGTACAAAATTGGGCTGGTCAAAAAAATTGTTCTAAAAAGTGCCTTGGGGACTTTACTGTATATAAAACCAGTTTATACTGTATTTAAATACAGTTATGTGTTTATGCACAGGAGATTTACCATGCTGGCCCAATTAACTATCAGTAATTTTGCTATTGTGCGTGAGTTAGAAATTGATTTTCAACCCGGGATGACGGCAATTACTGGTGAAACTGGGGCGGGTAAATCTATTGCCATAGATGCATTAGGGTTATGCCTTGGCAGCCGTTCAGACGGCAGCATGGTTCGCTTAGGGGCAACACGCGCAGACATTTGCGCTCGTTTCTCTTTGACAGATACCCCATCAGCCCGCCAGTGGCTAGAAAACAATCACCTTGATGACAGCAATGAATGCTTGCTACGGCGCGCTATTGGCATTGATGGCCGCTCAAGAGGATTTATTAACGGTACGGCAGTGCCTTTATCTCAATTACGTGAATTGGGCCAACATTTAATCCAAATTCACGGCCAGCATGCTCATCAACTGTTGTTAAGACCTGACCATCAAAAGCAACTGTTGGATGCCTATGCAGACCAATCAACTTTACTCGCTGAAATGAAAGCGGCTTATCAAATTTGGCACCAAAGCTGTCGTGCGCTGGCACTGCATCAACAACAATCGCTGGAACGCAATGCTCGCCATGAACTATTGCAATATCAATTAAAAGAGCTGAATTCATTTGCCCCACAAGCAGGGGAATATGAACAAATTGATATTGAATATAAACGTCTGGCTAACAGTGGGCAGTTGTTATCACTCAGCCAACAAACCCTACAATTACTGTCTGATGATGAGCAGAATAATATTCTTAGCCAACTTTACACAGCCAAGCATCAGTTAACAGAACTGGCAGGAATGGATGAGCAATTTAATAATCTACTGAATATGCTGGAAGAGGCTTCAATCCAAATCAGTGAAGCCAGTGATGAATTGCGTCACTATGCCGAACAATTTGATATGGATCCGAATCGTCTGTATGAACTGGAGCAGCGGTTATCCCGCCAATTAAATCTGGCCCGCAAACATCATGTTGCCCCGGAAGAGTTGCCACAATTTCATCAGCAACTGCTGGATGAGCAACAACAACTTTCGCAACAAGAAAATGATCACGAGCAGCTCAGCCATGCAGTAAACACTCACTATCAGCACGCATTGGCGATTGCTAAGCGGCTACATGCAGAACGCCAGCATTATGCGGACGAATTGGCAGCGCTAATCACAGAAAGTATGCATGAACTATCAATGCCGCATGGCAGGTTCACTATTGAAACCCAGTTTGAACCTGAGCACCTTAGCGCAGAAGGAGCCAGCCGAATTGAGTTCTGTGTCACCACAAATCCTGGTCAACCGCTGCAACCACTGGCAAAAGTGGCCTCAGGTGGTGAGCTTTCTCGTATCGCATTAGCTATTCAGGTCATTACAGCGCGTAAAATGGATACTCCCGCACTTATCTTTGATGAAGTCGATGTGGGTATCAGTGGGCCGACGGCAGCCATAGTGGGCCGCCTATTGCGCCAGTTGGGCGAATCGACCCAAGTCATGTGCGTGACGCATCTTCCACAAGTTGCAGGTTGTGGTCACCAACATTTCTTTGTGAGTAAACAAACTGATGGCACTGAAACTGAAACCCATATGCATCGGCTAGATAAAAAAGCTCGCTTGCAAGAGTTGGCGCGCCTTCTAGGCGGTAGTGAAGTGACGAAAAACACCTTAGCAAATGCAAAAGAATTGCTCGCAGCATAGAAAAGATTAACTTTTTTTCTTTCCAGAGGTCATACAGGTGCCCTGTAAAGGTTTCCAACTGCTGCAAGGTCTATTATCATCGTCATCCTACGCCCTAAAGGAATGTGATTACTATGCGCTGTAAAATGCTGACTGCCGCCGCTGTGATGCTTGCAATGCTTACTGCAGGTTGTTCAACGCTGGAGAAGGTGGTCTACCGGCCTGATATTAATCAGGGTAACTATTTATCACCTAATGATGCGTCCAAAATTCATAAGGGTATGACCCAGCAACAAGTGGCATATACCTTAGGCACCCCAATGCTTCAGGACCCGTTTGGAACTAAAACCTGGTTCTACGTATTCCGTCAGCAACCTGGTCACGAGAAAGTCACACAACAAACATTAACGTTGACCTTTGATAGCAGTGGTGTTTTGACTGATATCAAAAACGAACCAACGTTAACAGGAAATTAATTTATCCGAAGATTGCAGAGCTGGTTGAAGGGGCGAACACTGATGGGTGCTTTAGGTAAAAAGCCAATCATTGCTTATGTCGCTACACGATAGCGCACGTTTTTTTCCGTGGCAGTTCAGGGCTACAACAAAAAATAAGGCGCAGATTGTGCCTTATTTTTTTGCCTGTTCGGCTCGTTGCCGACGCAATTCTTTAGGATCAGCAAGTAAGGGGCGATATATCTCAACCCTGTCACCATCATTAAGCTTATCTGCAAGCTTCACTGGGCGGCTGTAGACACCCACTTTATTATTTACCAGATCAATATCTGGCCGCAATTCAAGCAGACCAGAAGCTCTGATAGCCTCTTCAACAGTGCTTCCCGCTTCAAGGAAAACAGTACGCAGATATTGACGTTCAGGTAAGGCATAAACTACCTCTACGCGAATATCAGGCACTGTAAACCTCTTTTGCCCGTTGAGTAAAAGCTTGCACCATATTACCGGCTAATTCCTTGAATATCTTGCCGAAAGCTAACTCAATCAGCTTATTGGTAAATTCAAAGTCGAGATGCAATTCAACTTTACAGGCATCCGCACTCAATGGAGTAAAATACCACCCTCCCATTAACTTACGAAACGGCCCATCAACCAGTTGCATATCAATACTTTGGTTATCAGTGAGTGTATTGCGTGTTGTGAACGTTTTACTAATTCCGGCCTTGGCAACATCGACGGCGGCCGTCATTTCATTTTCAGTAGCATCAAGTACCCGGCTTCCAGTACAACCCGGCAAAAACTCTGGATAAGAACGAACATCATTAACCAGTTGATACATCTGTTCTACGCTAAACGGAACCAACGCAGAGCGGGTAATCTGTGGCATAACATTTCCTGTGAGACATAAAACGCACTGATAATACCATTTATCCAGCGCCAGACAAAAAATCTGCTAGGCATTCCTTGCAACAAATGAGACAAAATGCACAGGCATCCTACTGGAAAGGATTTCATTCGTCTGCGCATACAGTATAATGATCAACACTATGACAAAGAAAAAAGCATACAAACCCGGTTCCGCAACCATTGCGCAAAATAAACGTGCCCGCCACGAATACTTCATTGAAGAAGAATTCGAAGCAGGTCTTGCATTGCAAGGTTGGGAAGTAAAATCACTGCGTGCGGGCAAAGCTAACATCAGTGACAGCTATGTTATGTTTAAAAACGGTGAGGCATTCTTATTTGGTGCCACTATTACGCCGTTAAACGTGGCATCGACTCATGTTGTTTGCGAGCCAATGCGTACTCGTAAACTGCTTCTAAATAAACGCGAATTGGACTCCCTGTTTGGGCGGGTCAATCGTGAAGGTTACACTGTGGTTGCACTCTCCATGTATTGGAAAAATGCCTGGACGAAAATTAAAATCGGTGTGGCCAAAGGTAAGAAAGACAACGACAAACGCGATGATATTCGTGATCGCGAATGGAAGTTGGATAAAGCGCGCATCATGAAGCACGCAAATCGTTAAGTCACTGGCTTAGCAGGACATAGTTCTGTTATACTGATGAAGTTCTTTGGGGCTGATTCTGGATTCGACGGGATTCGCGAAACCCAAGGTGCATGCCGAGGTGCGGAGGCCTCGTAAAAAACCGCAAAAAAATAGTCGCAAACGACGAAAACTACGCACTAGCAGCTTAATACCCTGCTTAGAGCCCTCTCTCCCTAGCCTCCGCTCTTAGGACGGGGATCAAGAGAGGTCAAACCTAAAAGAGCTCGTGTGGAAACCTTGCCTGGGGTGGAAGCATTAAAACTAATCAGGATAGTTTGTCAGTGGCGTGTCCATCCGCAGCTGGCCGGCGAATGTAATGATTGGACTAAGCATGTAGTGCCGACGGTGTAGTAATTTCGGACGGGGGTTCAAATCCCCCCAGCTCCACCAAATAATGATCCGGGTATTACCAGATAAGTCCGGAGAAGTACGGAAAGCCCGCACGCCACCTAGGTTTGCGGGCTTTTTTGTATCTGTAGTAGTCCGAGGATATCCACCTGAAACCAGCGTCTATTGGTATACGAATTGGTATACGCTAAGATGTATACCAATAAACGTATACCAATTACAGGGAAGAACCTTGCATGGCGCGGACTACACGCCCCCTCACCCACACCGAAGTACAAAAAGCAAAAGCCATAGATAAAGACCTAACTCTCCATGATGGTGATGGCTTATTTTTGTTAGTCAAAACCACTGGCAAGAAAATTTGGCGTTTCCGCTATCAGCTTCCTAACAGTAGTAAACGCACTATGATCAGCCTCGGCGCTTACCCTGCTCTATCCCTTGCTGATGCCAGAGAGATACGCGCAGAGAAACTAGCGATGTTAGTCCGAGGAACAGATCCCCAAGCAAGGGCTGGTGAAGAAGCTGAAAAGCTCCAGATAGCGGAGGAAAGTATTTTTGTGAATGTCGCCCGCAAATGGTTCGAGTTGAAAGAAAGCCACGTTAGCGCAGCCCATGCGAAAGATATTTGGCGTTCTATCGAAAAAGACATCTTACCCAGCATCGAAAATATTCCCGTCCAAGAACTCAAAGCACGTACACTAATTCAGGTATTAGAGCCAATCAAAGCACGTGGGGCATTAGAGACGGTCAGGCGATTGGTGCAACGTATAAACGAGATAATGATTTATGCGGTCAATGTAGGTTTGATTGATGCCAACCCAGCATCAGGCATTGGTAATGCGTTTGAAAGGCCTAAAAAGCAGCATATGCCCACCATAAGGCCAGAAGAACTCCCCAAGTTAATGCGTACTATTTCAATGAGCAATCTCTCGATACCAACCCGCTGCCTACTTGAGTGGCAATTATTGACACTAATACGCCCAGCTGAGGCATCAGCGACAGCATGGTCAGAGATTGATATCGATAAAAGAGAATGGTGTATCCCTGCCGAACGCATGAAAGCTAAACGAGATCACATAGTTCCCCTTTCAGATCAGGCATTATATATTCTTGAAATAATGCAACCTATAAGCGGAAATCGTAAGCATGCTTTTCCCAGTCGAAATGACCCAAAGAAACCGATGAACAGCCAAACAGCCAACGCTGCATTAAAACGTATCGGCTATGGCGGCAAACTGGTCGCTCATGGTTTACGTTCTATCGCTAGTACTGCTATGAATGAGGCTGGATTTAATGCTGATATAATTGAGGCAGCACTTGCTCACAGTGATAAAAATGAGGTTAGAAGAGCATATAATCGTTCGACTTACCTACTACATAGACGTGAGCTCATGGAATGGTGGGGAACGTATGTTTACAGAAATCAAGCGACTTAATGAACAGGAGAGTTTAGATAATGTCTACATTTCTTGATACTAAAACAAGTATGATAGTTTATGCATTAGAGAAAAGCTTAGGCTCTTATATAAAAAGAGATAATGGTAGTAGAAATGTAGATTTACTCCAAGAGCATTTTGATGCTAGATCGGCAGAGGAGATAGAAAAAGGCAGAGGTGTAATAAATAACACTTCAGCTCTAATTGAAGCTAGTTATATAAGTGATATATTTAATTATGCATTAATAATATCAAAAGGTTCTAGTGATTATGAAAAACTAAATGAGCTAAAAGATTTTTGCATTAAGATCAACTTATTCTTTATTAGAAACCAAATAAGTCATCCGAGCAGAACCTTCCATGACCATTATTGGTACTGTGCTGCTGCAATCGCATCTCACCCGATGATTGAAGCTCTGCAACTTAACCTAGTGCAAGAGTCATTTTATGCCGCTTTGAGTGGCCAACTGAAAGAACCGCCAGAAGAATGGTTAAAACAAGTTAGCTGGGAGATTGAAAATAATCTCCCAGAAAAATTTGATCATGATATAACATCGTTAATAGGTCGAAAAAACGAGAAAAAAGAAGTATTAAAAGCCATAAATAACAAAAGAATTAATTTCATTGCAATAGTTGCGCCCGGCGGAGTTGGTAAAACAGCTTTAGCATTAGACTTTTTAAAAGAATTAAGCTTATCCCCTGATGCTCGAAATGAGTTTGGTCGTATTTGTTATGTAACACTAAAGAAACATCACTTAACTGTTGATGGTATCAAAGAACTTGAAAATGTAGATTCCATCATTGAAATAAAGAAAGAGATTTTATACTTTCTTGAACCTGAGAGTAACTTATCTGATGATGGAATTGACAGTTTATTCGAAAATACGATAGAAAAGCAAAATAGTAGTAATATTCTCCTATGTATAGATAATCTAGAAACTCTATTACGTGACGGACCAGAGGAATTTATTAGATTCCAATATAGCTTGCCAAGTAATTTTAAAGTAATGGTTACCAGCCGAGTAATGGTTGACGGAGCTTACCCTATCATATTAAAAGAACTTCAGTCATCAGGAGCAGAACATTTAGCTCGGTCTTACTCTGATAAAAAAGGGATGATGAATATAACTCATCAAGAACTAGTAAAAATAGCAAAATTCTCACATTATAACCCTTTGGCAATACGATTAACTATTGACGCAGTCCATTCAGGGGTTCCAGTACCAGATTCAATCGAGAAAGCAAAGAAAGACATAGCTGCATTCTCTTATAATAATTTAATAGAAACACTATCTGACGAAGCTGTACTTATTCTTGAATGCCTATTTATTAGTGGAAGTGTTTCCCGAAACTATTTATCGCATTTTCTAGAAATGGACCAAGATTTGAGTGCCAGAGCAATAAAAGAGCTAGCTAATACATCTCTGATTTCTCGATCTAGCTCATCAAATGGAGAGGATCTATTTTCGCTTAGTGAATCAGTCAAAGAGCTTCTGATGCTGAATCCTAGGAATACAGCAGCACGTTCTCAATTAGCCGAAAAAGAAAGAAAACAGAGACAATCTTTATTACATTTACAAAAATTCCAGACAGATAAAGAAATCCATAAATTTGATTATAGGTACATACCTCATAGCTGCCCTGAATCACTACAGATTTTAATAAATGAAACAAACAGAATCTTAGTTCCAAAGAATCCAAACAGAGATAAAATAATATTAAGCTATGAGAAATTTAGAACATTGCAACAAATCTATAACAAGGAAGCTATTTTTTTAAGGACATACTCAAGGTTACTCGCTGCACTGGGGGATTATCCAACAGCTATAAGCACCATCAAATCGGCAATTAAACTTGAGGAGGAAAATCCTTTAAATAAATTAACCCTTGTTTATTTCTTTAAAGATTGGGGTGACTTTATTGAAGCTCAGAATACTGCACAAGAATTAATAAATGAAGGATTTGATGATCCAGATAAATCAGGAAGTATTTTTTCAGCGACAATAACAAAAGAGTATCTTGGAGTTCATTTATATGGAAAAGAGTATAGTGATGTAATCGAATATACAAATGATTGGAAAAAGTCTAATCATATACAAGAAGTTAGTTACTTTAGAGTTGCTGCTTTAAAAAGAAGCATAGAAAATACATACAAGATAGATCTAGGTAATGTAATAACTCATTTGAGAGAAATAATTTACATAACTGAATTTATATTTAATAATTATGAGCTAAATGAGCGCCTAGCTGATGAAGGTATAAAAGCTATATATTTAGTTGAAAATATAATTACCGAAGGTGTTTTTTATCCACAAGAATTCATTAATGACATGATTTTATTCGCTGAAAAAAATCTATCTGAAATGACAAAATACTCTAAATCATTTAACATGAAAAGTAAGGATGTAATTAAAATAATACGTACATTTATGATGTATAAAACACCTAACAATCCATTCAAAGAGAAAAAATGGATGGATTTTACAGATGCTGAAAATCAAATTGACTTCGAGTTGAAAACATGGGAAAGAAACGGATATATAATTGTTGAGATTTATAATGATCTAACAATTGATAAAGGTTTTGTTTTTGCTAAGAAAAATGATGGAGAAGAATTTCTAATCCATATTGATAGCTGTATAAATATAAATAAAAGTAAATGGACTGAATTTAAGAAAGGAAGAAAATTGGCCATTAAATTTACTAAAACCAAAAAAGGTTTTGCTTCTAGCGAAACTCATCAGGTTTAGTTGCCAAATGATATAGCCATGTCCAGCGCGCAATGGTCCCCCGCCTACGCGCGCTGACTTTGTCATGCACTTTTCATGCATGACATAGAGAGTCTACAAGCCCTTGTGGCGCGGTGTTTCAGGTGTTTTGATGCCGGGGCGTTGCATGCAAAATCATGCACTATATGCATGCAGTGCTCTTTTTGGCAGGCTAGCCAGAGAAAAAGCCCTTAAACGGCAAGAGCGAAGTGGTGATAGTCGGAGAAAAAACCCGCCTTGAGAGATTACAGGCGAGGTAGATTTATTAATGAATTCGCGCGTTAGAGCCGTAGCGATTTAATATTTTCCGCTCTGGTAGAATAACCGTTGGTATTACTTCAGGTTCTTTAATCGGAGGTCGAGTAATAATTCTGTCAACACTCTCAACCGATTTAAAGGTGCAAGAACATTCTATATTTTGGCACTGATAATAGGCCTCTTTTGTCTGCTCTGATAAATATCGACTAGAGCGCGTATGAGATGCATGTTTACATACCGGACAACGCATCATAATTATTGCTCCCCAGTTGGATTGAGTTTCTTCCTTTTTGCCTTAATTGCTTCAGTTAGCCGTGTTCGTGTTATCGGACTATTGTTCAAATCAGAATCCACGTAACCCGGTTGTGGCCGCTCTATGGTCAGTTCAGCCAGAATGGTCTCTTTTGCCATGTTTAAGGGATACAGGGTGGCGACGGCAGTGGCGGCAGTAATGAGTAGACCCAGCATACGCTCTGGTGATTCATTACCGTAAATCTCGTTAACGACCATTTTAATTTTTACCGCTCGCATGAGTTCTGGTGACAAGGTATTCAACGCAGCTATCATTTCCTCTTTAGCGTAAGCCATTAGAGCTTCCCGATGGGCATCTTTATAAGGTTTTGCTGACGCGCACAGTTCCAGCAGGACTTGACTCTTATCCAACTCCAACTCTTCAATCAGGTGCCCGAATTCCTGTGCCAGCTCCCGCTGTGAAATCCGGCGGATATGTTCGGTTTGCAGTTCCTCGGTCATTTCACCGCGCAGGCTGCGAAACAATTTTCTCCAAGTGCCGTCAGCCTGTTGACTCTGGTTTTCGGCGTCGCGCTGCTTTTGCTGACTGCGGGTAATGGAGGCAATAATTTCTTCGTAGGTTTTTTCATTTTTCAGGTGTTGCGCTTTTGCCGCTTTAAAACTTTCAAGGGCGGGTGTAACTGGGTGTGGGGTTGTTTGGCTCATCTAGTTATAACTCCGTCTCAGTCAAGGTGGAGTCATTTTGCAAGCTCTCACACAACGTCTCAATCAATGCTCGTTGTACCATTTCCCATACAACACATGCTCTATATCAGCCTAAACAAGGCCATAAAAATAATAGTTCTATCAAAACTGTTCACTACTCTTCACTTTAAGAAAAAAGTATTAATAATCAATAAATAAAAGGGTGAGCAGTTCATTTAAAACTATTCACCAAGTGTTCACTACTGTTCACTGGGTTAAAAAGAGCCTTTTCTCTGGCTAGCTTAAAAAGCAGGCAAAACCCTCACTATTGTGTTCAAGTACCCTCACTCTTTTTAGAGCATTTTAATATCAATCAATGCCTTTTAATTCTTTTTATCGCTAATGCCTCAGTATGAAAAAACACCCTTTTCACACATATACCCGAATACACCCACATACACCCGGAACGGCAAATACAGTCATTTTTACACGTATTCGTAGTGGTGAATCACACAACAATGGCTTGTTGCATCAGGTAAAAATATTCTCACAATAGGGGGCTACCCAACTGAATCCCAGCAAACCCGGCGGTATATGGCCGGACAATAACAAGGTAGCTTTACATGCTTGCAATGACACAACAGGCTTTATCCAATGCACCGCCCCCAATGGCAACACACTACCCGCGTGACCGCTTTATGCGTCTGCCGGAAGTGATTAACACCACCGCTTTATCCCGCTCGACTATCTATGAATTGATTAGCCGTGATCACTTCCCCGCACAGATTTCCCTCGGCGGTAAGAACGTCGCATGGCTGGCCTCTGAGATTGAGGGCTGGATGGCAGAGCGTATTGCTAACCGTCAGGGGGTATCAGCATGATCACCCTAAAAATCGGCGAGCAATTTTTCACTCTGAATGAGGGCGACGTGCAATACATCGCTGAGGCGTTTCAGATTGCACAGCAACAACCCGGCCTTGCTTTACCCAAGTACCGCAGCCAGCTAAACGGCGTGGTGCAAGTGATGTCGGGCAATACGCCGAGTACGCCAGCACAGGCCAATTTCTACTCCCGTGCTCCTACTCAGCCCAAGCCTGATATTCAGACTGATTGTTAAACCGATGACATTCATCCCGCAAAAAGGGCTTTTCTCTGGCTTGCATTTTTTGCAGGCCTTGCGTTATAGTCGCCGTGCTGTCGCAAAATCGGCAGCCGGGCGTAGGAACCCGTGTTTAACAAAGGCGACACAACACGCGCCAGGCGTGTTTTTTTATGTCGTGGCCTCGGCCTACCAGTTTTTTGCACAGTGGTTTCTACACCGCTGTCGCTATCAAGCAATGGTGGCTCAGGCGGGGCAGCCTTCGGGCTGGCCGGTTTCCTTTGTTGCCGGTATTCCTACCCCCGTCTGGGCTACCACCCATGAGTGTAGGAACTCCAGTGGTAGCTGTAACCAGCTAACAAAGGAGGCCATGATTATGGCTACGACCCTATCGTCACAATACCCGCAATTTATCTATCTGTTTGCTGCTGTTCGCCGTACAGAATTAACGGCGCGTCCCTGCATGCTGCGTACTACCGCCAGCAGTGAGAAGAATGCCCGCCTGTGTTTAACCCGTGACTACATCCTGTCGTTTGCTGGCCGTCTGCCACTGGGGGAAGTCGCATGAATACCCTTGCCGCCCGTTATGACTGTGATACACAGTACAGCATCCCTCACGCCGATTTCTTACGCCTCCAGCATGCACACAATGTCGGTGTGACATTCCTCGATATGCTGGAAACGCAAAGCAGCCTGTTGCACGGCATTACCCCACCGTCGCCTGAATCGTTCGCCTCAATGGTGGCGCTACTGACTGACCAACTCGGACAGGTAATGAACACCTGCGAATCACAAATCTTATCCCGCATGGAGGCACCTATCGCATGAATACCCTAAATCAATCCTGTTTGCCCGTTGAAGTCCGTACCGCTGTTTATCGCCGTGCGTTAGCCCATGCCTATCTGGATACCTGCGTGTCTCACGGGGTACGCCTTGGTTACTCGCTGGATGAATTGCAAATGGCGATTGCGATGGATATTGAGGGCTACTATGTGCGCCGGCATGGGCCAGAGGCCGGTATGGATATGGCCTGCACCATGCTCAGTGACATGGTACAGCCGGATATTCTGCTGGCTCCGCCGCGCCTGACGGTATTGGGGCAAAAAATGATGGATGAACTGTGCCAAGCGCAGATAACCACAACCAGTCAAACCACCCTGCACTGAGGAGAAACAGAGAATGACAACATTAATCGTTTCACACACCTCACATGCAGCCACCGGCCAGTGGCCGGTATTGCTGCCCGCGCTCGGTATTAACATCACCGCTGGCGGTCGGGCGCAGCCCTGCCCAATGTGTGGCGGTAAAGACCGTTTTCGCTTTGATAACCTGCAAGGGCGTGGCACATGGTTTTGTAACCAGTGCGGCGGCGGTGATGGCCTGAATCTGGTTGAAAAGGTGCTGGCGGTCACTCCCAAGGAAGCCGCCTGCAAAGTGGCCGAGGTGTTAGGGGAACCACTATCCCAGCCATTACCGGCACACAATGCCGGGCAGGAAGCGCAGGAGAAAGCGCAGGCACGGCAGCGGGCCGCAGAACAGGCCAGACAGTTACTGACTGTCGCCCAATCACTGGCCGAGAATGCCTATCTGACCGCCAAAGGCTGGCCGGAGTTGGAGACGCTGACATTACACGGTCAATCGTTGCATGTGGGCGGTATTACCTATCAACCCGGCGACCTGTTATTCCCCCTGACCGACAACACCGGTGAGGTAGTCAACATCCAGTTGATTAACGCCAACGGTGACAAGCGCACACTGGCCGGAGGACAGGTGAAAGCCGCCTGTCATTTCTTAGCCGGACAGGATAATACCGTTATCTGGCTGACCGAGGGCTATGCTACCGGCCTAACGGTGCATCACCTGACCGGGGAAAGTGTGTGTGTTGCGCTCAGTGCGAACAATCTGCCCGCGCTGGCGCAACAGTTGCGGACTCACTACCCGGATGCACTGCTATTGCTGGCCGCCGATAATGACGAGAACGGCACCGGCCAGACCCGCGCAACCGAGGCCGCCCAAATGAGCGGCGGTAAGCTGGCGTTGCCGCCGGTTGTCGGTGACTGGAACGACGTTTATCAGCAGCAAGGCAAACTGGCTACCCTGACCCAGTTACAGGCATTCAATCAGCCGCAACAGCCTAGCCCGTTCGATACGCTCAGTGATGCCGACCTGAAAGCCATGAGCGCCAGTGAAAAGGCCGAACTATTAGCAGAGCACTATCAACACTTGTTGGCCGTGCCACAGGTGGGTGAAGACCTGTGCCGTTATGAGAACGGGGCGTGGCAGGTGCTGCCGTATCGGGTACTCAGCCGGGAAATTGCCGCCTTGTTCCATAAAATCCGCGCCCCGTTCTCAGCATCCGGGATAAACAGCGTACTCGATACGCTCAAGCTGATGGTGCCACAAATGGGAACACCCGCTCGGCACTTGATAGGTTTTCGTAACGGGGTATTTGATACCACTACCGGCCAGTTCAGCGCACACCAGAAAACGCACTGGCTACGCACGGTAAACAGTGTCGATTACACCCCGCCCAAAGCCGGGGAAAATCTGTCTGACCATGCCCCGCACTTTTGGCGCTGGTTAACGCGGGCCGCCGGGCAACAACACGAGAAACAGGCGCGTATTCTCGCGGCGCTTTATATGGTGTTGGCGAACCGCTATGACTGGCAACTGTTCCTCGAAGTAACCGGGCCGGGCGGCAGTGGTAAAAGCGTGATGGCCTCCATTGCCAGCTTGCTGGCCGGTAAAGACAATACCACCTCAGCTACTATCGATACGCTGGAGTCATCGCGGGAACGTGCTTCTGTGGTGGGCTTCTCTCTGATTATCCTGCCAGACCAAGAGCGCTGGAGCGGTGACGGTGCGGGTATTAAAGCCATCACTGGCGGTGATGCTGTCGCCATAGACCCAAAATACCGTGATGCCTATTCCACTCATATTCCGGCGGTGATTCTGGCCGTCAATAATAACCCGATGCAGTTCAGTGACCGCAGCGGCGGCGTCTCCCGTCGCCGGGTTATCCTGCCGTTCCCGGAAGTTATCCCGGCCAATGAGCGCGATCCGCTATTACTGGCGAAAATTACCGGTGAGCTGGCGGTGATTGTGCGCCACCTGATGCAACGTTTTACCGTTCCCAATGAAGCACGTGTGTTACTCGAAGCACAGCAGAACTCGGATGAAGCACTGGAAATTAAACGCGGTGCTGACCCGCTGGTTGATTTTTGTGGTTATCTGCTGGCGGTTAATGCGCCCAATGGCCTGTATATGGGGAATGCTAATATTATCCCGGCCAACCCGCGTAAATACCTGTATCACGCTTACCTGTCATTTATGGAGGCGCGCGGCCATCAACGGCCAATGAGCCTGACCGCATTCGGGCGCGCTGTGCCACAGACCTTGAGCGAATATGAAATAGCCTTGTTGAAACGTAAGACCAATCAGGGGATGCAAACCAATCTGATATTAAGTGAAGACTGCGAAGCCGACTGGCTGCCTAAATGTGAGGCATATTGAATAAACAGCATCACGATCGTTTCTACCGATCAATATGCTGTTATTGATCTGCCTAACCCATTGGACGCTATCAGTTACGACGCTTATAGTTGCGTTGTACAAACCTCATACATCCAACACCGGGGAGCAATGTATCAGTGTGTACTCGGGCCTGCTTGCAGGCCTTTCTTTTATCCCCAATTCTGCCCCACAACTCTTGGCACCTCAAAACAATCACACCGGCCTAGGCCGGTGTTTTTGTATTCAATGGCCGACTGTTCACAGCAAGTGACTAGTTAGGATAAACTCGTCACTAACTCATCACCACTTAATCTATTGTATTTAAATGATTAAATTCAAAAGTGAACAGTGTGAACAGTTTTTCTATAAATCTTTTTTTTCGCAAACAGGCATGTAAAAGACCAATATCAAATCGCATTTCTTATTTGCTCGGAAATGACCAACAAAACCCATGACTTCAAGTAATTGGTATACGCTTAGGTATACGAAACAAAGTTGAATTCAATTTTTACCAATAAAAACAATAGATTGATTAATCTATTCAGCGTCCCCCAGCACCAAATTCTTGGTTGATGGTTACCAGAACCATCCAACGAAGTCCTAGAAGCCCTGCGGGCTTTTTTGTGACTTCAATTTGTCCCGCGAAATCTGAAGCCAACTAATTAAATCCAAACCTTTTAGGCACCTCGTAAAGCATTATTGTTTATGAGGTGCCTAAAATTTTGGAAACTCGGCAATGGCAAGGCAAACAAAACCTCTTGCCGTTAAGGGGATCGAATCAGCCAAACCAAAGGAAGCGGACTACTATAACGGTCAACTAAAACGGAGTATTTACACTTATTGTCATTTGTTATGACTTAATCATAAAGTGAAATACCCATAGCAATTATCCGTAAGCAATCTCATGACTTAATAATTTAACCGATAAGCGCATGAACTGAAATTCAACAATCGAGATACGATCCCAAACGGTAACCACGATCGGCAATAATTTGTTTTAAAATCGGGGAGGTTAGGACTTCCAGCTCAGTTAGTCGTTGGTAGCAATAACTGCTAGCCATCAGAATTTTGTCGATAAACGCTGGGTGGCACATCACCTCAACAGAATTAATCGCATTCTCGTCAGCGACGTCCAACAGTTGCAAAAATGACTGTTCCGTCAAATCTTTGCCATAAAAACCAGCATCAAACCATTCAGTGCTGCGGGGGTTGTTAAGCACAATCTTTTGCTGTTGCACCGCATGGCGATCAATACGTAATGGCAGTGACTTTTCGTGGGCAAAAGATTCAATCAGCGGATAAATCTGAGGCAACATATGGACATGGTGATGGCTATCAATATGCGTGGGGGGACGGCCAAAAACAGCGATAAATTTATCAAACTGCGCGACCAGCTCTTGGACAATTTCATCCAGATTTAATTCACCCGTTTCGGCCCGCTCCCATAGCCATTTACCCAGTTCTCCCTCTGCATCAACCAAAGACGGCATAGCCGTTAAAGGCCGGCCATAAGTTAGAACAAAGTGCATACCCACTGGCAACAATGGGTTCTGCGTGCTGAGTTCTGCGGCATGATAAATATCCGCGCAATTTATCATCGCTGTAGTTGATGAGACAATACCATGCCGAAATGCTTCAATGATCCCGTAACTTTGACCTTTGCATAGACCAAAATCATCTGCATTAACAATAAGTAACTTTTCCATTGAGCGTGCCTTGTGGGTCTATTCCGGTAGCAATTATCTGACCGGAGACTAATCGGATAAACCCTCTCTGACGCAATTGAATTTCTTACGATAATTTCCTGGCGTAAAAGAGGTCAATTTCTTGAAGTTTTTGATAAATAACGTGGTATCGCTGTATCCCGCTTCAAAGGCAATGTCCGAGACAAAATAATTCGTCACCTCAAGCTGCGTTTTGGCAAAATTGATTCTAATTTCATTAATAATTTGCATCGGTGTTTTCTGGTAATAACGCCGGGTTGCACGAGTCAGATACTCTTGAGTTTTGCCCGAAAGTTGAATCATATTCACCAGCGCTTTTTCACCAAACATCGATTTATCGTGCATTTTGTCGATGCTGGTTTTTAGCCATAGCGGAATATCGTCATTGACCTCAGTCTCTTTATAATGACTGATGCGGTTAGTGACATAAAAGGTCAGTAACTCGACCAATTCTGTCAACTCGTCTTCCCTAAAGTGCGGTGTAGAAATAGCTGATTCAATATAAGAAAGAAAATCACCTTTCAGGCGGTAGGCTTGCGAGGCAACAATAGGTCTGGAGAGCAGATGAAAATAATGCTCTTCAAAGAAAGACTTTCTGATCCCCACATTTAAAATTCGCGTGGCACCAAAGTCGTAAAAACTTTGATGATGGGAGCCCATGGGGATAAAAACGAAATCACCGCGTTCTAAAAAGACACGCTTGCCATTGATTTCCTGATAACACATACCGGTTAATATCAGTGTATATTCATAGTAATCGTGCTGATGTAAACCAGTCGCACTCTCCGTTTTGTTATAAATAAACAGATGGAATTCTTTTCCGTTAAAAAAGTCTTTTTCACGTACTAATCTGACTTCCATCTTATTTACCTTCACTCTCTTATTTAAAACAACGGATAGATTGGTGTGGATCAGCTGAGCTTTTGATGTAATTCAATCAGCTCTGCAATTAATTCTCGGGCTAACATTGCATTCATCAAATGATCCTGAGCATGTACCAATACTAGAGTGACACGGGTTTTCCCCTCACCTTGGTCAGTTTCAATAAGCCGAGTCTGTACCAGATGCGCCTCATTCAATGCTGCACGAGATTGCGCCATCAGCTCTTCTGCTTGGGCAAAATCACCTGTTTTGGCATGTTTCAACGCTTTATAGGCCAAACTCCGCGCCTGACCGGCGTTAATAATTAACCCCATGACCACATCTTCTAGTTCATCAGTAGGTTGCGCTTCATCAACGATTTTGTCTAAATCAAACATACTGTTGTTACTCCGTAAATTAATACTGTTAATTAAAGCCGTTTTGCCTTGCGACATCTGCAAACCAATAACCACTTTTCTTTATCATCCGCGACTGATCCACGATATTCAACCGTACTAATCCATAGCGGTTTTTATAAGCATTGAGCCAAGACCAGCAATCAATAAACGTCCACAGGTGGTAACCTTTGCAATTACTGCCCTCTTGTAACGCACGATGTAACCATTTTAAGTGCTCGCGAATAAACTCAATGCGATATTCATCATCAACCTGACCTGACGGGGTAATAAATTGCTCTTCCCCCTCAACACCCATGCCATTTTCAGAGATATAACATGGGATATTGCCATAATTCTGTTTCAGGTCTGTCAGGATGTCATACAGGCCTTTTTCATAAATTTCCCAGCCACGATGTGGGTTCACTTTCCGCCCTGGCATCTCATAGAAACTAAACAAGTCTTCCGGCGTTTTCACCTGCCCCCGAGGGGTTGGAATATCTTTCGCCTTAACTCTTCTTGGCTGGTAATAGTTAACCCCTAATAAATCGACAATGCCATTGGCAATAAGCTGGCAGTCACCAGATTCAATATGTGGTAACAAATCGTGCTCGCGCAGCAATGCTATCAACTCATCCGGATAAACACCTTTCGTGACAGGGTCAAGAAAGCTGCGGTTAAGTAGCAAATCTGCGCAGTTAGCGGCCGATTTGTCAGCAATACTGTCAGAGCGAGGATACGTCGGGGTGAGATTCAAAATGATGCCAATATCGCCGCCCAGCATTAGTTCTCGATATTTTTCAACGGCTTTGGCGTGCGCTAGTACACTATGGTAGGCCACGGTCACCGCGCGGCTAAAATCCACCACACAAGGATAATGTAAGTCACTCAGGTAGCCCGCTTCGACCGGCACAACTGGCTCGTTAAAGGTAAACCAGTGTTTTACCCGGTCACCAAACAGGGTAAAACAGATTTTGGCATAGCGAGCATAAGCATCCACTACCGCGCGGCTTTCCCACCCCCCTTTCTCTTGCATACACAGTGGCATATCAAAATGGTAGAGGTTGATAAACGGTGTGATGCCATTCGCTAATAAAGAATCAATTACCGCGTTATAAAAGGTGACGGCTTTAGGGTTAAGCTCACCGTCACCACTTGGAATCAGTCTCGACCATGAAATCGATGTCCTGAAAGTATTATGTCCTAATGCTTTTAACAGCAAAATGTCCTGCTGATAATTATCGTAAAAGGTGGAGGTGTTTTCCGGGCCAATTTGACCATGAAAACGTTCTGGAGCAATATCATACCAATAATCGAAAATATTTTGGCTCTTACCATCCTGCAATGACGCCCCTTCAGATTGGGTTGCAGAAGTGGCACTACCCCACCAAAAACTCTCGGGAAATTGATATTTCATTCCAGCCTCCAACCTCGTACGTTAAATGGGTTTTACAATTAGAATTTCAAGCTATCAGCTATTTCTTCTTCGCTTTGAACTTCACGATCTATTTCGTTTTGTGCTTTATTGGCAATAATCACAAACGGCAGATAAATCATTGTTGCAATGCCGAGGTTGAACAAACTTAATAGCATTGCAGCGATACTGCCGTTGGTGTTAAAGAAAGCCCCCAACCCGACAGGCATTGTCCACGGAGCAATATTGGTAATTGGCGGAATAAAACCGGTGTAATACGCAATGGAAGTGATGATGGCTAATACCGGTTGAACCAGAATAAACGGAATGAAGAACAGCGGGTTCATAATAACCGGTAAACCAAACAGAATCGGTTCGTTAATTTGGAAAATACTTGCCGGTGCCCCCAGTTTTGCCACCTGACGATAATCTTCACGGCGGGAACCAATAAAGATAGCAATAACCAGACCAAGTGTTGCCCCAGTGCCGCCGAGGAAGATATAAGAATCAACAAAAGGTTTAGCCCACATATGGAATTCTTTGCCAGCAGCCAATGCCGCAGCAACTGAGCCATATTGGGTATAAGTTGCCACGTTTTCCAACGCAAACGGCATCATAATGCCACTTTCCAGCGCAGATAATGCCATCGCGCCGTGTATCCCGAAGAACCACAGCAGTGAGGAACACATCACATACACCCAACCCACAACACTGCCCATTTTAGATAACGGAGCTGAAATGGTGTCCATAATGATCTGGTGGAAGTTGGTGCCATGCAACCCAAGGGCATAAGCAATCACGCCCATGAAAGAGAGGATGATAAAACCAGGAATCAATGCAGAGAAAGAACGAGAAACTGAAGTCGGCACACTATCAGGTAGACGGATAACCCAGTTGCGGCGCACGATGAAAGCGAACACCTCTGCAACCACCAAGCCGATGATAATACCGGAAATAATATTCGCGCCGCCCAACCAGTTAGCACCCACCGCATAAGCATCGCCCACACTGTATGGGGTCACGGTCATAAAGGCAGCAATCGCCAACAGTGCCGAAGCCAGAGGATCGACTCTTTTCTCTTCAGCCAAGGCCATACTGATAAAGAATGGCGTCATTAACGACATGATTCCAAGGGTACCGTTATAAACATTGCCACCTATTGCTTTAAAACCATTGAGCGTGGTGATGGTATCCGCATCCAAACGGATACCCATAGAGAAAAAGAATGACCCTTCACCAAAGCTTAAGAAAACGTTATTTATAAGGACAAACATGGCCCCTGTTAGGGTTAACGGCATCAAACGGATAAACCCATTTTTGATAGCATTAATATGTTGCTGTTTGCCAATTTTAATGGCGAAGGGCAATATGGCCCTTTCCAGTGAATTAATAAATGCGCTCACAGTGCTCCCCTTATTGTTTTGCTTTTTTTATTGCGGCAACAGCAGCTTTTAATACCCCTAAACCATCAACTTTTCCGTACAGAATTGAATCAATCACTTCGACGGGTTTGTTAGGGAACATTTTGGTGACCTCGGGCAACATGTAAGCAATCTGCGGCCCTAATAGGATCACATCTGCTTCAGTGCCATGCTGTGCTGCCAGCGCTTCCGGGTAAGCATTGATTATCACTGGCACTTCATACTTCTCTGCTTGCACTTTCATTTTGGAAACCAGTAACGATGTAGACATACCAGCAGAGCAAAATAGATAAATTTTTTTCTTTTCCATACCCAACACCTTTTGATGTTCAAAAGACACAAGTTATTCATATGCCAGTGCAATGGTGAATTCCCTTTATCTGAACTTTATCGTGCCCCTTGCCCAGCTCCATTGTTTCTGGTTGTCGGCAGTATACGGAGTTGACAGCCAATACAGTAATCCTAGCACAAGCATAATCGTCTCTAATTGACTTTCCACATTGATAGCCTTCACATTTCTTAGTTATTACAATGTGATGGTTATCGCAAAATGATTATTTTTTTGCTCGGCGAATTAAGTTTAATTCATTTGTATTTCAGGTGGTTAGTTTTTATTGAAGGATTTTGGAACAACAAGGGATAGCGATAAAATCTATTGAAACCTATAAAAAGATAAATTAGGGAATCTTATTGGTTTGATAATCGTTTCATCCAGACTTTCTCACTTTTAGCCTGAGTTCACCCCGTCAGCTTTATTCGTGAAGCGAAGTGCATAGCCACTATTCTCTTCTCCACACACGGTTTAGAGGCAAAAATAGCCGATTTCTACTTAATACTCTAAAGTTAACAGGTGTTTGCATATTTATGGAGTGGCTAATGACGTTATTAGGATATAAAACACCAACTTCTCGACTGCCTTTGCAGGTATTAAAATTCCTCATACTCAGTGTGTTTATCTCGACACCAGTGATAGCAGCCCCTCCCACCACAGTGACCGTCGCTGAACTGCAAGATGGGCTGGATCATCCCTGGTCCCTGGCATTTTTGCCGGAAAATGGAGGGATTTTAATCACTGAGCGTTCCGGGCAGTTACGATTATGGCAGCAAGGAAAAGCGCTATCAGAGCCCTTAAAAGGGGTGCCTGCGGTGTATGCCAAAGGGCAAGGTGGCTTACTTGAAGTGGCATTATCACCGAAGTTTGCTCAAGATAGGCGCATTTATCTCAGTTTTGCCGAAGAGGGAAAGGATGGGAAAGCCGGTACAGCAGTCGGCTATGGTCGCCTTAATCCGCAAGGAACTGCCATTGAAAACTTCACTGTCTTTTTCCGCCAACAACCCAAATTATCAACTGGCAACCATTTTGGCGGTAAATTAGCTTTTGATGAACAAAACCATCTCTTTATCACCCTAGGTGAAAATAATCAGCGCCTGACAGCTCAGGATTTGAGCTTGCATCAAGGTAAAGTTGTCCGTCTAACCCTCGACGGTAAGGTATCAAAAGATAATCCCTTTACTAATAAGTCACCGGCAAAACCAGAAATCTGGTCCTACGGCCATCGCAATCCGCAAGGGCTGGCACTTAACCCATGGAGTGGCGTGATGTGGTCTAATGAACATGGGCCGAAAGGTGGCGATGAAATAAATATCCCCGAGGCTGGAAAAAACTACGGCTGGCCATTAGCAACGCATGGCGTGAATTATTCTGGTTTGCCGATCCCTGAAGCCAAAGGTACGCATCTTGATGGGACTGAACAGCCCGCTTATTACTGGGAAAAATCGCCAGGTATCAGTGGGATGGCATTTTATAATGCCGCTCGATTCCCAGCCTGGCAACACTCACTATTCATTGGAGCATTAGCGCAAAAAGAGTTAATTCGCTTGCAACTGGATGGCGATAAAGTCATTGCCGAAGAGCGCCTGCTGGGTTCGCGCGGCGAACGAATCCGCGATGTGCGCATCGGACCTGACGGCTATGTTTATCTGTTGACGGACGAGAGCGATGGTAAGTTACTAAAAGTCGGCCTTGCGACTAATCCATAATTTCCCAATATATCTCCGACAAAAAGCCGGAAAATCTTCCGGCTTTTACATGATTACTGTCAGTGACGAGTTATAACAAATTAACGATCCGAAGAAGCCTGCCACAAATTGAGCTGCCCATCGGCAACATGCTGATCAATCGCACGTAATTCTTCTGCACTGAAGTTCAGATGACCCAAGGCGGCGCAGTTTTCCTCCAATTGCTCTGGGCGGCTAGCACCAATTAAAACCGATGTAACGCGATTATCTTTCAACAACCAACTTAATGCCATCTGCGCCAAAGACTGCCCACGTTGTTCAGCTAATTCATTCAACAATTTGATGCTGCGCAGATTTGCCTGTGACAGCATATTTTCTTTCAGCGATCCGCCTGCTTCTTTCTTCATTCGGGAATCATCCGGAATACCATTGAGATATTTTCCAGTTAATAATCCCTGTGCTAGAGGTGTAAAAGCGATACAGCCGACACCCTGTTTATCCAAAGTATCTAATAGGTTTGTCTGCTCAACCCAGCGGTTGAGAATATTATATGAGGGCTGATGGATAAGCAGAGGGACTTTCCATTCTTGCAATAACTCCGCCATTTTGGCAGTCCGCTCAGAAGAATAGGAGGAAATTCCGACATACAGAGCTTTACCGCTTTGTACTGCCTGCGCTAATGCTGATGCAGTTTCTTCCATCGGCGTATTTTCATCAACACGGTGGGAATAGAATATATCCACATAATCCAACCCCAGACGTTTTAAACTTTGATCTAAGCTGGCAAGCAGATATTTCCGCGAACTACCGGCACCATAAGGACCGGGCCACATGTTATAACCAGCTTTAGTCGAGATTATCAATTCATCACGATAAGGTTTGAAGTCGTCTTGCAACAACTTACCGAAATTTTGTTCTGCCGACCCCGGTGGTGGCCCGTAATTATTGGCTAAATCGAAATGGGTAATTCCCAGATCAAAAGCTTTACGCAGTAATGTACGTTGTGATTCTAATGTATTGTTAAAGCTAAAGTTATGCCAAAGTCCAAGTGACAGTGCCGGAAGCTGCAAGCCACTTTTTCCACAAAAGCGATATTGCATTTGGTTATATCGGGAAGGATCTGCGTTGTAAGGCATGATGGCTTCTATCTCCATTTATTGTATTTTTGAAACAGCATTCCTATTTTAACCCTATCTTCTACCACTGCAAGCACCCCGCCCTTTCTGCATCAAATCTTACTCTATAATTCATATATCCGAATGCTGCCATGGCTTATTTGTACTACAATTATTGCCACTCTAATGAATAACTATGGAGGGTTTTTTATGACTGCAATCGATGTCATGTGGGTTGGGCTAGGTGGTGGGATCGGCTCACTATTACGATGGTGGATAGGGCTCGGTGTCGGCAAAATATATAAAGGTAATTTCCCCCTCGGCACTTTTCTAATTAATATTTCGGGGGCATTTGTGATTGGTTATCTGAGCATTCTTTTTAGTGTCGACTGGCGCGATCGCTATGGTGACCTCATGAATGCAGCCGTGTTAACCGGTATTTTAGGCGGCTATACCACTTTCAGTAGCATGCAATTAGATGCGGCAAAACTGTCTACAACCCGAGGCAGAGCTATTGCTGCTGGATATCTGATTATCTCTGTATTAGTCGGTTTAGCGGCAGCCGCGTTTGGTGCATGGCTGGCTTATTAGTCAGAGGACTAATTTATTAATCGGAGAGAATTGTTATGCCGAATCTTATTATTTTAGTTTTTGTTGGTGGTGCTTTTGGTGCCATGTGTCGTGAGTTTATTATGTTATCAGTACCGCGACTGGCCGATGGCTTCCCGATGGATATCTTTGCAGCCAATATCATCGCCGCATTTTTATTAGGGCTAGCCACCTCCTTCTTTAAAAACGGTAAAATTAACCAATATGTCCATTTGATGGTGGGTACCGGCATCATGGGTGGCCTGTCGACATTTTCCAGTTTCGTATTTGGTGCCGTCGAAATGATGAAAACCCCCAGTGGCATTCTAGTGTCAATCTGTTATTTGGTTGCTAGTTTAATCGTTGGTTTTATCGCTGTTGAATTGGGTTTAATGGTCGGCCCCAAAGAAAAACCTAAAGATCCACAAACCACCACAGAATAAGAAAGTGTAGGGATATTTTGAGGTATAAAAACACCCTCATCATGAGGGTGTTTTTATGCGTATTTGCTGATAATCCAATAGCGTTAATCTAATTTCTGACAATTACCAAAGAACATTTCGGTAATAAGAGAGTTATTAATCGTATCGCCATTTAAGGTCCTGACCAGCAGTTCACTCCCCAATAATGGCAGTGAGAACACCATATCAGGGTTAACCCGTTTCACTTTCTTCATATTCTGTGTTTCATTGACTAATGCCAGTGTTTTCGTCCCTTCACCAGCAATTTCTTTCGCTGCCAAAATAGTAAAGGTGTTGTCGGCATCATTGTTGCACAATGCAATAATATATTTTGCCTTGGCGGCACCAGCCAGTTTCAGTGTTTCTACTGAAGAGGGATCTCCCTCGATAACATCCGCATGTGGAGGAAAACTGTGTTGGCTACCTACCGAGCAAACAACAGTGACATCATCACCTCGGTCACGCAGGCCATTATAGACATTGAGTGCCAAAGAATTGGAACCGACAATAATAAAATGATTTTTACGTTCCACGTGATAGATCCTACCTTTAACAATGCGTTTAATATTATTACTGATTATCGGGCCGGCAATAGAAGCAATCGAAGTAGCAAAGACTGTAATACCAGCAATAATCACCGTAAGAGTGAACATTCTCGCCACAGTGGTATGCGGAATAATATCCCCGAAGCCCACTGTTGACATACAAACAATCGCGAAATAGAACGCAGTAGGTAAATCGGTCACTGCCGGTGCGAACTCATCGCCCATGTAAAGTGTACCCAGCATGCTATAGACGATTAATGAACAAATACTCGCGATCGCAAAAAATGTTGCACTGCCGAGACTGTAATGATCAAACTCACGCCAATAAAATAGCAGCGCAACAACGACAATAAGGGAATAAGTCGTCAGTTTATTCTGATCTTTTAGAATAAAGATATTGATAGCAACGAGAGTAAACAACAATAATACCGTAAGAAACCATGCAGTACGGATTTTCATCGCGACTGAAAATGCCATTAATATCAATAGCAACCCAATCATAAACCTTGGAATTTCCAATAATTCGAGAAAACTTAGCGCCTCCTTCCAAGTACTGAAATTGCTCATCGCATCTGTTGAATGAGATAGTGCCCGGAAAAGCACAGGGCTTAACACCAAATACCCATTAATGGCGACCAAAATAGCCAATAAAAGTGGTATTGATACTTTAGTTTTAATTTCCTGTAATATTTTCATCAATAGAGTGACTAAAATTGTTATAGGTGAATCAAGTATAGATAAAAAATGATAAAAATCATGGTCAAATATGATTATTTTTGACCAAAATCAAATGATAATTCGGTTATCCTTATAAAGACAACATCACTCTGGTCATTTTACATTTTGTAAAGTTATCCATACTCAATAATGAGTAAAATAATAATCCTATAGTTGGCATTAATCCCATTTTGGTTAATAATATACAGGTTCATTGGCATATCGGAAATGCCAATGTTCGTAGACTTGAGTGATATCTATCACCCTTAATTTAAGTGTCTTAAATATTCCATCATATTTAACAGATAAATAAGGAAATAAGCATGTCCTACAAATCACTTCGTAATATTGCATTGACTGGTTTATTACTTTCCGCTGCCGCCACAAGTTTTGCAGCAACCACTAGCACAACAGCGACTACCCCGAGTGATATGACCTGCAAAGAGTTCCTGGATCTGAATCCTAAGTCATTTACTCCTGTCGTTTATTGGGTAATAAATGATGATACTCAATATAAGAAAGGTGATTATGTTGACTTGCACGAGACTGACACTATCGTGACACCGAAAGTGGTCGAAGTCTGCAAGAAAGCACCTGAAAGCAAACTCTCTGAAATTAAACAGGATATTTTAGGTTTTGCTAAAAAACACATGTAATCTGTAAATGTTTATCTTATAAAAAAGGCGCTTGATAAGCGCCTTTTTATTTTATTAAATTATAACTAACGAGTAATACTTAATTTATCATAACCACGAACATAATAATTAACCGCAGAAATTATCCAGCACAGGATAAACATACCAATAATCCAGTAACCTATCTCACCTAAGTTTTCACTGATATTATTTATTGGTGTCCAAAAGCCACCGGTCAAATTAAGTTTATCTGCAATTAACCCTAATGCTTCAATCCCACCAATGAAGAATGCGATGATAACTGAAGCTGCCGTGATAGTAATGTTGTAATACAATTTACGTACTGGTTTAGAAAAAGCCCAGCCATATGCGCCAATCATAACAAAGTTATCAAGTGAGTCGATCAATGCCATCCCGGAAGCAAATAAAATAGGGAAGACCATAATTGACCATAAATTCATACCGTGGGTGGCACTTGCAGCTGAGATTCCTAAGGAAGGTGCGAATAAGCGGGGAAATTCTTCTCGGCTGACTCAGTCATTTCATTTCTTCATGTTTGAGCCGATTTTTTCTCCCGTAAATGCCTTGAATCAGCCTATTTAGACCGTTTCTTCGCCATTTAAGGCGTTATCCCCAGTTTTTAGTGAGATCTCTCCCACTGACGTATCATTTGGTCCGCCCGAAACAGGTTGGCCAGCGTGAATAACATCGCCAGTTGGTTATCGTTTTTCAGCAACCCCTTGTATCTGGCTTTCACGAAGCCGAACTGTCGCTTGATGATGCGAAATGGGTGCTCCACCCTGGCCCGGATGCTGGCTTTCATGTATTCGATGTTGATGGCCGTTTTGTTCTTGCGTGGATGCTGTTTCAAGGTTCTTACCTTGCCGGGGCGCTCGGCGATCAGCCAGTCCACATCCACCTCGGCCAGCTCCTCGCGCTGTGGCGCCCCTTGGTAGCCGGCATCGGCTGAGACAAATTGCTCCTCTCCATGCAGCAGATTACCCAGCTGATTGAGGTCATGCTCGTTGGCCGCGGTGGTGACTAGGCTGTGGGTCAGGCCACTCTTGGCATCGACACCAATGTGGGCCTTCATGCCAAAGTGCCACTGATTGCCTTTCTTGGTCTGATGCATCTCCGGATCGCGTTGCTGCTCTTTGTTCTTGGTCGAGCTGGGTGCCTCAATGATGGTGGCATCGACCAAGGTGCCTTGAGTCATCATGACGCCTGCTTCGGCCAGCCAGCGATTGATGGTCTTGAACAATTGGCGGGCCAGTTGATGCTGCTCCAGCAGGTGGCGGAAATTCATGATGGTGGTGCGGTCCGGCAAGGCGCTATCCAGGGATAACCGGGCAAACAGACGCATGGAGGCGATTTCGTACAGAGCATCTTCCATCGCGCCATCGCTCAGGTTGTACCAATGCTGCATGCAGTGAATGCGTAGCATGGTTTCCAGCGGATAAGGTCGCCGGCCATTACCAGCCTTGGGGTAAAACGGCTCGATGACTTCCACCATGTTTTGCCATGGCAGAATCTGCTCCATGCGGGACAAGAAAATCTCTTTTCTGGTCTGACGGCGCTTACTGCTGAATTCACTGTCGGCGAAGGTAAGTTGATGACTCATGATGAACCCTGTTCCATGGCTCCAGATGACAAACATGATCTCATATCAGGGACTTGTTCGCACCTTCCCTAATACTCCAATTTCAGTCGCGGTATCAAAACCCAGGCCAAATAAAAATCCCACCGGGTACATATGCCAGCTTTTACTCACCATATTAAATACACGTTTGAATATTCTGGCGAGAAAACCACCATTATTCGTCACCAGCAGGTCAAGCTCTTCGTCTTTATAGACATGCCCCGCTTTGACCTGTTTGAATTTTTTATAGACTGAAATCAGGATGGTTAAATTAAGGAAGCCAAATAACAATAAAAACAGAGATGAGACTAATGTTCCAATCAAACCTCCCGTTTCATGGAACCATGCCATATTATTTTTAAATGCCATCGCGGTCGCGGCGATGGCAA
Source organism: Yersinia canariae (assembly GCF_009831415.1). NCBI lineage: Bacteria > Pseudomonadati > Pseudomonadota > Gammaproteobacteria > Enterobacterales > Yersiniaceae > Yersinia > Yersinia canariae. Next base: position 1,129,610 of record NZ_CP043727.1, on the reverse strand, counting down.
GTGACGCTAATATGACAATGGTGGAATGTCCAAGGGAGAAGAATGTTCCCACTGCAATCGGGGTTTTCCCCTGCTGCATAAGTTTGCGGGTAACATTATCAATGGCCGCAATATGGTCGGCGTCAACAGCATGACGTAAACCAAAGCTATAAGCCAGGAATGCCATTCCCATCAACACCGCATTATCATTAAATTCAGTAAAAGCCCAAAGCCATGCCAGCCCATTAACAACCAGTAATCCTATCAATAAATAAATAGCACGACGTTTAGTTTGCTGGTTGCCAAACGCGCTACGTTTCTCTATTCCAGTTGTCATGTTGGTGCTCCAGAATAAAATCGTTATTGTCTATGTGCTGGCATTACATCTTTATTCGGAACCAGGAACAACCATGAAGCGAGAACAAAAGGCATCGTTAATGTAGGAATACCAATAGGGGATAAGAATATATTTAGCGCACCCTGTACGATGACCGTAAAAATAACCCCGATGATGGTATAAGCCAGCACACGCCAACTGGGTTTATTAAATGTTGAACCTAAAGCAATCGCTGTTAATACCGCACTGAATGCATAAAGTCCGGCATCAATACTGCTAGGATTTGCCCCAAGAAACATAGCGGTGAGAAGTGCCAAGAGCGTTCCCCCCAGTGCAAAAATCGCCGCCCAAAGCGATTCAACCGCAAGCCCGATGACAAAAAGAATACCGCCAATCAAACTGCTGAATAAGAATACCTGCGAAATACCATTAAACATGCTGACGACAATATTGCCACCAGCCGCCACGGCACTCGCGTCTAAAACGAGTGGATGGGGAAGTGCTGGCGTCGGTAATCCACTGCTATGCAAACCGGCAAAGGCGTAGCTGGCCAGTAATATCATCCAAGTGGTGAGAACAAAAGGTGCTGTTAACGCCGCGACTTTCCAGGTTTTTAAAATATCCGCGATGCAGGCCATAACAATGACCGACACGATACTGCCCAAAACAATACAGGCCCAGACCACTGGCGTGGCAACCAAAAATGTCGGTAATGCCGTCCCCACCAAACAGCCGTTATAACCGTATAATCCTGAGCGCCATGATTTACGGTCGCGCATGGTTAACCCGGTGAGTGTGGCCACTACAGTTCCTAGCACACAACCATAGGCCACCGCCGGATTTCCCTCACCAAAGGCTCCGACAAATATCGCGATAAAGAAGAATAACCCGGTTAGAGGGTTATTCTGGAACATGACTTGAGCACAGCCGCGCAGCGTTGTATCGATAAATTCAATGAAAACATTTGAAGCACTCAGTTGTGCCCAGCCGGATTGATTGCCCGTTTTCGCATTCATTATTTTACCCTTCTAACTTGAAGCCGCAGCTGTGTTAGCTGCTCTCATGTGTAGTTGCACTTACTGATTGTTACAGCGATGCTTTGCTGCAACACCGTATGACATTGAGCAACACCTTAGCGCCATAAGAATTTTTCTGGCAATGTCACACCGAGAATCTCCTCACGCGCTATTTTCCAGAACTGTCGGATTTCATCCTTAACACCCGCACTGTCAATGCCCAAGGCTTTAAATACCAGACCGCAATCATTGGGTAAGCGCGTCGCGCCACTGGCAATCCCCCCTTTCATATCAAAGTGGGCGGGTACCCGCGCCAGAATGCGGTCATGGTGCTCTTTGGGGGTTAATAAGATGACATTGCCAAATGCGTCAAATGATTGCATTACCCCAATGGCATCAAGACTTTCTGTCTTCGGTTCCAGCACATACTTTTCAACAAATAGCTCTTTACCGGCCAAATTGTGCGCAGCCACTCTGGATGAATAAACATCAAAACCAAAGCGTTCGTCCGCATGGTGATATTTACGCCCAGACATCAGCACCTCCGAATAAATCGCAGTCGCCGTAGGATGAATATTAATGGTGGTATCAGTAATAAAGCGCGAATTACGGTGTGGAATAAGGGGGTCTGGCATAAACTCCAGATAGCCGCCCTCTTCTATGGTGAAATTCTGTATCTGCGACGCATAGTTCGCATTCATCATATGGACTTTGGTCGCCGACTGGGTGGTGACATGGGCACAAGCGCCCGCCTCCACAATCACATCAGTGGCCAGCCGGTCCCCTTGTAAAATGCACCCCGACGTCGAAATCATGGTTACACAAGGCAATTCGGGCATTTCTTCATCCCAATACAGCGCCTTTTGCACCATTGATGGCACGCGTCTTTCCATTTCTGCCAAAATACTGCGATGCTCGCGTTTGGCGAATCTTAGTTTGAGATAGCCGCTTTTCCCTATGGCTCCGCTACGCATTTGCGCCGGTTCATCTTGATATTCCGCTAATTCCGGCGCGTTAACACCTAATGCGTGAGCGCGAACCCGTGAAGGAGTTTCCACGATATTCTGGCTCTGCGATGTCATGCATGTTCTCCTTGCGGCTCAACATGGGTAAATAGGAAATCGCGCATAATCATATTGACCAACTCTTCAATACCCTGACCGGTTTTGCAGTTGGTCAGAATATAAGGCCGCTCGCCACGAACCACTTTGGTATCACTTTCCATCACATCCAGGCTGGCGCCCACATAGGGTGCGAGGTCAATTTTGTTAATAACCAGAATGTCGGCCTGAACCAAACCAGGGCCATTTTTACGCGGGATTTTTTCCCCTTCCGCTACATCGATAACATAGATATAGAAGTCGGCCAGTGCCGGGCTGAAGGTCAATGTCAGGTTATCACCGCCACTTTCAATCATTATCAGGTCGCTATCAGGGAAGCGCTCTTCCATCTCCTCCACTGCGGCAATATTCATGCTCGGGTCTTCACGCACTGCGGTATGCGGGCAAGCCCCCGTTTCTACCCCTAGGATCTTCTCTTCATCCAGAATACCTTTAAGGGTGCGTTTCACCTGTTTGGCATCCTCGGTGGTGACGATGTCATTGGTAATGATCAGTGGCTTAATACCCCGGTTGATCAGAATCGGGGTGATCACTTCGATAATGGCGGTTTTACCTGAACCTACCGGGCCACCAATACCAATGCGGGTAATCTTTTTGCGTTTATCGGTTGAATGGCTATTCACGGGGTAATCCTCTTAGTTTTATCTGATATTGGCTAGGTACTTGGCGAATAAAATGTATGTGATTAACAAACCCGCCCAGCACTCAGAATTCATTTTTATCGATCAGTTACTAAAGAGGCGAACGTGTGCTTTCACATGCACCGCCGCCAACACATCCACAATAGGCACATACGAAGACATCTGCTCAATATCACCAATTTCGGCGATATCACAGAATGTCTCGATGTCGTGGTTTAATTCAAACAAGATATGCTGTGTATCGAAATGAGTAACGCGCATCAAACGCATGGCTGCACTTAATATCGTCATCGCCACACCATATTGGTGCATCACCACCACTTCCCGCTGCCCAATCCCCTGCGCGGCCATGACCACCGCCTGAGTGACCGGATAGGTCCCCGCGGTATTGCCGTTTTTTATCTGCGCCAGCCACCAGCTAATCAGAGGATGTTCCACTACATGGATTGACATCTCCGCCAGTTTTTTCCCCATTCGGGTAGCCATCAGGCGGCTTTCTTCATTTAACTTGCGATTATTCACGGCCCAATCGGCACGGATGATACCGTCGCGATCATCGGCCATCACTGCCCGGTGGGCAGCAACAACCCCCATTCCATCACAACTGGCGGCCTGCTTTAACGCCGTAAAAACAAAGCCTTTTAGCGTCGGCACGTCATGCACAACGCCAGTTTGAATGGCGGATTCCACACCATTAGAAAACGTAAAGGCCCCGACCGGCAGTACGGAATCACCAAATTGCATGATACGAATGAGATCTGATGCATTCATTGCGCTGCCTCCCTGCGTGAATCAGTGTTTATGGTCGTGGTCGTGGTCGTGATCGCCGTGGCTATGACTGTGGTCATGGCTATGCGAATGCCCGTCACCGTGGGAATGAATCGCGTGAACATGTAAGCCGGAACCATGGGGTTCATCTAATGGACTGGCGACATGAACATGAGTATCGGTATCTTCAGCCCCGCCAAACAACAGTCGAGCTTCAGAATTACTGAGCAGCGGTAGAATTTCCGCGCCCTTAACAAAACGGAAAGGCAAATGCTGGAAACCATGAGTTCTCATGACAGAATCCATCATGGTGGTTGCCACCGTCAGAGGGACATACACCTCATTATTTTTTGTTACCGCCTTCCAGTGCTGGTTGCCCAAAGCATGCCCCAGCTCAAAGCAGGTTTTAATCAATTCATCCGGTGAGCGGCTTTTCAGCTCACTCAGGTCAATCACCATGACATCACGTAAGTTTATCTGTACCACCACGGCGACACGGTTTTTTTCATCCCATGTCAGCACATCACCATCAGCAAGAACAACGTGTCGGTCGAGCGAAATACCGAGATCCAACCCCTGAGAACTGAGTTTACGGCAGCGGCTTTTTTGCGCTTCCCTTTGATCCAAAACCAAAAGATCAAAAGTGGCGTCTTTGAGCTTCTCCTGCCAAACCGGATCTTTCTTCACATTGCCAAGAATGTGCTCTATCAAAATCATGTTATTGACTCCTTGCCTCTATTTTTGGCAAAAGCCAGTTTGCCCACAGTAATGAAATCCGTTTCTATGCCACTCATCCCTGTGATTGTTCGTAGCGCATCCTTGAGCCAAGTGACACTTACCATGGGCAAGCTGAAGACTTAATAAACTGAGTCTGTTAAATGAATACGCGCCCAGACTCCGTTATTAACCAAACCCTTTACTAACTAAGTCCTTTACTAACCAAAGAAATAGCGTTGGTTCATTGACGCGGTCTCAATAGGCTCGCAGGTGGCATGTACGCCATCTACTTTCACCGCAAAGGTTTCAGGGTCCACTTCAATGTTTGGCGTTTGGTCATTGCGTACCAAGTCATGTTTGGAAATGGTACGACAGTTTTTAACCGCCATAACTTGCCGCTCTAACCCTGCTTTTTCCTTCACGCCATCATCAAGTGCGGCCTGAGAAACGAAGGTGACGCAGGTGTCTTGCATGGTTTTACCCATGGCACCAAACATTGGGCGATAGAACACCGGTTGTGGTGTCGGTAATGATGCGTTCGGGTCACCCATTGCAGCCCAGTTGATCATGCCGCCTTTGATAACCAGTTTAGGTTTCGCACCGAAGAAACGCGGATCCCACAGTACCAGGTCGGCCATTTTGCCGATTTCGACAGAACCGATAACATGGCTAACACCTTGTGCAATCGCGGGGTTAATGGTGATTTTTGCCACATAACGCAGAACACGGAAGTTATCATTACCTGGCGCATCTTCTGGCAATTTGCCGCGTGATGCTTTCATCGCGTTTGCCGTTTGCATCACACGTAACCAGTTTTCTCCTACGCGCCCCATAGCTTGTGAGTCACTGGAGAACATAGAGATAACCCCCATATCGTGCAGAACGTTCTCTGCCGCGATAGTTTCTGGGCGCACACGGCTTTCGGCGAAGGAGACGTCCGCAGGCACATTCGGGTTGAGGTTGTGACACACCATAATCATGTCAAACAGTTCGGCTTGACTGTTAACACCGTATGGCAGGGTTGGGTTGGTCGAACTGGGTAATACGTTAGGTTGGCTGGCGACGCGAATGATGTCTGGCGCATGGCCACCACCTGCACCTTCAGTATGGAAGGTGTGAATAGTGCGGCCTTCGAAGGCATCAATGGTATCTTCTACATAGCCACATTCGTTCAGACTGTCGGTATGCACAGAAACCTGAATATCCAATTCATCTGCCATCCGCAATGAATGGCGCAGGGCGTTAGCCGTCGCACCCCAGTCCTCGTGAACTTTAAACCCGACGACACCGGCGATCGCTTGTTCTAACAATGGGCCTCGGCCGTAAGAGTTACCTTTGCCCAGAATACCGATGTTGACAGGTAAACCTTCGACTGAGCGCAGCATCTGGCGAATGTTCCATGGGCCGGGTGTTACCGTCGTCCCGTTGGTGCCATCGGTTGGCCCAATCCCGCCACCGAAGAAGGTTGCCACGCCATTAGATAATGCATGATAAGCCTGTTGCGGAGAGATCAAATGAATATGGCTATCAATACCCGCTGCGGTCAGAATTAAATGTTCACCGGAGATAGCATCGGTACTTACGCCAACGACCATTCCGGGTGTCACGCCATCCATCACACCTGGGTTACCACTTTTGCCGATACCGGCAATTTTGCCATCACGGATACCAACGTCAGCTTTGATAACCCCTAAGCGGGCATCAACAATGGTGACGTTAGTAATCACCAAATCCAGTACGCCATTATCACGAGTCAGTTGGTTATTTGCCCCCATCCCGTCACGTAATGACTTACCTCCCCCATAAACTGACTCTTCACCATATCCACGCAGGTCTTTTTCGATTTCGATAAACAGATTGGTATCACCCAAGCGGATTTTATCGCCAGTCGTTGGGCCGAATAGACCCGCGTATTCTTGCCGAGAAATTTGAGGCATCTGTCGCTCCTTTCTTTTTCCGGTGCGTGTAACCGTTTATACCCTTCATCTTTCAAATTATAGGTGTGTTGGCTCTCGCTCCCCCGAATCACTTACCTGTGTAAGTTCACCGAGACTCTTTCGTTTGCCGCCTTCCTGCATCTTGAAACCGATTGGGTATCGCTAATTACACGTATGCGAATTTTGATGATTTTTATTGAGATAAGGTGTCATTTAGACGATTTAAAACCACGCTCTGCCGCACGGCGGATAGCTTCTAGCTTATCCGGGCGTTCGCTATTAGGAACCACGCCTTCACCGGTCCAACCATCCACCAGGTTGTTAAAGCCATACAGTGTTTGCTTGCCACCAAAAGGTATCAGCGGAACTTCGGTTTCATCACCAGGTTCAAAACGGATTGCGGTTGTTGAAGAGATATTCAGCCTTTTGCCAAACGCCGCAGCACGGTCAAACTCCAGTGCGCGGTTAACTTCAAAGAAGTGGAAATGTGAACCCACCTGAATTGGCCGGTCACCGGTATTACGGACTTTCACTTTGGTAACGGGTTTATTTTCATTAAAGGTGATTGGGGTATCAGCTAAAATGCAACCACCGAGTGGGGTATTTTGTTCTGCATTATCTTTAGTGCTTTTCTTCGCGCTCATGCTTTAATCCTCTGCAATATTCAGTTCAGGTTTTACTCGCATGTTGCCGTCACTCATTTAATTGGGTCGTGTACTGTGACCAAACGGCTGCCGTCAGTAAAAATTGCTTCGACCTGAACATTCGGAATCAGATCAGCTACCCCGTCCATCACATCATCTTTAGTGAGAACTTTACTGGCTTCTTTCATCACATCTTCTACGGATTTGCCATCTCTGGCCCCTTCCATTGCAGTCACTGTGATAATAGAAACGGCTTCCGGATAATTGAGTTTCAAGCCACGCGCTTTGCGTTTGAACGCCACATCAGACAGCGTGTAGATCATGAGCTTTTCAACTTCTCTTGGGGTGAGCTGCATAAGCCCTCCTGTGTCATGTTAAGAAAGTGAAAGTGAGAAAAACAACCTACTAGCCCTATAACTAGCCTTGTTTATAAAGGGTTATCCCTTGTTATTACTGATAAAAATTGTTTTTTTGATGCTTGCTAATGAGAACATTTCAGAATTTAAGCGCATCCTCCTGTCTATCTTGTTAGATTCTTCGTTTGAATTCTGATTTAACATTTTAATTACCATCAATCTGCTGTCAGATATTTTTTCTACCATCTTCAATATCGAAAAAATCATTGAAGACAATAGGGCTTCAGCCCCATAGCAGATGACTGCAATTAGGAGATAAAGACGATATCCCATTGAATTTATTTGTATGATATTTTTTTCAGGTAGGTATTTTTTACCGCGTTTAGTTATCTCAAGCAATAAAGAAAGAGTATTCATTAATATTTTTTTACTAAAATAGATAAGAGCCACTGTATTTACACACAGTGAAAAATACATAGAAAAACCAATTAACCGTTTGCGTTCTATAGCTAATGTCATAGCTACTGAATCCCTGTATTTAACACCCATTTATAGTCTATTTTTTTGTAGCAGAGATGCCTGTAAATCAATAAATTGCTATAAAAAAACCACCTCTAATCAATATAGACCAAAACCTGAAAAATTCATCATTAATTGCAAATTTAAGATAAATGACTATGTGAAACATGACAAAAAACAATTATAAACATATAAATCAATGAGTTAATCTAATTATCTTATGAGCTTACATTTGACAAGAATAACGTTTTTGAGGAGGGTTTTTCGCGATATTTTATGTTAAAAAAATAAGACAAAAGGTGAGTGATGTAAATCACAAGAAAAGACAACCCCGTAAAATGAGGGTATGAAAAAACATCCAGAAATTATTATCATATCTAGAGTTAAAGTTAAATTCATCACAAATGAATATTTATAGACACATCATATCAAGTGGCAAAACTTATCAATCTGTAGAAGTTATGACTATTTTCCTATCTGATAGATATTTACTATTTGTCATTTTAAAATAACATGATCTTAATCAAGATATTTATAACTTAAAATCCATTAAAGCCCCAATACCCGATGGTAAATTATCACGCCACATTATTACTCCATTGTTAAGATCCTATGTATTCCTTATTATTCACCCTGTTTTTATCATTGCTAATCCGAGATGAGGCTTGACCAGACGGTGGTGGATAAAGAGGCTTTATACTCTCTCTTTCCGGGATCCAGATACGCGAACACACCTTTTCTAATAAGGATTTATTGTGACTGAAAACAATTAATCCCAATGGCCGCCTGACAGACTCCTCCAATAAGACTTGCCAAATTTGTGCTTGAATGTGCGCATCCAGTTGCGCGGTGACTTCATCAGCAATCAAATAGCGAGTTCGAGGGTCTAAAGCCCGCAACAGAGCAATACGCGCTAATTCTCCCCCGGATAATTCATCAGGGCGGCGTTTTAGCCAATCAGGATTAACAACCATCCGCTCAAGCCACTGGGCATCGGGGCGCCAGGCATCATGCAAACTTTCCCCGGTTGTCCGGTAAGGATTGAAGCTTTGTTCGGGATGCTGGGGCACCAATTGAATGGGGCAATAGCCTTTTTTAGCCAGCGGCGCACCGTCTATTAAAATTTGCCCTGATGTTGCCGACTGCCATTGCGCTAACACCCGCCCCAAGGTCGTTTTGCCAAAACCACTGGGCGCTGAAATCCCCAATCGCTCTCCCGGCGTCAACGAAAATGAGACACAATCCCACAGACATTTCCCGCCTTGTTCAATGGTCAGGTTGTCGACACTAAACATATTCTGCCACCTCCATCGGCGACATCGGCTGGCTGACAAACTGCTGTTCCGGCAAGGCCGCCCACAATGATTGTAACCACGGGCTACCTCCGTTATTTTTCAGCTCATCAGCGCTCAATGTTTCGTGCAATTCACCTTTATGTAACACCGCAATTTTGTCGGCAAACCGCGCCGCCAGCGCCAAGTCATGTGTGACCCATAAAATACCGCGCCCTTGCTGACAAAAGGCGCGCAAATGAGTCAGTAACTGGCAGGCATGCTCGTCATCCAGCCATGAAGTCACTTCATCCGCTAAAATATAGCGGGCATTGGTCAAGGTAGCACAGCTGGTCAGCACGCGTTTTGCCATACCACCGGAGAGTTGCCGGGGAAAATCATGGACTAAGCCCGGCGCAAGATTGTAGGTTTGCAACTGCATCGCGACATCTTCGAGCCGTAGCTTAACACCGCTGAGTTGCGCCGCTCGGGTCATTTGCGAACCCACTTTTATCAAAGGATTCAGGGCACTAACCCCTTGCGGGACATAACATAAGGTTTTGCCACGCCGCTCGATTTTATCTTGGGCACACAAGACTTCTCCATCGAGGATAATCTCGCCATGGCAGCGCATATTTTCCGGCAATAATCCCAGTACACTTTGCAGTAATAAACTCTTACCTTCACCACTGCCACCGACAAGTGCGACCAATTCTCCCGGATTCACCTCCAAAGAAATATTGCTCAGTAAGGGATGCCAAGTTTTTCGACCTAGCCAGCGATAATGGGCAACATCAATGGCAAACCTTGAAAATTTCAACATCAGGCTATCCTCACCCAGAGTTGTTGTAGTGACCGGGCAAACTGGTCAAATATCAGGACCAACCCGACCAAAATCAGGCCGGGGAAAAATGCCAGCCACCATGCTCCACTGCTCAGATAACGCAGGGCATCTGCCAATAAAATCCCCAACGACGGCTCATGAGGTGACAACCCAAATCCCAGAAAACTGAGCGCCGCACTGTGTAACACCGCATGGGGGAACATCAGCAGCGTTCCCACAATCCATTGTGGTAGTAATAACGGTAGCAGATGATGACGCCAACGGTAAAAATTGCTGTTACCTAACCGGTGCGAGAGCATCACATAGTCGGTCTCACGGATACGTAAAATCTCGGCCCGTAAAATCAAGGCAAGTTTTGGCCAGTGAGTGAGTGCCACCGCCAGGATCACACCGTTTTTTCCTCCCCCTAATGTGAAACAAATCAGCACCAACAACAATAAATGCGGTAAGGCCAGCATACTGTCAATTAACCCGCGAATCAGATAATCCAACGTTTTATTGACTGAACATAAGCTGGCGGTAAGCATCGCCAGCACCCCGCTGGCAAAAGCCGCAACCAAGCCAATTTGTAAGCTGGTGGTCATTCCCTGAAAACAGCGCAACCACAGGTCGCGACCTAAACTGTCTGTACCAAACCAATAGGCCACTGACGGAGGTTGGCGGCGAGCCATTAAATCCATTGGAATTTCAATTGGATATATCGCCCAGCCGTAGATAACCAAAATGGATAATAGTGCCAATGAAACGAAAAGTCGGAACAAAGCCCGGTTTGGGTTATAAGTCATAATTGTCGCGCAGCCCCCCTATTCAAGCGGTGTAACAGTGCGTTGGCAATACTATTACCGCAAAAGACCAAGACGGCGCAAAACATCACAATCCCCATCAATAACGGAATATCGCCGTGCAACCCGGCATCAATGGTGGCCTGTCCCAACCCAGGGTAAGCAAAAACTTTCTCTGCTAATAAAGACCCGCCCAATAATTCGCCCACTGAGGCAAATTGCAGACACAGCGCCGGCGTAATGGCATGGCGCAAGATATGGAAATTAACCAATGGCCATCCTTTATCCCCCTGCGCTTGCGCGTAGCGAATAAACTCACTGTTCATCACTTCAGCCACTCGGGCACGGGTATGCAAAGCAATATTCCCGACGCCTAGTAATCCTAACGCTAACATCGGCAGGATGAGATGATGCAGCTTGTCACTCCAGCTGGCCGTTTCCGCGTTACTCCCGGGAGTCCATGCACAGCAAATAGGAGCCCAATTCAGTTTCACTGCAAATAATGACAAGAGTAATAAACCAATCCAGAAAGTCGGCAATGACGCCAATAAATATGACAAGCTTGAAATCACCCGATCCGGCCAACGATTAAGATAGCGGCCCGCCGTCAAGCCCATCAATAACCCGACTATGCCCGAGAATAACCATGCCGAAAATAGCAATGCGAATGAGGTAGCAAAACGTTCACCAATGACTTGTGACACTGGCGCGTTGTACAGCATCGAGTAACCGAAATCCCCTTGTAAAACTTGGGTAAACCAGTGCAAAAAACGCTGCCATAAAGGTAAATCCAGCCCCCAACGAGCGGCAATCAGTGGATATTGCTCCGGTGGTACGTGTAGCAAATCACTGCCGATATAGGCGCGTATCGGGTCAACTGGCGAGAAACTCAGTAGCGTGAACGTGCCTACTGCTGTCACCAGCAGCAGGCAAGCTAAACGCAGGGTAAATAGCGAAACCCCTTTCATTACTGACAGGTCCATTTCCAGCTATCGAGGCTATTAAGCAGTGACCAAGACCCGTGAATCTCTGGCGCTCCCTTACCTAAATCGACACAATTATTGGCCAGATAAGTATGCTGTATATTCAGCAGCCATGCCCAGGCAGCATCACCTTGGATTCCGGCACCGGTCGTCCCATCCCAGTCCACTTTCTGCCAGAATGGCACTGCTTGCTGCCAAGTTGGAGCATCCAGCGCTTGCTGCAAATGTTTATCAACAACAGGGTTCTGGTAGTAGCCCGGATTATAATATTCCACACCGGCGGCTTTGCTGCTGTAGTGGTGATAAAGCTCCATCGGGTCTAGGCTACCCCAGCCAAATAGGGTTGGATTGGCGTGCATATTACGCTCTACGGTTTCCCAGCTACCGGATTTCAAATCAACCTCAATTCCAATCGGTTTAAGCATGGAACGTATTGCTTGTGCCAAATCACGGCGAGTGGTATCTCCGCTGGTATACCAAAGTGTGATTTTGGCAGGAACACCATTTTTCTCTCTAATACCCGCGCTGTTCAGCTTCCAGCCCGCCTGCTCCAATATTTGTTTGGCTTTTTCAATATCACCGTCTTTGATAGCGGAGTTCGGGTTATTCCATGGCAGCCCCTGCACCCCGGTATAAGCAGGAATGGCATGGCCCTCCATGATTTGGTCAGCTAAAAGTTGGCGGTTGATGGCATAGTTAATGGCGCGGCGAATCGCAACATCGGCGGTAACATCATTCCCAATCGGGTAGCCGTGCATATCCTTTTTGCCTGCCGGAGTGGTCGGGAACACAATGCCCCGGTTTTCCACACTCGGTCTGACCCATAACTTCATGTTATTCACAGCGCCAACCGCCATAGACGGAGGAATGCGAACTACGCCTAATTGCCCACTTTGGGCCGCAGCAAATGCACTGTCTTCGTCAAGGAAGACAAAAATTAGTTTGTCGAAATCATTTTTATTGCCCGCATAGTAAGGGTTTGCTTCGACAATCATTTGTTGACCCGGCTGGAAACTGACTAAGCGGTACGGGCCGGCACCAATAGGTTTTTGCGCATAGGTTTTAGCATCGTATTTATCTGCTGAAACAATACCCAGTGAGCCTAACACGTTCACAAAGGTGCTTTGTGGCGCTTTTAGTTGAATACGAACATTGAGGGGGTCAATTTCTTCTGCACTGAGGAAGTTCCCCATATCGACCTTGCCGCCGCTGGCAGCCGCATTATTGTAGGTAAATACCACATCTTTGGCAGTCAAAGGGGAGCCGTCAGAAAACTTGAGGTCAGGTTTGAGTGTCAGAGTCCAGGTTTTACCGTCGTCACTGGTTTTATAATCACTAAGCAAAAAACCATTCCAGCTGAGATCTTCGTTTTGTTTGAGTAGAGGGCTATGCAGCAGCAGATAACTGCCATGACTCCACCCTAACATAGGGTCAAAACCCTCGGTCGGCTCATCACCGATAGCCAATTGTAGTGTGTGAGTTGCAGCACTGACTGGAACAGAAAAAGCACTTAATAGAGCGGCTGTTAGCAAGGTATTTCGGAGCCATAGACGTTTAGACATGAATCATCCTTTGATAAATTAGCTAGCGAATATAAGGCAATGCCTGTCAGACAAAGATTCAATAAGTAATTAAGCGTAGCACTAAACATTAACATGGGTAATACGTATCTTGTTTAGCATTAATGACTGATTTTCTCTTCACATATTAGGGTTTTAAAGTGCTTATGTGATAAATGTCAGATTTAGATGAGGCAAATCAAAAAAAACCAAGATAGAAATAAAATTCATTATAAATAAAATTGATCTACATCTATAAAAGTCGCAAAAAATAGAAAGATTAAAATAGCAGAAATAATCTTTATTATGCGACTTAACAACAAGATTTGCCTATTAGTTCTTGGCTACCAAGAGACTTGGCCTATTGGTTAGGCTGCTTATTAGTTAGTGATATTTAATCAGGATACAGGATGATATTTTAAACCCGTTGATTATGATTATTTTTATAAATAATCATAAAGAGCAAAAAATAATAAGATAGCCCTAACAACATATGATTATCCGCTGATTGAAACCTATCATAACAGGAGAGAGAAGAGAGTGATTAGGTAGACATTCCTGAATATAGGAATGTCTTTAATGACCAATATAAAATTGATTATTTTTTATTCGCCACCCAACATCGAACGTAAAATAGCGCCAGCATCGTTAGGGGAGAGTTTCAATATTTGGCTATACATATCGATGGCCATATCACAGATTTTTTCGCGATCGACTTCAGGAGCCGCAGGGTTCACAAACATCTGCAAATCATGACCATATTGCTGCTGCAATTTTCCCACGATAGCATTGAGCTTATTCTCATACTCTTGATTTTCTGGCTTTATTAATCCTCCCGTAGAGGAGGTAAACAAGCTATTAATCGAATCCAAATCTCGCATAAGCAGCTCTTTAGGTAAAACTTTAGTGGCATTAACCCCGCCATTCACTTGCGGGAACAACGCCTTAAAACAGAGATGTTCACTACGATTATTAGTCTGATAATAACGCAGCTCATCCAAGATAACATTCATATAATCGATAACATTTTTATCGGGTGCATGCCGGATCCGTTGCACAGTTAACTCTGCGATAGACTGTTTCATTTCATCAATCCGTTGCTGCTCAGAGTGCCCTTCTTTCTTTGACTTGAGGAAGTTATCGATCAGCTGTGTATAAAGAGTCGGCTCTTGCTGTTTCAGGGTTTGGAACACAGGGAAGCTCTCGAGTGATTGTTCTATTTGTGCTCGATCATTCCCACGTAATCCATTCGGATTAATATATTGGTAATAAATAATATTCCCAGCAATAATGGGAATAATAACCCATAAAATGGCACCAATCTTGCCCAATTTATTTCGGTTACGTAATCCTGTTGTGATAACGCCCAAAATCGCAGCAATACCCGCAGATATCAAAACCTCCATCCAATTCACAACCTACTCCTTTATGTTATAAATATTAAAATAGTGAAACTATTTAGCAGTGACTTATATTAAAAATATTAATATACCGCAAATACCTCGAAATCAGAGCTAGTGACTGAAAAATTTGCTGGGGTTTAATACGTCATTTCGTAAAAATAATCACTAAATGGCAGCTCATAAATGGCATGAGTACTGTCTAATAATGGCGAAAGGATCCTGGACTCACAGCGTTCAGAGTCTTCAGTTGGGTATTCGCGCTGGCAGTAACCCCGAGGGCTATCAATAAAACCCATTTTAGGCGTCCGTTTAAGCACCAAAACTTTACCTTCGCTAACATCCGTCTGCGGTTCAATGAAAAAAAAGCTGAGCTGAGATACGAACGCAGTGATGCCAATAGCCACCACGACTACCCACAGATAAACAGAGCGCATACAGAATTCCTGTAATGAATAAAACCGCTAATACTCTACCAGCTAATTCACCTTCAGTGCCAAGAATAATAGCAAGTGATAACCACCAGCCCTATCGCACCGAGTCATATTTATAACAATAAATTAACCCTTGGGCTGGAGATACCATATTCACTGGTTGCAAGACTCTTTTTTTGCAAGTTGCCCGTTTAGCTTCGCGATATAGTTGATTAAAAGTTCTCCATTCACATGGCATATTAATGAGGAAGCAATAAATGAGTAATGCACTGGGTATATCCCATTCAATCCACAGCAAAATAGCGCTGTTTAACCACTTGAGTAGCCAATCCAAGCAAAGTGATACCAAGCCCGCTGGTTCCAAACTTGCTCATAAACTGATCGGCTTGAGTAATACAATTACACCTCAGCCGAGTGCGGTTAAAAAAATAACATTTCATTCCATACAAAAAAATAATACCTCACCGAAAGTGAGTCTCTTCAAAACAGATAATAAAGAGAAAGCACTCAGTTCTGTGGCAAAGATGATGATAAATAAAATAATGGCCGGTTTGCCCCAGATTAAAGGGCAAACCGCTGTAGATCGTTACGCCCTTGCTCTCAATCAATATCAAAGACATACAAATAAAATAGAGGCGGTAAAAATTAGCACAGCAATGCCAACCATTCCTCGTGCTGAAAACACCGTACTGCCGCCATCACCGCCTATAGCCGCTGTAAAGCTTAACCTTGATGTAAAATCGGGAGGCATTCCATTGCCGCCGCCGCTACCATTGGATCCAGTTGTAACCCAATATGTGAGGCAAGAGGTAAAACCGGCCAGTCGACAAGAACTTGAGCAAAAGGCAGCAGAGCAACGAAGTAAGACGGCGAAGAAAGATCCGGTGAAAAACCCATACAGAAGTGAGAATTCTGAATCAGTCATAGCCGAACTCAAACAGCGGCTTGCAGCACGTAATATGCAGGGCTAACAATGCAATATAAATCAAAGCCCTAAGTCATAGACTTAGGGCACCACCAGCCAGTGTAGTTATCCAGCGTGATACTTTTAAATATGACACCCGCAGCTCACCGCATCCCCGGTTTTATTAACAGTATCACTCATGGGTAGCCCCTCATCACGCCAGCCTGTCACTCCACCAATCATCTCTTTAACCGCATACCCCAGTTGACTTAGATTGACCGCAGCGCGATAGACACCATTACAGTGTGGTCCCGCGCAATAAATCACAAATAACGTATTCATTGAGTAATGAGCGAGCAAAGAGGCATCCATCAATAGGTGAGGAATATTGATAGCGCCGGGCACATGTGCCAATGCAAATGCCGCCTCGTTGCGCACATCTACCAACACAAAGTCTACTGTTCCCTGCTGCTGGCAGTAGTAAACATCCGAGCAATCAGTTTCAAATGCCAAACGCTGAGAAAAGTGCTGCAATGCCTGTTCAGGAGACGCGGGGGGAATCTGGCTAACAATACTGCTCATATGTTTTCTCCATTAAATATTCTGAAGAATCACTTTATGAAATGGAGTTAGCTCATTACAGTGGCGGATATGACAATAAACCACTGAGATACGCCAATGACTCATTCCGCTCCCCCTAAACTTCACCAAGGGGTGAAACAAGATCCCGGTTTGGTCGCTACCTTGGCTTATGATGGCCTCTGCCTATTTGAATTTGGTATTGCGCAGGAAATATTCGGTCTAGCTCGCCCGGAGTTTGATTTCCCCTGGTATCAACATCAGGTGGTCGCAGTGGATAAGCACATTTCCACAGCCAATGGCAGCCTCCATATTCACGTTGATGCAGGGATAGCACTGCTGGAACAGGCCAAAACCATTGTAATCCCCGGCTGGAGCAGCCCTGAGACTCCTCCCTCCGCCGCCCTTGTTGATGCGCTACAGCAAGCAATCACACGAGGTACACGCATAATTACCATTTGTTCAGGTGTCTTTGTGCTGGCAGCAGCTGGGTTATTGCACGGCAAAAGCGCCACCACTCATTGGCGCTATACCGATTATTTGGCGCAACGCTACCCCGAGATTCATGTCGATCCGAATGTGCTGTATGTCGATGAGGGGCAAATTATCACCTCGGCGGGTAGTAGCGCCGGAATAGATGCCTGTTTGCATCTCATCACCCGCGATTTTGGCACTCACATCGCCAACCAGGTGGCTCGACGATTAGTCATGGCCCCGCAACGCCGTGGTGGGCAACAGCAATTTATTCCCGCGCCCGTCGCCAAAGAAAACCACCGCGATATGGCAAAACTGATGGAACAGGTGCGCGGGCAATTGGGACAGAATTGGACAGTTAGTCAGATGGCGGCAAAGTTAGCGCTCAGTGAAAGAACCTTTTTACGGCATTTTTGCGCAGCTACGGGTCAAGCGCCAAAAATCTGGTTACAACACGAAAGAATGCATAAAGCGAAGGAATTACTGGAGCAAGATAACATCAATATGGCGGGAATAGCTGAATATTGCGGGTTTCAGACTATTGAAGGTTTTAGGAACGCGTTTCGTCAGATAGTGGGTATTACACCCGCAGTATATCGTCGACAGTTTAAATATAATTAACAGAAAATATTTTCGTGAATACTCATTTATGGCTAACAGTAGAAAACAAAAAACCCCGCCATGGCGAGGTTTTTAGGATGTTGGTCATTTTATTAAATACAATTTAATGCAAATAATATCATTGATGATTTCATTGTCTGCTCCGGCTTATGCCATCATCGCGATCACAACTATTCTAATCAATTATTTGACCAACAATAAATCTGGCCTAAACCAAATTTAATGACAGCGAAAAACTCATTGCAGCAGTATTAATTACAGCGCAACTACGTTTACAGCTGAAGGGCCTTTCTGGCCTTGCTCGATGCTGAACTCTACGTTCTGGCCTTCATCAAGAGTTTTGTAATCATTACCCTGGATTGCAGAGAAATGTACGAATACATCTTTGCTGCCATCTGCAGGAGAAATAAAACCAAAACCTTTACCAGCATCAAACCATTTTACTAAACCAGTCATTTTAGTAGACATAGAGGTATTTCCTTCATTATTTTGTGCCAACGAGTGGCAATTGAGGTCTGCTTATCAAGAGTTACTTATGGGGGCACTAAAGAAGGAAATTCGTCGGAGAAGTGATGTCTAAAAATATCGCTTTAACTAGGAACTGCTTTACTTAAATGGCTTACATAAATAGGTCTGTGCTACAAACCGATGACGTCATTAACGCATGCTGAGATATTAATAGCAAGGCTTATTTATTTCGTGCATTAATAAATGATAAAAACAAATTATGATAAAACTCGCTGTTGTGGCAGCCTGCATCTGCAATGAAAGACACACTCTAGCAGATGAGCTTATGCTCAGATTTCGCTATACTGCCACTGAAAATCGGAAGCCGTGATAAAGGAAAAGCAATGACAATGCGTGAGCTTGAAGTGAAGTTTCTTAATGCAATGAGTGAGTTGCAATCAACTTTTGAGAAGCAGCACCAGACATGGCAGGCAAGTTACAATGCACTGCAACATGAGCTGGAGCAGTCAAAAGCGCGGGAAACAGCATTGCGTGCGAAAAATGATATGCTGCTGAGAAAACTCAATACAGCGAACACTTTGCCCGAGCAACATTCGCTGGTCAGGCAGATCAAAATGCTTGGCGCACACCTTGATGCACTGGCAAAAGATGCCGCCGCGTTTAATCATCATCTGAATAATCAGCAGAAAAATAGCGATAATTTCAGTGGCGATAATCAGTAAGTACTTCGTTTATTTATCAAAATCGGCGATTTAACAGCCAGATAATTTTACGTTGTCAATTTCACCTTTTATGGCGCAAAGAAACATTACATGACGTGGATAATTATTGCTGTTTTGATCGTGGTTTTTATTGTGGGTTATCGTGTATTGACGTCAGATACCCGCAAGGCCGTGGATACACTGGCTAATTTACTGAAGATAAAACCAATTTATATTGAATCAATGCTGCAAGAGATGGGGCAGCGCCAAACACAAATGTTTATTCGCTCCACCAGCAATGGTTATGCTGAAGATGTCAGAAAAGCGGCTTATCTGGTATTTATCTACCAAACCTTTATCAAAGATCCTTCCGATGAAAATGTGATGCAATGGCGAAATACGCTAATTCGCTCGCATATCTCCCCAATGCTAACAGCCGAACATACTGAAGCAGCTTTGTTCTATTTCGCTGAACTGGATTTAGATGCCTTTGAATTAGCGCAATTTCGCCGCAATTATAATCTGCAATTTAACCAACAAGCGGATGCCGTATTGCATTGAAAATGGCATTACGGCGCAATGAAATTAATTGTGGCGGGGGGTGAGCAAATTTACGGGAACATACTGTTCAGGTAGCGCAATAACATTTCTCTTGAGCTAAATCCGTGAGCAATACCGTAGCGGTCTTCTGTTTCTCCGGCGAGATAAAGCGGAAACTCAACATACTTATCACTGATACGAAGTGTTGCCGTGGGTGTAGCAAACAATAAACTCTTATCTTTTTGCGCCGGGTGGATAACCAATGCTGTCCTGCCCATGCGGGCTTCCCGGTTGACATACACGTAATGCCCCGCTTTCCGATAACCGTAAGCCTGATCAACCGTATAATCCCGATCAAAACCGGCATTCTCCAGGACCTTAGCCACTTCATCTGGCCGTAAATACATTTATTTCCCCTCTTTTTAGCTACTATTGAGCGACCTTACCGTAATAAATAAGGGAAACCACGTCTTTATTGGCTCAAAGTGACTATTTCGGAATAGTCTACATGCTATCAAGCCGAGCGGCGTTATCCCGGTGCTGTTGCTGCGGCGATAACCGTAAGGTGAGCAACACACCGATAAACTTTCCTGCTGAATCAGATATGTATAATAAATATTCGTGGCTTATTCTTCCGTGCCCGCTGACCGCTTACGTTCACGCCACAGTGACGGTGTCATGCCCTTAACCCGCATAAACTCACGATTAAAATTGGATTTAGTTTGAAACCCTGCCTCCAGCATAATATCGACCACCGGAATCTCCGTCGTCACTAATAGCTGCGCCGCCTGTTCAATCCGCAACTGATTGACATATTGCGAAACATTTTGCCCAGTTTGTTGATTAATCGCCTGTGACACTTTGCGCGCGGGGACGCCCACTTTGCGTGCCAATTTTGATAAGTTGAGTTGGCTGTCCAGATATAACTTATTGTGTTTTAAGGTTGATAAAATAATAGTGAACAATTCATCCAGCGGTTCACTCTCCGGCTTATTTTCCAACTGGATTTGCGCTTCGATAATAGGTTCTTTTCGATGAGCGCTGGTGAACAGCGTGTAATACATAACCAATGTAATCAATAAATTACTGGCACTGACTATCTTTCCAGCTTGATTCCCGGCAAAAAAGGCATAATCCACGCTGATAATAATGTCACCCAACCCAGAACCCATGAGTAAGATAGCTAGCAGCAACCATAAACGGTAACTGAGCCAACTTTTTTCTAATGAAACCTGCTGTAAGCGGTCCTCACCTGGGCGCAAATAAAGCAGTATCGCAATGCCATATGACAGATAGCTGATAATCACAATAGCATCGAGCCACTGTGGTGCCAGCCACACACAAATTACGGTGCCAATAGGCGCTAAGCTGTGTTTCCACCATGAGCTGACGCCCACCCTCTCTTTCGTAGCACTCAATAAAGCTAAATAGGTTAATGGCGGGATAGTCATGGCAACTATAGGTTGCAGGCCATTAAACAGTGTTACGTGATAACCATATCGCAAACCAATCAGTGCGCTTTGTATGGCACAAATCAGCAATAGTTGCAGCAGGAAGCCCCCCTGCTTTTCGGTTTTAATGAAATATAGAAACAGGCCAAAACATAATAGAGACAGCAAAAAAGAGACGGGAATTAGCGGCATATACCTTTGCCTTAACAAATAGATATCGTGAATAGCTGTTTTGCAGTGTAGACAGCCAGATGATTGAAAACAAGCAAGATCAGGGACTGGATCGTGATCGAGGTCGCGGCAATTTTCATCCCCAACTAAGGTGGCGAGAAGCTCAATCAATCAGGATGTTACACAATGAAAAAACTGTTTTTATCTCTCAGCCTTTTGCTGTTTTTTCCACTCACCAGTTATAGTTGGCAAACAGCAATCACTCACATTTCCTTCAATGATCTCCAACGCCATCGCCAACTTGATAGCGTGATTTATTACCCTACAGCTGAGCAGGGAAAAACGCATCTGCTGGGCGATAATGCTGTTTTCCAAGGTATTTCTGTTTTACCGGATGCCCCCCTTGCTAAGGGGCAATTTCCTCTACTGATACTTAGCCATGGCAGCGGGGGTAACAATACCAGTCTGGCGTGGCTGGCTGATAAGCTGGTGCAGCAAGGTATGGTGGTCATTGCGGCTAATCATCCAGGCAGCACCACCGGGGACTCAATCCCTGGGCAATCGGCTCAGTTATGGTTACAGACTGAAGATATCTCTTTTATCATCAGCGACTTACTGCCAGACCCACACTGGAAATCAGCATTAGATAAACAGCCGATTGGCGTTATTGGTCATTCAAAAGGCGGCTACAGTGCTATGGCGGCGTTAGGTGCCACACTTTCATTTCCGCGCTTTATTACCGGCTGCCAGCAACAACCTGATCAACCTAACTGCCAGTTTTACACCCGCGCCGACGTAAAACTCAATCAGTTATCTGCGGTGAAATTTGAAGGTAATTATGCAGATAAACGTCTGGATTTCGCGATTGCCCTAGACCCAGGAATGATTCCTTTTTATCAAAATAACAGCTTGCTGCACTTAAGTGGACCACTACTACTGATTAACGCCCATTATTTTATTTCGCCAAATGAGTCACTGAATCTGGGCGGGGAAACTTGGGTAAAACAACTGAATCAACCTGACATCACCGCCGTGACATTAGCCAATAGTGGACATTTTGATTTCTTGCCAATATGTAAACCGGCGGCGGGTGAGATTCTGGCGGCAGAAGGCGAAGCTTTTATCTGCGCGACGCCAGCAGTAGAAAGAGGAAAGTTACATCAACAAACAGTACAACAAATAATAACGTTCCTCCATCAGCAGCACATTTTGCACTGATGCTAGATGACCGAATCGGTGAGAAACAGCGCGCAGGCAAGCAATACACCACACAGAGTCATCACACTGAAAATCAGTTCGAACAGATAGCGATTTAACATGATGATTAGCCTATAAAAAAACACCCGGTATTAACCGGGTGTCTGGAATTGGCTAGACTGTGCGGTGCGCTGTGGCCCGCATTCCGGCGTTATTATGCAGCTGGAGCAGTTGCAGATTTTTTAGCGGCTTTATGATGTTTTTTAGCAGCTTGTGCTTTTTGAACTGGCGCTTTTTTCACGTGTTTTTTAGCAGCCTGTGCTTTTTGAACTGGTGCTTTTTTCACTTGTTTTTTAGCAGCCTGCGCTTTTTGAACTGGTGCTTTTTTCACTTGTTTCTTAGCAGCCTGTGCTTTTTGAACTGGTGCTTTTTTCACTTGTTTCTTAGCGGCTTGTGCTTTTTGCTCGGTAGTTTGTTTAGTTGCTTTGTGTTTTTTATGATGAGTTGCTTTAGCCGGTGCAGCTTTTTCTACAGCTGGAGCAGCAGTAGTGCTGGTTGCAGCTGGTGCTGCTGTAGCGGCCGCAGTTGTTTCAGCAGCGAAAGCAACAGAAGACAGACCCATGGTTGCAGCAACGATCAGCGCTAATACTTTTTTCATTTTAAAATCCTCAGAGTTTGTTTCGCTAAGCCCCCGGTGGGGCCGTTGAAAGAATCATAGAGGAATGGATTTTCTCTTTCCGTGAGTCATTGGTTTCGTTGAGTAACCAAATGTACAAAGTCATAGTGATTATTATTTGCACTATTCAATTAGGGATATATCCATTTACAATCAGCCCCTATCAAGCTGGCGTATCATGGTGCGAAGCCCGTTACGCTAAATACGCGACTCATGCTTTTTCGCCGCAGTCGGCTAAGTCCCTGATTCGGATTACTCCTGAAGCTACTTCACCGGCGCTGTGATGGTCTATGCTTAACGCTCATCACATAAAACGGAGAGTCAAATGTTCAAGAAATCAGAAAAAGTAGAAAGAGATCTCGATCAGGACGTGACCCTTCTGGCGGATACTCTCGACGATGTATTGCGCTCATCAGGTGACAAAACAAAAGAGGAACTCGCCAAAGTGCGCCACAATGCCGAAGGGGTATTACGCGATGCTCGAGCGCGTTTTAGCGGCTCGACCAGCTTGAAACAACATGCACGTGATGTTGCCGGTAATGCCGATAATTATGTGCACGACAAACCCTGGCAAGGCGTCGGTATCGGTGCCGCAATAGGTCTTGTTCTGGGTGTGCTACTCGCGCGCCGCTAAAAGTTATAACCAATAATAGTTCTAGCCGTTCCCCCCTCAATTGCTGTGTCTACTGTTGATTTATCGGTGGCCCAAGTGCGAGCAATATTCACTGTGGGCCACTTTTTTATCACAGCAATCATTTTATCGCGCCAAACCCATTTTCAGTTTGCCGATAAAATGACTTTTGCCAGCTTTGCTACCTGCTGATCTGCTTCCATTTCAGAGGTGAAATTGGTAAACCCCATCAGCAATGCATTGTCCTCTCTTCCTTTTTTTTCCAATAGCCAATCTGATACAGCTTCAATGGCCAGCCCTTCGTTTTGTGCTCGCGCCGCCACGATATTGTCAGAAAAACGCCGGTCCAATTGGGCTAACAACTGTATTCCTCCCGCCTGCTGTTCAACCTCCACAACTCCCGTCAGTTGGCGCATTAGGCTGGCTGACAGCATTTCACGGCGCTCAGCATATAAATGGCGCATACGTTTCAGATGACGATAAAAGTGCCCTTGGCCAATAAATTCCGCCACACTGGCCTGTATTAATGGCGGACTGGCGCAACTGCGCAATTGGCAGCGATGATTAAAAACAGCCACCAGCTCAGGCGGCACCACCAGATAAGCCAGCCTCAGGGCCGGAAACATTACTTTACTGAATGTTCCGGCATAGAGTACCCGCCCGTGTCTATCCAGACTTTTCAAGGGGGGAAGTGGTCGCCCGTGATAGCGAAACTCACTGTCATAATCATCTTCAATAATCCATGACTGCTGTTGCTCAGCCCACTCCAATAGCGCAATGCGCCGCGCTAAACTGAGCGCGATCCCCAGCGGGCTTTGATGTGCTGGGGTAATGATAGCAAAGCGTGCATTCGGGCAATCATTAATAGCCGCCATCACATCCATACCATCACTGTCTACATTAACGGGACACGGGATAAGGCCAGCCTCACGGATCAATTGCTGAGTTGCGGGATAACCGGGGTTTTCTAACCAACCAATATCCCCCGGCTTCAATACTGTATTGACCACTAAATCCAATAAAGACTGATAACCGGAACAAATAAATACCTGCTCAGGCTGGCAACTGAACCCGCGAGAAAGCTGCAAATAGTGGGCAATTGACTCACGTAAAGCCGGTAATCCGGCAGCGGGAGGATGCCCAAGTGAAGTGGCGGTGAGGTTATGCAACTGTTTAGCCATGATCCGCCCCCACTGTGCCCGTGGGAAAGCATCCAGCGCGGGCAGCCCCAATTGAAAGGGCCGCGCCATCATACGTTCCGCTGATAAAGAATGATTAACCACAATGGGTTGTTTATGTTTGTCGGCCATATTCAAGGGCAATAGAGGCGCATCAAGCAGTTGCGCGGAAACATAAGTTCCCCCCTGCCCACGGCTTTGCAAGAAACCTTCGGCAATCAATTGGCCGTAAGCATTTTCCACGGTTCCGCGCGCCACACCAACTTCGCTGGCCAACACCCTCACCGACGGCAAGCGCGTATCAGGTAACAAGGTTCCCTGGACGATCGCCTCTTTTATACGCTGATAAATCTGGCGATACACCGGCTCCTTATGTTGGCGATCCAACTTAAGTAGATGTGAAAAGAGCTTCATTATGATGGCCCATTAAAAAAAGTCATTTATGGCCCTATAGTATAGGCCATGGTGTTGCTAGAGTAGCTCATTATTGAATGGGTAAACATCACAGGTACATATCATGGTTGAACAACGTCTCTTTTATTCTGAACTTTCCCCGGCCACTTACAAAGCACTGGTGAGTGCCTCTCTGACCCTGGATAAAAGTTCATTGCCAAAGGCATTGATAGAAATGATTTTTATGCGGGTTTCGCAGATTAATGGCTGCGCATTTTGCCTAAATATGCATGGCAAATCCTTGCGGGACAGCGGTTTAAGCAATGCCAAAATAGACATGATCGCCGGGTGGCGGGTCAGCAGTGCATTCAGCGAAGCAGAAAGAGCGGTATTGGATTGGGCAGAAGCGGTCACTTACATCAATACCAGTGGCACACCAGATAGCACTTTCGATGCATTAAAAGCACATTTTACAGATACCGAAATTTCTGACTTAACATTTGCCATCAGCATTATGAATGCATTTAACCGGTTAGCTGTCAGCATGCGCCAGTAAGCAGCCCTTGGTTATCGGGCAAGAAAAATATTTTCCCTCCCCTTTACTG
This sequence comes from Yersinia canariae, assembly GCF_009831415.1. Classification (NCBI taxonomy): domain Bacteria; kingdom Pseudomonadati; phylum Pseudomonadota; class Gammaproteobacteria; order Enterobacterales; family Yersiniaceae; genus Yersinia; species Yersinia canariae. The sequence continues at coordinate 1,103,713 of NZ_CP043727.1, read as the reverse complement.
CCAGAATCTACCGCCAGCCCTGTGCTGGCGGACTTGTCTCTGAATCGTGCATTCCTTGCGGCCAAATAACTACATGTAGTGTGGTTGAATTATATAAACACTAGATATAGTATTTAATTTATCACCTGCGAGAATGAAATCGGGGCTGATAATCAGGGGCAGATGGTCGAGACTCACTAACAATCTGCTAAATCCGCCTTTTCTTACGATATCCCCTAAATAATTCCAGTTGCAGCGGCCTTGCAAAGGCGAGGCCCATGAGCGGGCCGAGTCACGAACGCAGCCAACACATAGGCAACTTGAAGTATGACGGGCAAAAAGGTAAATGCGAATCATGAGTATTATTATTTACAGTAAACCCAACTGTGTCCAGTGCAACGCAACCTACCGTGCGCTAGATAAGCAAGGTATTGCTTATCAGGTTGTTGATTTAACTGAAGATTCACAAGCTTTAAATCACGTGAAATCTCTTGGTTATCAGCAGGTTCCTGTGATTATTGCAGGTGATGAGCATTGGTCTGGCTTCCGTCCTGACAAAATAAATGCGCTGGTTCAGGCCGTCGGCGCCTGATGAGGGCACAGAAATGAATCCGCTGGTGTATTTTTCCAGCTCTTCGGAGAACACCCATCGTTTTGTCGGGAAGCTGGAGCTCCCGGCAATACGTATCCCCATTGCTGGTGCGCGGGAAAAACTACGGCTGGAACAGCCCTATATTTTGTTAGTACCCAGTTATGGCGGGGGCAGCCCCGTCGGGGCCGTGCCCATTCAGGTGATTAGATTTCTGAATGACCCCCATAACCGTTCATTGATTCGCGGAGTCATTGCTGCGGGTAACACTAATTTTGGCGACGCCTATTGCCTGGCGGGGAAAATTATTTCCCAAAAATGCCAGGTTCCTTATCTGTATCGCTTTGAACTACTGGGTACAGCAGAAGATGTGGCAAACGTGCGCAAGGGAGTAACAGAATTTTGGCAACAACAGAACTGAGAATCACCGACCCATCCAACAGTGAACTGGACTATCACTCACTGAATGCGATGTTGAACCTCTATGATGCCGACGGGCGCATCCAGTTTGATAAAGACCGGCTGGCGGCACGGCAATATTTCTTGCAACACGTGAATCAAAACACCGTGTTCTTCCATAATTTACAGGAAAAACTCGATTATTTGGTTGAAGAGGGATATTACGAAAAAGAGGTGCTGGAGGGGTATGATTTCAGCTTTATCAAGAGTTTATTCCAACAAGCCTACAGCAAAAAGTTTCGTTTCCCTACTTTCCTTGGCGCATTTAAATACTACACCAGCTATACCCTGAAAACCTTTGATGGTAAACGCTATCTGGAACGCTATGAAGATAGGGTTTGCATGGTTGCCCTGACATTAGCTGCCGGTAATCAGCAAGTTGCACGGGATTTGGTGGAAGAAATCATTTCTGGCCGCTTCCAACCCGCCACCCCCACATTTCTCAATTGCGGCAAAAAACAGCGGGGCGAACTGGTCTCCTGCTTCCTGCTGCGCATCGAAGACAATATGGAATCCATTGGCCGTTCCATTAATTCAGCACTGCAATTATCGAAACGTGGCGGCGGAGTCGCTTTCCTGCTGACCAATATCCGCGAAGTCGGCGCGCCGATTAAGCGCATTGAAAATCAGTCATCTGGCGTAATACCCATTATGAAAATGCTGGAAGATGCTTTTTCCTATGCCAATCAACTCGGCGCACGACAAGGTGCAGGAGCGGTATATCTCCATGCTCATCATCCGGATATTTTGCGTTTTCTTGATACTAAACGCGAAAATGCCGATGAAAAAATACGGATTAAAACCCTGTCTCTTGGGGTCGTTATCCCAGATATCACTTTTGAGTTGGCGAAGAATAATGAGGAAATGTACCTGTTTTCTCCTTATGACGTAGAACAGGTATACGGCGTCCCCATGTCTGAAATCAGTATCAGCGAAAAATATCGTGAGATGGTTGACGACAAGCGCATCCGAAAAAGCAAAATCAAAGCGCGTGAGTTCTTCCAGATTCTGGCAGAGATCCAGTTTGAATCCGGCTACCCCTATATGATGTTTGAAGATACGGTTAACCGGGCAAACCCGATCAAAGGCCGGATCAATATGAGTAACCTGTGCTCAGAGATCTTGCAGGTTAATTCACCAACTGAATACAACGACGACCTTAGCTATCGCCATATTGGCAAGGATATCTCCTGTAACCTTGGTTCGCTGAATATCGCCCAAACCATGGATTCACCAGACTTTGGCAAATCGATTGAAACCGCCATTCGTGGGCTAACTGCAGTCTCTGATATGAGCAATATTCGCTCGGTGCCATCAATTGAAAAAGGCAATCAGGAATCCCATGCTATCGGCCTTGGGCAAATGAATTTACACGGCTATCTGGCGCGCGAACGTATTTTTTACGGCTCAGAAGAAGCGCTGGATTTTACCAATATCTACTTCTACACCGTGGCGTATCACGCCATTCGCGCCTCCAACCAGTTGGCGATAGAACGCGGTAGTCACTTTAAAGGCTTCGACCAATCCACTTATGCGTCGGGTCACTATTTCACCAAATATATAGAACAGAGCTGGCAACCTAAGACCGCCAAAGTTCAAGAACTGTTTGATAAGTCGAGGATTTACATCCCAAACCAACAAGATTGGGCGGCTTTACGCCAGTCCGTGATGGAACACGGGATTTATAATCAGAACTTGCAAGCCGTACCGCCTACCGGCTCGATTTCGTATATCAATCACTCGACATCCAGCATCCACCCGATTGTCTCTCCGATTGAAATCCGCAAAGAAGGCAAGATTGGCCGAGTGTATTATCCCGCACCTTATATGACTAACGATAATCTTGAGTATTATCAGGATGCTTATCAGATAGGGCCGGAGAAAATCATCGATACCTATGCCGAAGCTACCCAGCATGTGGATCAGGGGCTGTCACTGACACTGTTCTTCCGTGATACCGCCAGTACCCGCGATATCAACAAAGCACAGATATATGCCTGGAAAAAAGGGATTAAAACTATTTATTACATCCGACTGCGTCAGATGGCGCTCGAGGGCACGGAAGTTGAAGGGTGTGTTTCCTGCTCGCTGTAATACGCACCACTGAATGAACAGAATCGGGTTAATAAGGAAGTCAGCTATGAATGCAATAAAAACGACAAAACACGTCAGCGCCATCAATTGGAATAAAATTGAAGACGATAAAGACTTGGAAGTATGGAACCGTTTGACTGCTAACTTTTGGTTGCCGGAAAAAGTCCCGCTATCAAATGATATTTCCTCTTGGGCCAAGCTAACCGCCGCTGAGCAACAACTGACTATTCGAGTTTTTACTGGCCTGACCCTGCTGGATACAATCCAAAATACACTGGGTGCCCCGGCGCTAATTAAAGACGCGATTACCCCGCATGAAGAAGCGGTATTTTCAAATATCAGCTTTATGGAAGCGGTGCATGCGCGCTCTTATAGCTCTATATTCTCTACTCTTTGTATGACATCGGATGTAGATGAGGCCTACCGCTGGAGTGAAGAGAATGGCCCACTTCAAAAGAAAGCCGATATTATCCTCCAGCATTATAATAATGACGACCCACTAAAGAAGAAGATTGCCAGCGTATTTCTGGAATCATTTCTATTCTATTCTGGATTCTATTTGCCCATGTATTGGTCCAGCCGAGCCAGATTAACCAATACTGCAGACCTTATTCGGTTAATTATTCGTGATGAGGCAGTACACGGGTATTATATCGGCTATAAATTCCAGAAAGGATTAGAAAAAGTTGATAATACGCGCCGACAGGAAATAAAGAATTTCGCCTTCGATTTGTTGCAGGACTTATATGACAATGAAGTGCATTATACTGAGAGCCTTTATGATGGGGTTGGTTGGACTGAAGATGTCAAAAAATTCCTTCATTATAATGCGAATAAAGCACTCATGAATTTAGGTTATGAAGCCTTATTCCCTGCTAGTCAGGCCAATGTCAATCCCGCTATTTTGGCGGCATTATCGCCCAATGCGGATGAGAATCACGATTTTTTCTCCGGCTCAGGATCATCATATGTGATAGGCAAAGCGGTCAATACTGAGGACGAAGACTGGGATTTCTAAACTTTACTGACCTGTATAACCTCCCCCTTTTCGATGACATGACAAAGGGGGCTTCTCTCCTGCTGGTGAGCATAGCAGGCTGAGCAGCCTCAGCCGTCAAAATCTAAATTTTCATTGGCTCCCTATTTGGCTACAGGCCAGAGTATCAGGGGGATCCGGCGTTATCATCGAAGGAAATACACCCCTTAATAATATTGGAAATATATTGCTGATATATGGGCAATATTCACACTATTAACTCCCCAATTAGCAATTAGGTTCATTAGCGATATTAGGCAACTCATCAAAATAAAAAAACCACAATATTAACGTAACTAAATTAGCCCGTTTAAAAGTTATATATTGAGATGAAGACTATTGCAAACTTGACTATAAGAACATTGAGGGTTGTCTCAGATTCTCATTGTGTTAGGGTATATGGCGCTCTATTTTTTCATCAGGATAACATCGATCGAATAAACATAATTAAAAATTAACAGAGGAATACACCAGCTGCATGGCAATTAAACTCGAAGTAAAGAACTTATATAAAATATTTGGTGAGCATCCAGAACGTGCCTTTAAACTACTTGAATCAGGTAAGAATAAAGAGCAAATATTTGCCAAAACTGGTTTGTCCGTTGGCGTTAAAGATGCCAATCTGGCCATTGAAGAAGGCGAGATATTCGTCATCATGGGGTTATCCGGTTCCGGTAAATCCACCCTGGTACGCCTTCTCAATCGTCTGATAGAACCTACTCGTGGTGAAGTGCTGATCGACGGCGAAGATATTGCCAAAATATCTGACAGTGCCCTGCGCACTGTGCGCCGTAATAAGATAAGCATGGTCTTCCAATCCTTTGCATTAATGCCCCATTTGAATGTGCTCGATAACACTGCATTCGGTATGGAATTGGCCGGCGTGCCGCAACAGGAACGTCACGAAAAAGCCTTGGAAGCATTACGCCAAGTGAGTCTGGAAAGTTACGCGCACTCTTATCCCGACGAGTTATCCGGTGGGATGCGTCAGCGCGTGGGTTTAGCCCGCGCCATGGCAAATAACCCCGATATCTTATTAATGGATGAGGCCTTTTCAGCGCTCGACCCGTTAATCCGTACTGAAATGCAAGATGAATTGGTCAAGTTACAGGCCAAACATCAGCGCACTATTGTCTTTATCTCTCATGATCTGGATGAAGCCATGCGTATTGGTGACCGCATCGCCATCATGCAAGGTGGCGAAGTGGTGCAAGTCGGGACTCCGGATGAAATCCTTAATAATCCGGCTAACGATTATGTGCGCACTTTCTTCCGTGGCGTCGACATCAGCCACGTCTTCAGTGCCAAAGATATCGCGCGCCGTCGCCCGGTATCCTTGATCCGTAAAACACCGGGTTTCGGCCCTCGTTCGGCGTTAAAACTGCTTCAAGATGAAGACCGCGATTACGGCTACGTGCTGGAACGCGGGCAGAAGTTTATTGGCGTGGTATCGATAGATTCACTGAAAAAAGCATTGGCAGAGAACCAATCACTGGACAGCGCCTTATTGGCTGACCCAGCACCCGTTCCTGCCGACATGCCCCTCAGTGAGTTGATTTCACTGGTGGCACAGGCTCCGTGCGCGGTTCCTGTGGTCGGTGAGGACAACAGCTATATCGGTATTATTTCCAAAGCCATGCTTTTGCAGGCCTTAGATAAGGAGACGCCAAATGAGTGATCAAATCCAAAGCGGCACCCCCGTAGACAGTAACCCGTGGGCAACGGATGCGGTAACATCAGCCGCACCCGCAGCGACAGACACCGCCCCTCAGACTTTATCAGCCGCCGCTGACCCGTGGGGAGCAAGCATGGCCGAGGGTAGCCATGCCGCAAGCACTGCCGGCCATGAGGTTACCTCTCAGGCCGTTCAGAGCCAAGCCGCACAAAGTACCGATTGGCTAAATAGCGCTCCGGCAGCCGCTCCTGAACATTTCAGCCTGATGGACCCGTTCCACACCACTTGGCTACCACTGGATTCTTGGGTCACCCACGGCATTGACTGGGTAGTGCTGCATTTCCGCCCACTGTTCCAAGGTATTCGTGTACCCGTTGATTTTATTCTCAGCGGTTTCCAGCACTTATTGTTGGGGATGCCCGCGCCGGTAGCGATTCTGGTGTTTGCGCTGATCGCGTGGCAGTTCTCAACCTTAGGGATGGGAGTGGCAACATTGGTGTCACTGATTGCCATTGGTGCTATCGGCGCATGGTCGCAAGCCATGGTGACACTGGCGCTGGTTCTGACCTCGCTATTCTTTTGTATCCTAATCGGGCTACCGCTCGGCATATGGTTGGCCCGAAGTAATAACGCCGCACGAATCATTCGGCCATTACTGGACGCGATGCAAACCACTCCCGCATTCGTCTATCTGGTGCCTATCGTCATGTTATTCGGTATTGGTAATGTCCCAGGAGTCGTGGTGACCATTATCTTTGCCCTGCCGCCGATCGTTCGCCTGACCATTTTGGGTATCAAACAGGTGCCGGAAGATCTCATCGAAGCTGCGGAATCCTTCGGGGCTAATCCACGCCAGATGCTATTTAAGGTGCAATTACCGCTGGCGATGCCCACCATCATGGCCGGTGTCAACCAGACCTTAATGCTCGCACTGTCGATGGTTGTTATTGCGTCAATGATTGCCGTTGGCGGCTTAGGTCAGATGGTATTGCGTGGTATTGGCCGCCTTGATATGGGGCTAGCAGCAGTCGGTGGGGTCGGTATCGTGATTCTGGCGATTATCCTTGACCGTCTGACTCAATCATTAGGCCGTGACCGCCGCAGCAAAGGCGTTGGTCGCTGGTATACCACTGGCCCTATTGGGCTTATGACCAAACCATTTCTAAATACCAAGTAATTTCAAATAATTACGCTCAATTTTAAACGTAATTGTCACCGACGGTTTGAACATGGGCAGCACTGCCCTTGTTCAAACTGGCAAGTAAAATAGCTTAAAAAGGAAAAACTATGCGCACGACAGGAATCTGGGCCTTGGCCCTCACCACACTGATCAGCACTCAGTTATCCGCCGCAGAATTACCGGGCAAAGGCGTCACTGTCCAACCACTGCAAAGCACCATTTCGGAAGAAACCTTCCAGACCTCGCTGGTCAATAAAGCACTGGAGAAACTCGGTTACGACGTCCAGCCGACCAAGGAAGTTGACTACAATGTCGCCTATTCTTCTATTGCCGCAGGGGATGCCACTTATCTGGCGGTTAACTGGGAACCGCTGCATAACGACCAATATAATGCCGCTGGCGGCGATGCCAAATTCTACCGTCAGGGTAACTATATTGAAGGGCTGGCACAGGGGTATTTGATCGACAAAAAAACTGCCGATAAGTACCATATCACCAATATCGAGCAGCTAAAAGATCCGAAAATCGCCAAATTGTTTGATGCCAATAATGATGGCAAAGCCGACCTCACCGGTTGTAACCCTGGTTGGGGTTGTGAAGCGCCCATTAACCATCAAATTCAAGCTTATGGTTTGAGTGACACAGTGACCCATAATCAGGGTAATTATGCCGCGATGATTGCCGACACCATCACTCGCTACAAAGAAGGCAAGCCAATCCTGTATTACACGTGGACGCCGTATTGGGTCAGTGATGTGCTGGTTCCCGGCCGCGATGTTGTCTGGTTGCAGGTGCCGTTCTCTTCCCTGCCGGATAAAACCATTGACACCAAACTTTCCAACGGCGCGAACTACGGCTTCCCACCCAGTGTGATGCATATTGTTGCCAACAAAAAATGGGCCGAAGCTAACCCAGCAGCCGCGAAACTGTTCTCTATCATGAAATTATCAATTAATGATGTGAATGCTCAGAACATGCGGATGCATGCTGGCGAATCTTCAGATGCGGATATCGAACGTCATGTAAATGGCTGGATCCAAGCGCATCAGGCGACCTTTGATGGTTGGGTAAAAACTGCCGCAGAAGTGGGTAATACTAAAGCTGCACAGTAAATTCAATGGCTTTGCTGATGTGTTACTTGAGGGGGTGACATTTTGTGCCCCCGAAGCATCAAGAGCTATGAGTATCCCTAAAGTCATTGGCGTTGCAGGGAGTCGGCAAGCGAATTCATTCCAATGAGCTTGCTCAAGTCAGCGATTTGGCTAAGTGATTGCAGCTAGCGGCCTTGTGGCTTCAAGTACGAAGGGGAAATAAATACAACGAAGCCCTGAGTTATTACTAACTCAGGGCTTCTGAATGTTGGCGGTGCGGACGGGACTCGAACCCGCGACCCCCGGCGTGACAGGCCGGTATTCTAACCGACTGAACTACCGCACCACGCTGCTGTTCCGGTTAAGAACGAGTCGAATATTACGTATACAATCCAATCTCGTCAACACTTTTTCCTGTAAAATAAGCCGTTTGCGCAGTTTTTTATCTGGAAATCGTATTATTCCGCGTCGGTGTGCTCTTGTGTCTCGTGAGGCATCCGCCACAAGCAACTCCCGCCCTTCTTCATCACTAAATCCAGGCGTGACTCATGGGCAGCTATCTCATCCTCAGCAGCATAAATTATTTTCAATCCGGATGCTGGCCGAGTAATACGTTGGATATCTTCTGAAGATTCATTCTGTGACTGATCACCTTCCATTGAAAAAGAAAGTGACGTCTGGCCGCCAGTCATCGCCAGATAAACTTCCGACAGAATTTCGGCATCGAGTAATGCGCCGTGCAATGTTCGCTTAGTATTATCTATCTGGTAGCGGTCACACAGTGCATCGAGGTTATTTCGCTTGCCGGGGAACAGGCGGCGCGCCAGCAACAAGCTATCTGTAATAGTACAGAAGGTTTCAGTTTTCGGGATGTCCTGCTGTAACATCCGGAATTCATAATCCATAAAGCCGATATCAAACGCCGCGTTATGGATGACTAATTCAGCGCCACGAATAAACTCGAGAAACTCCGGGGTGATATCCGCAAATGTGGGTTTATCCGCCAAAAACTCATCGCTAATACCATGAATACCATAGGCTTCCGGATCGACCAGCCGATCAGGTTTGATATAAACATGAAAGTTTCTGCCGGTCAGGCGACGGTTGATCACTTCAACTGCGCCGATTTCAATAATCTTATGGCCTTCATAATGAACGCCCAGCTTATTCATACCGGTGGTTTCAGTATCCAGAACAATTTGTCTGGTGGGGGTAACTTGCATATTGCCAGTGCTCATAGCGCTCGTTTATGTCAGACTTAACGTTTAATGAAACAGATAGGAAGAGTCTACCAGAGATGACTAAACAGGTAGAAATTTTCACCGACGGATCTTGCCTTGGCAATCCTGGCCCCGGTGGTTACGGCGCAATTTTGCGCTACAAGCAACATGAAAAAACCTTTAGCGCTGGCTATTTCCTGACGACAAACAACCGCATGGAGCTCATGGCCGCTATCGTGGCACTTGAGGCTTTGACCTCACCTTGCGAAGTCACACTCAGCACTGACAGCCAATATGTGCGCCAAGGTATTACTCAGTGGATTCATAACTGGAAAAAGCGCGGCTGGAAAACCACTGACCGCAAACCGGTGCGTAATGTTGATTTATGGCAACGTCTGGATCTGGCTATCCAAACCCACACCATTCAATGGGAATGGGTAAAAGGCCATGCGGGTCACCCAGAAAACGAACGTTGCGATGAACTGGCCCGCGAAGGCGCTAACTCACCGACGTTAGAAGATACCGGTTATAACCCCGACTAACCCTTCAGACTTGACGTTGCGGTAGCGTCAAGGTTGATCGCGATAACTTTTCGTCGCCCCAACAGCTCGGCTGAACCACGGTTTACGCGCACCGAACTTCATTGGATTAAACGTCAATGGGATAGTGCGCTTACGGGCAACAATCAAGCTAACACAACCCAATGCTGGCAGATGGGTGCTGATAAAGCGCCCACCTTCTTTATGCCACGGCAACACGTGAAAACGCGATAAATGTAATACTTCATAATTCAATAAGCTCAGCCAATCCAACAGGCGCATTTGAGTAAACATGCGGCTAACATGGGGCTGTCGCTGGCGTAATAGCGGCACCAACTTCCCAGCACCTAATATACTCATTGGATTAAAATTACTGATAACCAGCCAGCCGTCATCAATAAGCACACGATCCACCTCACGTAAAATACGGTGCGGATCAGCAGCATAGGCTAAAGTATGAGACAACAGGCAAGCATCTACAGATTTCTCAGCAAAAGGTAACTGATATGGGCTGGCAAATACTTGCATATTTTTGCCCCTCTCCCCCACATTAACCTGGTGGGAGATAGCACATTTATCGCTAGCGATTTCAGCGCTCAAGTGACCTATTTTCAATAAGTGAAAACCAAAGAATTTCGGCCACCAGGGCTGCAACTGCTGCTCAATCGCCGCACGATAATACTCTCCCCAAGGTAACTCAGCCCAAGATGCGGGCACATCGATTTTTTGGCGTGTCTGCGCTGGTTTCATGTTTTAACATCTTCTTTCAAACTATTGCCAATAAAAGAGGTATCTAATGAATCTTATCAGTATTCCGGCATTTCAAGACAATTACATTTGGCTATTGGCCGATGCACAAAAACACTGTGTCATTGTTGATCCCGGTGAATCAGCTCCCGTGCTCACAGCATTGAGTCAAGGTCAGTACCTTCCGCAGGCCATATTATTAACCCATCACCATAACGATCACGTCGGGGGAGTTGCTGATTTGCGCCGCCATTACCCAGACATTCCCGTTTATGGACCGCAAGAAACTGCCAATAAAGGGGCGACAATCATTGTAAATGGGGGTGATAACCTGACAATTGGCACTCAAAATTACCGTGTTATGGCCGTCCCAGGGCATACTCTTGGACATATCGCATACTACAGCGAACCTTATCTTTTCTGCGGTGACACGCTATTCTCCGCAGGTTGCGGCAGACTATTTGAAGGCACTCCAGCGCAAATGTACACGTCAATTCAACAGCTCGCACAACTCCCTGACGAAACCTTAATTTGTAGCGCGCATGAATATACTCTCGCAAATCTTAAGTTTGCCCGTTTTATTCTGCCCTCAGATCAAGACATTGCCACATATCAACAGAAAATCATGCAATTACGAGCAAAAAACCAACCTAGCTTGCCCGTAAAATTGCAAACTGAGCGAAAAATTAATGTTTTTTTACGATGCAATGACATTGATTTACAAAGAAAAATAGGAGTAATCTCACCACCAGACTCACTTGTCTCAGTTTTTTCCGAATTACGGGCGCAGAAAGACCGCTTCTGAGCTTTTAGTTGTGTTTTTTATCGAAGCAAAGTATGATTGCTCGTCTTTTAAGCAACTACATTGACACACACATGAAGACCAAAGCGATATTTCTCGCCTCAGTCTTGCTTGTTGGGTGCCAGACGTCCAAGGTGGGCGTTCAGGCTCCTGTACAGCATGCACAGAGTTTGTCTTCGGCAGGTCAAGAAAGTGAAGCAGGAGAGTACACAAATAGCGCCCGAGAGGGCAGCGCGCGATGGCTTGATAGTGAGAGTGGCCTCGCGCAGCAAGATTTGTGGAACTTCATTAGCGACGAGCTGAAGATGAAGGTTCCGGAAAATTCTCGGATCCGTGACCAGAAGCAAAAGTACTTAAAAAATAAGAGCTATCTCCACGATGTAACATTACGGGCAGAGCCGTACATGTACCTGATAGTCGAGCAAATTAAGAAACGTAAGATGCCGATGGAATTGGTACTGCTACCCATAGTGGAGAGCGCTTTTGACCCACACGCGACATCATCCGCCAACGCCGCAGGGCTGTGGCAGATAGTGCCAAGTACCGGTCGAAATTATGGCTTGAAACAAAACCAATGGTATGACGGCCGCAGAGACGTGGTTGCTTCTACCAAAGCAGCGCTTGATATGATGGAGCGCCTGAACAAGATGTTTGACGGTGACTGGTTGTTAACAGTCGCTGCTTATAACAGCGGTGAAGGCAGAGTCATGCAAGCGGTGAAAGCAAATAAGGCAAAGGGTAAACCGACGAACTTTTGGGCATTGTCGCTTCCTCGTGAAACGTCAATTTATGTTCCAAAAATGCTGGCCTTGGGTGACTTAATCAAGAACAGCAAAAAGTACGGTATAAACTTGCCGGATACTGACAAAGACCGTGCACTAGCGCGAGTTGATGTTGGTCAGCAGATAGAGCTAACTCAGGCGGCTGAGATGGCGGGGATGTCACTGACAAAGTTGAAATCCTTTAACTCTGGGTATAAGCGCAATGTAACGGCACCAGCTGGACACGGTCCTCGTTATATCATGTTGCCGAAAGCCCATGCTGAGCAGCTTAAAGATTCATTGGCAGATACTGACATTGCCGCCGTTCAGCCAACCAAGTTGGCACAGAACAGCACAAAATCAGCATCAAGTTCGCAGTATAAAGTTCGCCCCGGCGATACCTTATCTACGATTGCCAAGCGGTTGAATATCAAGACCAGCGATTTGCAGAGTTGGAACAACTTACGTGCCAAGAGCACCTTAAAAGTTGGGCAAACCCTGCAACTGGCAAGCAATACAACCAGCAGCAACAGCATCACCTATCAGGTTCGTAAAGGTGATTCGTTTGCCAGTATTGCCAAGCGTCACGGTGTAAACACCGACGATGTGATGCGATGGAATTCGGTAGTCAGCAAAGCTAATAAATTGTTGCCAGGTTTGAAATTGACGCTGTTCGTTAACGGCAAATCAACCCCGGACGCATAAAGTCAGAATCGCATTATAAAGCTGTTAAAAAGCACCCTTTGGGGTGCTTTTTTTATGGCTGAAACTCAACCAGTAGTGGATTGTGATCGGAGGCGCGAGTCACTAATACCGAGGCGTCTGCCAGTGTAAGACCGCGGTAAAACACAAAATCGAGAGGCTTGCCAAAAGCCCGGCTACGATTATCTGTGTGAAATTCAACTTCCTCCAGGCCAGAACCCTGTGCAAAGCGTTGCAAAGCATTAACCCGCTGACGACTCCAGGCATTGAAATCCCCAGCCAAAATAACGGGTCCACGGTGCAGAGCAATTTGTTCACCGATCGGCTCTAACTGTTTACTGTAAACATCGACACCAAGACTAAAATTCACGGCGTGAATGTTCACAACCATCAATAAACGACCATCGTGTATGGGATAAACAGTGATTAATGCTGACTTAGATAAGCGCAGCAGCGGCTCTCGCTCTCGTAATGGGCAACAGTAAACTGGATGGGTAGCAGCTAACGTCATCACGCCTGAGGGGTGCTGAGGAAGCGCAAAAGCAGGGACCTGATCCGCCGCCTGATAGTGGGACGTAGCAAATCTCACCAGCTCAGGTGTTGTTTGTGCTTCTTGCAGTAACATCAGTTGAGCATCACGCCCAAACTCTTTGAGCACAGACAGCCATTCAGCCCGCTGCTGCTTAAAGATGTTCCACACCATCACACGCAGAAATTCTGTTGTCGGCAATGGTGCGCCGGGCGGTAGCCCTTGCCCCAATTGTTTAGCGGAGCCTGGGAAAATCTGTTCAACCGGTTGACCTGCAACATACCGCATTGCATATGTTCGTTTCGGCACTTTGATGGCCTATTCCTTATTCGAAATCACTGTGGCTTGTAAGATAACTGCAGTGGTCGTTCAGTGATTATACGCTCAGATGTTCCCGTCAGTAATGTCTTTTACCCACGTCGTACTTCCGATATTGAGATACACCGGGATAGATTCAATCTATCTTATTCATAATGCACTAATAAGGCTTCTATAAACAAAAAAGCCCGCAATGTGGGCTAAAAATGAAAATTTTAAACCTCAGATAATTACCCCTAATACAATCCCTACATTAAATGCCGCAATATTCAAACCAGACGCGACAGAAACACCCAGTTGTTCGGCTATAGTCGGCAACAAACTCCGTGGTGCCAATAGCAAATGCACTGATGGTCAACGCCAGTAAAGCGCATGGTTTTATCTACTCCAGAAAGCAGTCAATTTGATAGCGGCTATTATGGGCCTATGCTTAAATGACAAAAATGCTCAAAATATTTTTGCGGGAAATGGCTACGGCAGAGAATGAATGACTAGACAACCAATTGAATCCTAAATGATTATTTCGTATTGATGTGGCGATGCCGTAGTTCTACATATTCTCGCCCCCTGATGGCTGAATTTCGTCAGCGCTATCTAAAAAACCACCTCATATGAGGTGGCTTAATCGGTGGCGAAAACTATTAGTCCCACTTTGGTGCTAAACCATCAGGGCTGACTAACCGCTCATCACTATCCAGAGTAGCAATTATCGCCATCTCCTCCGCGCTCAAATGTAAATCCTGAGCCAATAGGTTACTGGCTAAATTAGCCACTTTAGTTGATGAAGGAATTACGCTGTAACCCAATTGCATCGCCCAACTTAAAATGACCTGGGCAGGAGTTGCACCATGTTGCTCAGCAATAGTCTTGATGACAGGCTCTTCTAATGCTTTACCATAAGCCAGCGTCATATAGGAGGTGATTACAATGCCATTTTCCTTTGCAAAATCAACAACTTTACGATTTTGCAATAATGGTGATAATTCAATTTGGTTAGTTGCAATTGCCTCAGCACCCACTGCTGCTATAGCCTGTTTCATTAAATCAATAGTGAAGTTAGAGATACCAATCTGACGAGTTAGCCCCAGTTCTTTGGCTTTCATTAATTCAGACATAAACTCAGCAACCGAGACTTCATCATTTGGTGATGGCCAGTGAATCAATGTTAAATCTACATAATCAGTTTTCAGCTTCTGTAAGCTCTCTAACAGACTCGGAATTAATTTCCCATGAGCCAAATTCGCAATCCAAATCTTGGTCGTGATGAACAGTTCATCGCGTTTTACACCACTTTCCGCAATAGCCTGGCCCACTGCTGCTTCATTTTCATATATTTGTGCTGTATCGATAGCACGATAACCCAATTTCAATGCCTGGCTAACTGAATCTATAACGATTTGATCTTGAAGGCGAAAAGTTCCAAGACCGAATGCAGGTATACTCATCATAATTCCTCATTTCTGATAATAGTTTTGTCTTTAGATGTAATTAACAATTTTCATTCAGCCGTACAGATAGGCCTGGTGAAAAACTGAGTTGATTATGACAAGAGTTTTATCGACAAAAAATGGTGCATTAGGCACAATACTTCTGATTAAAAATCAAATATAGTGTCAAAAAGTGCTAAATATATTCAATAAGTTGAGCCAGCAAGGTTAACAATAAATTAAGTATTTAATGACTAAGATAACAAAGTGCCTGGAAATGGAGAATCTCGGGAGGGTAAGTAAGACTAAGGAGGAAAGTTATTAATAATACTAAACTACGAATGCAAAAAAGCCCCGAATCAGAGATTCAGGGCTTTTGCAATAAGTGGCGGAACGGACGGGGCTCGAACCCGCGACCCCCTGCGTGACAGGCAGGTATTCTAACCAACTGAACTACCGCTCCACCGATTCTTTTACGTGTATCATCCTGATACCTACCCTTAAAGGGCCAGCACTCCTCGCTGTGCAAAACCGCCTTTGGCGATTTTGTCAGTCACCAGATGTGCCTGGCAGTGTCCTACTCTCGCATGGGGAGACCCCACACTACCATCGGCGCTACGGCGTTTCACTTCTGAGTTCGGCATGGGATCAGGTGGGTCCACCGCGCTATGGCCGCCAGGCAAATTCTGTTTCAATTAACCCGCTATACGATTATTTTACCGTATAGCCAGCCAATCCAATCTCGGAACGTCGCTGAAAATTTCTCTCAAATCACCAAAACACCTTCGGTGTTGTAAGGTTAAGCCTCACGGATCATTAGTACTGGTTAGCTCAATGCATCGCTGCACTTACACACCCAGCCTATCAACGTCATAGTCTTTAACGTTCCTTCAGGGGGCTTAAAGCCCCAGGGAAGACTCATCTCGAGGCAAGTTTCCCGCTTAGATGCTTTCAGCGGTTATCTCTTCCGAATTTAGCTACCGGGCAATGCCATTGGCATGACAACCCGAACACCAGTGATTCGTCCACTCCGGTCCTCTCGTACTAGGAGCAGCCCCTCTCAATCTTCCAACGCCCACGGCAGATAGGGACCGAACTGTCTCACGACGTTCTAAACCCAGCTCGCGTACCACTTTAAATGGCGAACAGCCATACCCTTGGGACCTACTTCAGCCCCAGGATGTGATGAGCCGACATCGAGGTGCCAAACACCGCCGTCGATATGAACTCTTGGGCGGTATCAGCCTGTTATCCCCGGAGTACCTTTTATCCGTTGAGCGATGGCCCTTCCATTCAGAACCACCGGATCACTAAGACCTACTTTCGTACCTGCTCGAGCCGTCACTCTCGCAGTCAAGCTAGCTTATGCCTTTGCACTAACCTCACGATGTCCGACCGTGATTAGCTAACCTTCGTGCTCCTCCGTTACTCTTTGGGAGGAGACCGCCCCAGTCAAACTACCCACCAGACACTGTCCTCACCCCGGATTACGGGGCCGAGTTAGAACATCAAACATTAAAGGGTGGTATTTCAAGGTTGGCTCCACGCAGACTGGCGTCCACGCTTCGATGCCTCCCACCTATCCTACACATCAAGGCTCAATGTTCAGTGTCAAGCTATAGTAAAGGTTCACGGGGTCTTTCCGTCTTGCCGCGGGTACACTGCATCTTCACAGCGAGTTCAATTTCACTGAGTCTCGGGTGGAGACAGCCTGGCCATCATTACGCCATTCGTGCAGGTCGGAACTTACCCGACAAGGAATTTCGCTACCTTAGGACCGTTATAGTTACGGCCGCCGTTTACTGGGGCTTCGATCAAGAGCTTCGCCTTGCGGCTGACCCCATCAATTAACCTTCCAGCACCGGGCAGGCGTCACACCGTATACGTCCACTTTCGTGTTTGCACAGTGCTGTGTTTTTATTAAACAGTTGCAGCCAGCTGGTATCTGCGACTGGCTTCGGCGCCGAGAGCAAGTCTCTTTACCTAATGCCAGCGTGCCTTCTCCCGAAGTTACGGCACCATTTTGCCTAGTTCCTTCACCCGAGTTCTCTCAAGCGCCTGAGTATTCTCTACCTGACCACCTGTGTCGGTTTGGGGTACGATTTAATGTTACCTGATGCTTAGAGGCTTTTCCTGGAAGCTTGGCATCAACTACTTCACCACCGTAGTGGCTCGTCATCACACCTCAGCGTTGATAAGCAACCGGATTTACCAAGTCACTCCGCCTACATGCTTAAACCGGGACAACCGTCGCCCGGCTAGCCTAGCCTTCTCCGTCCCCCCTTCGCAGTAACACCAAGTACAGGAATATTAACCTGTTTCCCATCGACTACGCTTTTCAGCCTCGCCTTAGGGGTCGACTCACCCTGCCCCGATTAACGTTGGACAGGAACCCTTGGTCTTCCGGCGTGCGGGCTTTTCACCCGCATTATCGTTACTTATGTCAGCATTCGCACTTCTGATACCTCCAGCAACCCTCACAGGTCACCTTCAACGGCTTACAGAACGCTCCCCTACCCAACAACACCTAAGTGTCGCTGCCGCAGCTTCGGTGCATGGTTTAGCCCCGTTACATCTTCCGCGCAGGCCGACTCGACCAGTGAGCTATTACGCTTTCTTTAAATGATGGCTGCTTCTAAGCCAACATCCTGGCTGTCTATGCCTTCCCACATCGTTTCCCACTTAACCATGACTTTGGGACCTTAGCTGGCGGTCTGGGTTGTTTCCCTCTTCACGACGGACGTTAGCACCCGCCGTGTGTCTCCCGTGATAACATTCTTCGGTATTCGGAGTTTGCATCGGTTTGGTAAGTCGGGATGACCCCCTAGCCGAAACAGTGCTCTACCCCCGAAGATGAGTTCACGAGGCGCTACCTAAATAGCTTTCGGGGAGAACCAGCTATCTCCCGGTTTGATTGGCCTTTCACCCCCAGCCACAAGTCATCCGCTAATTTTTCAACATTAGTCGGTTCGGTCCTCCAGTTAGTGTTACCCAACCTTCAACCTGCCCATGGCTAGATCACCGGGTTTCGGGTCTATACCTTGCAACTAGACGCCCAGTTAAGACTCGGTTTCCCTACGGCTCCCCTATTCGGTTAACCTTGCTACAAAATATAAGTCGCTGACCCATTATACAAAAGGTACGCAGTCACACCACGAAGGTGCTCCCACTGCTTGTACGTACACGGTTTCAGGTTCTATTTCACTCCCCCTCGCCGGGGTTCTTTTCGCCTTTCCCTCACGGTACTGGTTCACTATCGGTCAGTCAGGAGTATTTAGCCTTGGAGGATGGTCCCCCCCATATTCAGACAGGATGTCACGTGTCCCGCCCTACTCATCGAGTTCACAGCAAGTGTGTTTTTGTGTACGGGAGTATCACCCTGTACCCTGCGACTTTCCAGACGCTTCCACTAACACACAAACTGATTCAGACTCTGGGCTCCTCCCCGTTCGCTCGCCGCTACTGGGGGAATCTCGGTTGATTTCTTTTCCTCGGGGTACTTAGATGTTTCAGTTCCCCCGGTTCGCCTTGCATGGCTATGTATTCACCATGCAATAGTGCAACGAATTGCACTGGGTTTCCCCCATTCGGGTATCGTCGGTTGTAACGGTTCATATCACCTTACCGACGCTTTTCGCAGATTAGCACGCCCTTCATCGCCTCTGACTGCCTAGGCATCCACCGTGTACGCTTAGTCGCTTAACCTCACAACCCGAAGGTGTCTTTACAGACATCGTCGTATTGCGATCATTTGAGAGACTCTAATACAGGTTAATCCTTATCTCAGTACTTCTACGGAGAGATAAGTTTCAGCTGTATTGTTTCAATTTTCAGCTTGTTCCAGATTGTTAAAGAGCAATATCTTAAACACGACTCGTTAAAGTCATCTTTAAGATATTTTCAGTTCATAAAGAACCGGTGATAATGTCTTTCACACATTATCGGAGTGGCGTCCCCAAGGGGATTCGAACCCCTGTTACAGCCGTGAAAGGGCAGTGTCCTAGGCCTCTAGACGATGGGGACACAAAAATCCGATTAAATCATTCAACTTAATCGTTTTTGCATCAGCATGAGTCGAAACTCACAACATCAACAGGTGCTCTTGCTCGTTTACATTCATCAGACAATCTGTGTGGACACTGCGCAATGCGTATCGTTAGGTAAGGAGGTGATCCAACCGCAGGTTCCCCTACGGTTACCTTGTTACGACTTCACCCCAGTCATGAATCACAAAGTGGTAAGCGCCCTCCCGAAGGTTAAGCTACCTACTTCTTTTGCAACCCACTCCCATGGTGTGACGGGCGGTGTGTACAAGGCCCGGGAACGTATTCACCGTAGCATTCTGATCTACGATTACTAGCGATTCCGACTTCATGGAGTCGAGTTGCAGACTCCAATCCGGACTACGACAGACTTTATGTGGTCCGCTTGCTCTCGCGAGTTCGCTTCACTTTGTATCTGCCATTGTAGCACGTGTGTAGCCCTACTCGTAAGGGCCATGATGACTTGACGTCATCCCCACCTTCCTCCGGTTTATCACCGGCAGTCTCCTTTGAGTTCCCACCATTACGTGCTGGCAACAAAGGATAAGGGTTGCGCTCGTTGCGGGACTTAACCCAACATTTCACAACACGAGCTGACGACAGCCATGCAGCACCTGTCTCACAGTTCCCGAAGGCACTAAAGCATCTCTGCTAAATTCTGTGGATGTCAAGAGTAGGTAAGGTTCTTCGCGTTGCATCGAATTAAACCACATGCTCCACCGCTTGTGCGGGCCCCCGTCAATTCATTTGAGTTTTAACCTTGCGGCCGTACTCCCCAGGCGGTCGACTTAACGCGTTAGCTCCGGAAGCCACGCCTCAAGGGCACAACCTCCAAGTCGACATCGTTTACAGCGTGGACTACCAGGGTATCTAATCCTGTTTGCTCCCCACGCTTTCGCACCTGAGCGTCAGTCTTTGTCCAGGGGGCCGCCTTCGCCACCGGTATTCCTCCAGATCTCTACGCATTTCACCGCTACACCTGGAATTCTACCCCCCCTCTACAAGACTCTAGCTTGCCAGTTTCAAATGCAGTTCCCACGTTAAGCGCGGGGATTTCACATCTGACTTAACAAACCGCCTGCGTGCGCTTTACGCCCAGTAATTCCGATTAACGCTTGCACCCTCCGTATTACCGCGGCTGCTGGCACGGAGTTAGCCGGTGCTTCTTCTGCGAGTAACGTCAATCACTGCAGTTATTAACCACAATGCCTTCCTCCTCGCTGAAAGTGCTTTACAACCCGAAGGCCTTCTTCACACACGCGGCATGGCTGCATCAGGCTTGCGCCCATTGTGCAATATTCCCCACTGCTGCCTCCCGTAGGAGTCTGGACCGTGTCTCAGTTCCAGTGTGGCTGGTCATCCTCTCAGACCAGCTAGGGATCGTCGCCTAGGTGAGCCGTTACCCCACCTACTAGCTAATCCCATCTGGGCACATCCGATGGCGTGAGGCCCTAAGGTCCCCCCACTTTGCTCTTGCGAGGTCATGCGGTATTAGCTACCGTTTCCAGTAGTTATCCCCCTCCATCAGGCAGTTTCCCAGACATTACTCACCCGTCCGCCGCTCGCCGGCAAAGTAGTAAACTACTTCCCGCTGCCGCTCGACTTGCATGTGTTAGGCCTGCCGCCAGCGTTCAATCTGAGCCATGATCAAACTCTTCAATTTAAGATTTGTTTGATTTGCTATGAGTTAACATAGCGATGCTCAAAGATTACTTTCTGCAAATATGCATTCGAACCGAAGTTCAAATGTGTACTGCTTTGGTCACTCTTCAAGACTTTGATATTGCTTCTGCCTGCCGAAACAGGCTTCGATATCGTCTTGCGAGTGCCCACACAGATTGTCTGATAAATTGTTAAAGAGCGTTCGTTACCCGTTTGCCTTGCGGCGAATCTTACGGTAACGCGGGAGGCAGATAATACGCTTTCCCGCTGAAGAGTCAAGAGTTTATTTGTTTTCTTTCGAAGTCAAAGTCTATCTTTTCTCTTCCTGACCCGGCGAAGTATGTTTCGTTGTTCCCGGTCAGTGGAGGCGCATTATAGGGAGTTCCTGACAGCCTGCAACCCCTAATTTGAAAAAACTTTTCAACCGCTCACTATTGCGGCAAAAATGCAAAATACGGTGAAAAAGACAACAAAAAGGGGACGATTTCTCGCCCCCTCAAGGATTTATCATTATTGTTTGGCAATGATATGCCCATTTTCCACATCAAGAGTCACTGGGACTCCCGGTATTAATTTGCCGGAAAGTATCTGTTGCGCCAGCGGATTCTCGATTTCCTGCTGGATAGCGCGTTTCAATGGCCGCGCACCATAAACAGGATCGAAACCGGTTTCACCCAAGAACTCCAGCGCAGGCTGAGTAATAGTGACCTGATAGCCACGTTCTTCCAGCCGTTTGTACAACCGTTCCAGTTGGATGCTGGCAATTGAAGCCAGATGCGCTCGGCCCAGTGGATGGAAGACAACAACCTCATCTATACGGTTGATAAATTCAGGGCGGAAGTGATGAGTAACGACTTCCATCACCATTTCCTTCATTTCGGTATAACTTCTTTCACCAAAACGTTCCTGAATCAAATCTGAACCGAGGTTAGAGGTCATGATGACCACCGTATTACGGAAGTCCACTGTTCTGCCCTGCCCGTCAGTCAAACGACCGTCATCCAACACCTGTAAAAGAATGTTGAATACATCCGGATGCGCTTTTTCTACCTCATCGAGCAAAATGACAGAATAAGGACGACGGCGCACAGCTTCTGTCAGGTAACCCCCTTCTTCATAACCTACGTAACCTGGAGGCGCACCAACCAACCGAGAAACGGAGTGTTTTTCCATAAACTCGGACATATCAATACGCACCATGGCATCGTCACTGTCGAACAAGAAGGTTGCTAGCGCTTTACACAACTCGGTTTTACCAACCCCTGTTGGCCCTAAGAATAGGAAGGAACCAATTGGGCGGTTCGGATCTGATAACCCAGCGCGACTACGGCGGATAGCATTGGATACGGCTTCAACAGCTTCATCCTGCCCAATCACGCGTTTATGCAGGTCCTGCTCCATGCGCAGCAACTTATCACGCTCACTTTCCAGCATGCGCGATACCGGAATGCCGGTCCAGCGCGCCAGCACTTCAGCAATCTCGGCTTCCGTCACGCGGTTACGCAGCAACTTCATGGTTTTTCCTTCAAGCGCCGTTGCTGCCGCCAGCTGTTTTTCCAGCTCAGGAATTTTACCGTACTGAAGTTCTGACATCCGTGCTAAATCACCCACACGACGAGCTTGCTCTAAGGTGATTTTGGCTTGTTCCAGTTCCGTTTTAATATTCTGAGTGCCAGTGAGAGAAGCTTTCTCTGCTTTCCACTCTTCTTCCAGCTCTGAATATTCGCGTTCTTTCTGCTCTAACTCTGTATTGAGCATTTCCAGACGCTTTTTGCTGGCATCATCAGATTCTTTCTTCAATGCCTGCTGTTCCAGTTTCAATTGGATAATCCGCCGCTCGAGGCGATCCAATGATTCCGGTTTTGAATCCATCTGCATACGGATACTAGAACCGGCCTCGTCAATAAGGTCGATAGCTTTATCCGGTAACTGGCGATCCGAAATATAGCGGTGCGACAGTGTTGCCGCAGCCACAATTGCCGGGTCAGTTATCTGCACATGGTGATGCAGTTCATAACGCTCTTTCAGCCCGCGCAAAATGGCAATAGTGTCTTCAACAGTCGGCTCCGCCACATACACTTTCTGGAAACGCCGCTCTAGCGCCGCATCCTTCTCTATATATTGGCGGTACTCATCGAGTGTTGTTGCACCAACGCAATGCAATTCACCGCGCGCTAATGCAGGTTTCAGCATGTTGCCGGCATCCATCGCCCCGTCGCCTTTCCCGGCCCCGACCATGGTATGCAATTCATCAATGAACAAGATCACACTGCCTTCTTGTTTTGATAAATCATTCAACACGCCTTTCAAGCGCTCTTCAAACTCACCGCGATACTTCGCACCCGCAATCAGTGCACCCATATCTAATGAAAGCACACGTTTATGCTTCAGGCCTTCCGGCACTTCGCCGTTCACGATTCGTTGTGCCAGACCTTCAACAATGGCTGTTTTACCGACACCAGGCTCACCAATTAACACCGGGTTATTTTTGGTCCGGCGTTGTAACACCTGAATAGTGCGGCGAATTTCTTCATCACGGCCAATAACCGGATCGAGCTTGCCTTGTTCCGCCCGCTCAGTCAGGTCGATAGTGAATTTTTTCAATGCCTGGCGCTGGTCTTCAGCTCCTTGGTCATCAACTTTGTCACCACCACGCATATCTTCAATTGCCTTATTTATTTTATCTTTTGTTGCACCTGCGGCCTTTAACATGTCAGTTAATGTACCGCGGTCTTCAAGTACTGCCAGAACGAACAGCTCTGAAGAGATAAATTTATCTGCACGTTTTTGCGCCAATTTGTCGCAAAGATTCAGTACACGAACCAGCTCATTTGATGGTTGAACATCACCACCGGTCCCTTCAACTTGTGGAAGCCGACCTAATGCTTGCTCAATGTCGCTGCGCAAACTGGCGACATTAATCCCCGCCGAGGTCAACAATGGGCGAACCGTCCCCCCATCCTGATTGAGCAGTGCGCTCATCAAATGTAACGGTTCAATAAATTGGTTGTCGCGCCCAAGAGCTAAAGATTGGGCATCGGCGAGGGCTAACTGGAATTTGCTAGTAAGACGATCCAGACGCATAACACCTCCAATATTGGTCAAAATTGCTACTGGAGATTAGATGAGGTCATCCCTCAAATTTTCAAGGTTATTTCGACACTATATTTAAAGTAAAACGTTATGCGCCAGCGGATCGTCCTAATTCAATAGGTTATATCAGCCAGATTAAACTTGCCATACGTCCAGTGATTCCATCGCGCCGATAAGAGAAAAAATGTTGTTTTTCAGTCACTGTGCAGTGATCGCCACCATATATAGCGTGAATACCAGCGGCCTGTAGCCGCAATCGAGCTAATAAATAGATGTCGGCGAGATATTTAGAGCCGGAAGGAGTGAACGCAGCCGCGGATTGTGCGTCAATTTGGATAAATGCCTGTTTAACGTCTTCACCCACTTCGAACTGCTGCGGGCCAATTGCTGGACCTAACCAGGCAATAATAGAACGAGGGCCAGCATTGAACTGAGCTAATGTTTGCTCCAGAACTCCGGCACAAAGGCCACGCCACCCTGCATGGGCGGCGGCCACTTCATCACCGGCTGACGAGCAAAACAGCACTGGCAAGCAATCTGCTGTCATTACCGCACAAACTTGCCCAGCGACGCGGCTATAAACAGCATCCGCCTGTACATCAGAAACAATCTTACCATCCAAATGCAGGACACGCGTGCCGTGCACCTGCTCTAGCCAGACCGGCATTTGCGGCAATTCCGCTTGTTCCACTAAATATTGACGATTGGCGGCCACACTGGCGGCGGTATCCCCCACATGA
Organism: Yersinia canariae; assembly: GCF_009831415.1. Lineage (NCBI taxonomy): Bacteria > Pseudomonadati > Pseudomonadota > Gammaproteobacteria > Enterobacterales > Yersiniaceae > Yersinia > Yersinia canariae. The sequence goes on along the minus strand of NZ_CP043727.1, from coordinate 1,079,027 downwards.
GTGCCAAGATTTAATGAATCATAAGGGAATTCGCTGATACCACCATGACGGGTGGTGCTGCATGCCTTGACACGAGCAGGCGCTGGCCAATCGGGAAGTATCAGCTTGTTCATTACCAATCCATCTGATCTTTGAATTCTTCGGTATCTGCCTTCAGTGCATTAATCAGCTCAACCATATCTTCTGGTAATGCTGCATGCCATTCCATTTGAATGCCACTGATTGGGTGATACAAACGCAGCATAGTTGCATGCAGCGCCTGGCGATCAAAACCACGTAAAATAGAAATAAAGGAGTCAGATGCGCCGCGTGGCGGACGTGGGCGGCCACCATAAAGCTGATCACCCACCAGCGGATGGTTGATATGGGACATATGCACACGAATTTGGTGCGTACGACCGGTTTCTAAGCGCAGGCGCAAGCGAGTATGGGCACGGAAATGCTCCATAATCCGGTAATGAGTTGTCGCCGGTTTACCCATCGGGTGTACAGCCATATGTGTGCGCTTGGTAGAATGGCGAGAAATAGGCTCGTCAACTCTGCCGCCTGCGGTCATATTGCCGATGGCCACCGCTTCATATTCACGGGTGATTTCGCGTGCTTGCAGTGCTTCAACCAAACGAGTTTGTGCTGGAACGGTTTTCGCCACGACCATCAAGCCCGTGGTATCTTTATCCAGACGATGTACGATACCCGCACGTGGGACATCCATGATTTCTGGGTAATAATAGAGCAATGCATTCAGAACTGTGCCATCAGGGTTACCGGCGCCAGGATGAACGACTAAACCGCGGGGTTTATTAATAACTAAAATATCGTTATCTTCATAAACGATATCCAGTGGGATTTCTTGAGGCGCCCAGCGGGCATCTTCCTCAATTTGCGCGTCAATTGCGACGAGCTCGCCACCCAACACTTTTTCTTTAGGCTTGTTAATTGTTTTACCGTTGACTGTGACCCTATCTTCCAAGATCCATTCTTTTATGCGAGATCTTGAATAATCAGGGAACAATTCGGCCAAAGCCTGATCTAACCGTTGACCGAGTTGTGATTCGGCCACCGTTGCGCTGAGTTGTACTTGTTGTGCCATATGCAGCTTCTTGTTCGTTAACGTTGGGTTTTGACGGCGATGCCGTTTAATATAATGTGCTATTGTATCTAGATCTTTGTCGGGAGCTTAACGGACAGTCTCCCGGAATAACACTTCGAGGATAATCAAAACGTCATGACGCGTATGAAATATCTGGTGGCTGCCGCCACGTTGAGCCTGGTGCTGACCGGTTGCTCCAGTAACAAGGACGTGGTTCCCGATAACCCGCCTTCTGAGCTCTATGCTACCGCTCAGCAAAAACTGCAGGACGGTAACTTTAAGGGAGCAATTACGCAACTAGAAGCGTTAGATAACCGCTATCCTTTCGGGCCTTACTCCCAACAAGTTCAGCTTGATTTGATTTATGCGTATTATAAATCTGCTGATCTGCCGTTGGCGCAAGCCTCAATCGATCGCTTTATGCGCCTCAATCCCACACATCCTAACATCGATTACGTATTATATATGCGTGGTTTGACTGACATGGCTCTGGATGACAGCGCATTGCAAGGCTTCTTCGGGATTGATCGTTCAGACCGCGATCCGCAACATGCTAAGGCCGCATTCCGCGATTTTAACCAGTTGATTCAAAGCTATCCGAACAGCCAATACGCAACTGACGCGCAAAAACGTCTGATGTTCCTGAAAGATCGTCTGGCCAAGCATGAACTGGCCGTGGCGCAATATTACACTAAACGAGGCGCTTACGTCGCGGTAGTTAACCGTGTAGAACAAATGCTGAGAGATTATCCTGATACTCAAGCAACTCGTGCTGCGTTGCCATTGATGGAAAATGCTTACAAGCAATTGCAACTGAATGCTCAAGCAGACAAAGTTGCCAAGATAATCGCGGCGAACCCAGCCTAATATTGTCTAAGATAATAAAATAACAAACGGCAGCTCAGGCTGCCGTTTTCAATTCTGCCTTTTAGCCATAAATCGACGTGATTCATGCTTTCAGACTATCGCGCTGGTATCCGAACTAAAACACAAAAATAATGCGCTTTTTCACCATATCCAGACGATATAACTTATCAATAATGCGGCATTCTGGCCAATGATTCAAGCCCTCAGCACCTATTCCTGACGTTAAATCACAGTTCCCACGACCTTTGCAAAAGGTGACAAAAATAAGTGATCTTGATCATACATTTTGTGAAAAAGAGAGGTATGCTGAAGTTATCCAAGATGGAGTAGACAGAGAGGTAAGTCATATGACAGTCAACATCACCAGTAAACAAATGGATATTACCCCAGCAATCCGTAAGCATGTCGAAGACCGTCTCACCAAACTGGATAAATGGCAGGCCCAGTTGATAAACCCACATATTGTACTGTCCAAAGATCCACAAGGATTTGTTGCAGATGCAACCATCAGTACACCAATGGGCCCCTTGGTTGCCAGTGCCAAACATGATGATATGTATGCTGCAATTAATGAACTGATCACCAAACTAGAACGCCAATTAAATAAAGTGCAACACAAAGGTGAAGCTCGTCGAGCAGCAAGCAGTGTTAAAGAAGCTAATCTGGAGTCAGTAGATGTAGAGGAAGAAGAATCCGAGCAGGAACAATAGCCGGCAATCCATCTCATTTCGGATCTAACGCGCCTTTGGGCGCGTTTTTTATTGACAGCAATTCAGACTGGCGGTTAGTTTAGAGGCTGTTTATTTTGGCTATAACATATCGTCCCGGTCAGCATCAAAAAATAGGTAACCAACAACGATGATCAATAAAGTGTTTTTCTTCGCATTCTTTTTTACCTTCCCCTGATTGGGAGGCGTTTCGTCGTGTGATAAAGAATGCGAAGACGAACAATAAAGCCTCCCAAGCGGGAGGCTTTTTTTATGCATAAATACCCGTCATACTTCAAGTTGCATGTGTGTTGGCATCCTTGGCTCTCCCCAGTCACTTACTAATGTAAGCTTCTAGGGATTCGCTTAGTTACAGCCTTTCTGCGACTCGAATTATTTAGGGTGTAATCATTCAGGAAGATAATTAAGGCAAATCCCTATGAGCGATAATCCATTACTGGTGCTACGTGAGCGCATCAGCGCACTAGATTTAAAACTGCTGGCCTTGCTGGCGGAGCGGCGTGAATTGGCAGTGGAGGTTGCTAAAGCAAAGCAACTCCATCATCGCCCAATTCGTGATAAAGAACGTGAGCGTGATTTGCTGGATGCGCTCATCACTGCCGCCAAACCCTATGATCTTGATGGATTCTATATCACCCGCCTGTTCCAACTGATTATCGAAGATTCAGTATTAACGCAGCAGGCACTGTTACAGCATCAGTTAAATCAAACCGCTAAGCATTCTGCTCGTATCGCCTTCCTGGGGCCGAAAGGTTCTTACTCACATTTAGCCGCGCGCCAATATGCAGCTCGTCACTTTGAGCACCTGATTGAATGTGGTTGCCAAAAATTCCAGGATATTTTTACTCAGGTAGAAACCGGCCAGGCGGATTACGCCGTATTACCCATAGAGAACACCAGCTCAGGTTCTATCAATGACGTATATGATTTGCTGCAACACACCAGCTTGTCAATTGTCGGGGAAATAACCAATCCTATCGACCACTGCGTGCTGATCGCCACCGAAACTGATTTAAGCCAAATCAAAACAGTCTATAGCCACCCACAGCCTTTCCAACAATGCAGCCAGTTTATTAACCGTTTCCCTCATTGGAAAATCGAATATTGCGAAAGCACTGCTGCGGCAATGGAGAAAGTGGCACAGTTGAACTCACCAGAGGCGGCTGCATTAGGCAGTGAAGCCGGTGGCGCGCTTTATAACTTACAAGTGTTGGAACACAATCTGGCAAATCAGCAGCAAAATATCACCCGCTTTATTATTCTTGCCCGTAAAGCCATTGATGTCTCTGATCAGATACCGGCAAAAACCACCTTAATTATGGCGACAGGCCAGCAGTCTGGGGCATTGGTTGAGGCGCTACTCGTGCTGAGAGATAACGGAATCATCATGACGAAGCTTGAATCACGGCCAATTAATGGCAATCCGTGGGAAGAGATGTTTTATCTAGATGTACAGGCCAACTTGCGTTCGGAATCTATGCAAAAAGCCTTGGCAGGCCTGACGCAGATAACCCGGTCATTAAAAGTATTGGGTTGTTACCCGAGTGAGAACGTAGTTCCGGTCAACCCGAGTTAGCCTTTCAGTATTTGTCGCTAAGCGTAAGAATAGAGAGCAAAAAGTCACCCCGACACTGTCGGGATGACTTTTTAAAATAAAACGGATTTACTGCCGGTTGTCGTTCGCCTGCCGCAGTAACGAACGGCTCTCCACCAAGAAGCGCTCGGCATAATCGCCAAACCAATGCTCCACTTTCTGGAAACTTTGCACAAAGGCTTGTTTGTCACTTTGCTCCAGCAAAGTAATCGCTTCACCAAAACGTTTGTAATAGCGTTTAATCAGCGCCAGATTGTCTTCCGATGACATAATAATATCGGCGTAAAGCTGCGGATCTTGCGCAAATAGCCGCCCCACCATCGCCAATTCCAGCCGATAAATGGGTGAAGATAGCGCCAGCAGTTGCTCCAACTGCACATTTTCTTCTGCTAAATGTAATCCGTATGCAAAAGTCGCAAAGTGGCGTAATGCTTGAATAAACGCCATATTCTGGTCATGTTCAACAGCACTAATACGATGCAATCGCGCGCCCCATACCTGCAACTGCTCTAGCAGCCACTGATATGCTTGTGGGGAGCGGCCATCACAATACACGACCACTTGCTTTGCCAGACTACCGACATCTGGCCCAAACATTGGATGTAAGCCGACAACCGGCCCTTCATGGGCGGCAAGCATAGCTTGCAACGGTTTATTTTTGACTGAAGCCAGATCCAGCAAAATGCAATCTGCCGGTAATTTTGGCAAACGGGCTATCACTTCTTCAGTGATATGAATCGGCACACTGACAATCACCATTCCGGCATCTGCCAGAATAGATTCAGCCTGTGGCCAGTCCTCTTGTTCCAGCGTTTTGACCTGATAACCGGACAGTGTGAGCATTCGGCTAAATAATCGCCCCATCTGCCCCTCACCCCCGATGATAACGACCGGGCGCAATTGTGGACATAGCGTCTTAAACCCTTTGTCATTCTCGCTGGTATAAGACTCTCGCATTATCCGGCGCAGCACATCTTCAATCAAATCAGGTGGCACACCAAGAGCCTCGGCCTCCTGCCGGCGTGAGGCCAACATCAAAGCCTCGCGGTCTGGAACATAAATAGGCAAACCGTAGCGGCTTTTAACTTCACCTACTTCTGCAACCAGATGCAAGCGCTTAGCCAGCAAGTCCAGCAATGCTTTATCGACTTCATCAATTTGATCGCGCAAAGCGGTCAGTTCAGCCACCATACTTACTTTTCCTCTGCAGTCCGTGCCGCCAGCGCTGAACGTAATTCCTGGTGCATACCACGTAACAAGGTTTCGGTACTTTCCCAATCAATACAAGCATCAGTGACTGAAACACCGTAGCGCATATCAGTACGTGGCTGCTCAGATGATTGATTCCCTTCATAGATGTTACTTTCCAGCATCACACCAGTGATAGAACGATTGCCAGCCTTGATCTGTTCAACAACAGATTCAGCGACCGCAGTCTGGCGACGGTAGTCTTTGTTCGAATTACCATGACTGCAATCTATCATTAAGGATGGAACGAGTCCCGCATCCTGCATCTGTTTTTCACACTGAGCAACATCTTGTGCACTGTAGTTAGGGGTTTTACCACCACGTAAAATCACATGGCCGTGTGGATTACCCTGAGTTTGCAGTAAGCAAACCTGACCTGACTGGTTAATCCCCATGAAACGATGTGGCATAGCAGCCGCACGCATCGCATTGATTGCCGTACCTAAACTACCGTCAGTGCCATTTTTAAACCCAACTGGCATAGATAAACCTGAAGCCATTTCACGGTGAGTTTGTGACTCAGTCGTACGAGCACCGATGGCCGACCAACTGAATAAATCACCTAAGTATTGTGGGCTGTTCGGGTCTAAAGCTTCCGTCGCCAGAGGCAGCCCCATGCCCACTAAATCCAATAACAATTGACGAGCAATATGTAATCCTCTTTCTACATCAAAAGAGCCATCCATTGCCGGGTCATTAATCAGGCCTTTCCAACCAACAGTCGTTCTCGGTTTTTCAAAATAGACACGCATGACGATATACAGGCTGTCACTCAATTGTGCAGAAAGAGTTTTCAAACGACGCGCATAATCCAGAGCAGCATCCACATCGTGGATAGAACATGGGCCACAGACAACCAACAGGCGGGGATCTCGCCCCTGAATAATATCAGCAATAGTTTTGCGGGCAGTTTCAATTGCATACTGATCATTATTGCTCAATGGAAACTGTTTTTTCAGTTCTTCCGGCGTTATCAATACTTGTTCGGCACTGATATGGACATTATTGAGCGCATCTTTTTGCATGATCATATTCTTTACCTATCTCTGTTTATCGGATGTCATTTAGCGTGTTTATCGTTTGAGGTCTCCACAATACCACGACGTGTAAACTTTTCAATCCATATGTGTAAATAAATAATTACCAGTCAATTTGACGGCATATTCTTGTCTGACTTTTGCGGTAAGTCGCAGTTTCTGCAGATGGCCCCAACCTCTCTTGGAGGCCATGATAAAATGCGGAAAATTTGTGGAGGCCGTATGTTAAGAGTCATCATCGTCGACGATGAACAACCCGCGCGTGAAGATTTACGCGAAAGATTAAGTGAAGAACATGACATAGAGATCGTCGCCGAATGCAGCAACGCACTGGAAGCCATCCCCTCTATTCAGCGCCTGCAGCCCGATGTAATATTTCTCGATATCCAAATGCCGAGAATTAATGGCCTGGAATTAGCTTCAATGCTGAACCCGGAAAATATGCCGCATATCGTTTTTGTCACCGCTTACGATGAGTATGCAATCCGAGCCTTTGAAGAACATGCCTTTGACTATCTGTTAAAACCTCTCGACCATCAACGTTTAGCAAAAACGTTAATACGCTTAAGAAGAGGCCTTGGTGTAAATAATAATTTACACAAAATAACAGAGCCAATGCTGCGCCATATTCCCTGCTCTGGTCACAATCGTATTTTCTTGCTGAAAATTGAGGAAGTCGAATATCTCAGTTCAGAGTTAAGTGGTGTGCATGTTGTCGGAACCGTGCAATCAGGCTATACCCAGCTATCACTCAAAACTCTGGAAGAGAAAACCCCTTTTATTCGCTGCCATCGGCAATACATGGTCAATACCGAACAGTTGGGCGAGATACAACTTATGGATAACGGTTCTGCCGAAGTGATTACCCGTAGTGGTAAACATATCCCCGTGAGTCGCCGTTACTTAAAATCTCTAAAAGAGAAATTAGGAATTAACTGAATGATGCAACAAAGTTGATATATTGCTCCGATGAGTGACGATCTTGTTGATTATTTTGATGAGCAATCCGAATTAACCATTAATAAAGATAACCGACAATTAATTAAATCAAAACAATATTCACACATTAACTTTACAATTAAATTGTGAATTCTAAAATACCTGTATAATTCCACTTTAATTAATTATAAAAGTCCAATCTGATATAAAAATAGAGGCAGATCTCAGATTTGATTAGTTACATAACTGAACAATATAGCCTTGATATTAGCAAGGTTTTATCAATGCAACATTAGGCTCTGATAGATAAAACGAATAAGAGCCCTGTTCATTGCTTAAAACAGCCAATATCCAACCGAATTTTATTCATGTTGGAAGCAAGGTAACGTTATGATAACACTACAATTTATAATTATAATTCTCTGCCTATTAGTTGGTACTCGCTATGGTGGCATGGGGCTGGGGTTAATAAGTGGTATTGGTTTATTTATCCTAACCTTTATCTTTGGTCTCGAACCAGGAAAACCACCTGTTGATGTAATGCTGACAATATTAGCCGTTATTGGTTGTGCTGCTGTATTACAAACTGCCGGTGGGTTAAATGTCATGATGCAATTCGCTGAGCGATTATTACGGCGACATCCTCAGCATATTACGCTACTAGCACCATTCACAACTTGGTCATTAACCTTTCTATGCGGTACTGGGCATGTTGTTTACACCATGTTCCCTATTATTTCCGATATTGCCATTAAAAAAGGTATTCGCCCGGAACGACCAATGGCGGTGGCCTCCGTTGCTTCACAAATGGCAATTACAGCGTCCCCTGTATCGGTTGCGGTAGTGTCATTAGTGTCAATTATTGGTGCAAATCACGGTATAGGCCATGCTTATAGCATTCTGGAGATTCTGGCTGTATCCGTTCCGGCTTCTTTAGTTGGGGTGCTGATGGCCGCATTATGGAGCTTACGCCGCGGTAAAGATCTGGATAAAGACCCTGATTTCCAGGAGAGAATCAAAGATCCTGAACAGCGCGATTTTATCTATGGCTCAACCGACACATTGTTAAATCAGGTTTTCCCGAAACAAGCTTATTGGTCAACTTGGATATTTTTCGCTGCTATCGCACTGGTGGTATTACTGGGTGCATTTGCCGACCTGCGCCCCGCTTTCGAAGTTAAAGGGAAAATGCAGTCATTATCAATGAACCTGGTTATTCAGATGATGATGCTGATTGCCGGTGCAGTCATTCTTATTGGTTGTAAAGTTAAACCCAGCGATATCTCTAACGGTGCGGTATTCAAAGCTGGCATGGTTGCCATCTTCTCAGTATTCGGTGTTGCCTGGATGAGTGATACCTTCTTCCAAGCCCACATGGGTGATTTGAAACTCGTATTGGAAGATGTGGTAAAAGGCCATCCCTGGACCTATGCCATTGTTCTGTTCTTAGTATCAAAACTGGTCAATAGCCAGGCAGCAGCGCTGACCGCAATCGCCCCAATGGGATTACAGTTGGGCGTTGATCCGAAAATGCTGATTGCATTCTTCCCAGCAGCTTACGGCTACTTTGTTCTGCCGACCTACCCAAGTGATCTTGCTTGCATCGGTTTTGACCGCTCTGGCACCACCAAGATTGGTAAATTTATTATTAATCATAGTTTTATCATTCCAGGACTTATCGGTGTTATCTGTTCGTGCATCACCGGTTACCTGCTCGTAACGACTTTTATGTAATAAATTGAGTAAGACCCATACCGAGGGCCAGAACTCTTCTGGCCCTTTTAATTTCTTCCTTTCGCCAGAATTCAAATACATATTCTTTTCTATTTATGACCTTTTAAGAATGAACTCATCAAAAAAAACCTCTTATTATAATTAATTATTCAATCTGAAATATCTTATGAGCAAGTGGGATCACAACTGCTACAATGCGTGCCGCATCACAAAAATCACCCTTTTCACCATGGACCTATTATGTTTTCTTTGCGTCATACCAGGGCGTTGCCGTTTTATATCAGCACACTCGCTTTATCCCTAATCAGCACCTCAGCGCTTGCTGACGCGACTGTTTTTACAGCCTTAGACGATCCAGCCACAGCCAAAAAGAGCTTCGATGGTACCGTAGAGGCAGGTTATACCGCACAATCAGGCAATACGACCAATTCAACATTGACCGCTAACTCAACGCTAACTTGGTTCCAGCCTAACACTGCGTATAGCTTGTGGGGAGCGGCTCGGAATACCAGCGCTAACGAGCAGCGCTCTTCTGAGCGTTACCAGCTAGGTGGCCGTACTCGCTATAATCTGACAGATAGAAACTATCTGTTTGGGCAAGCCAGTTGGTTGAATGACCGTTATAATGGTTTTGATTCCCGGTCTGTTTTGACCACCGGTTATGGTCGCCAGATTATGACCACACCATTGCACAATCTGCGGGTGGAATTTGGTCCCGGTGTTCGCCATGATGAGTTTTATGAAGGTGGCCGTGCGACAAAAGCATTGGCCTATGCAGGTGGTAACTATACTTACCAACTGACCGACAATACCGTTTTCAGTGAAGGTGTTTCAGCACTGGCAAACGAAGAAACCACATTGAACTCAGAAACAGCATTGAGCGTCGCTATCAATAAAAGCTTCGCATTGCGTTTAGCCTATGTGGCGACCTATAACACCAAGCCACCGGCCAGCGCACCAAAAAACACTGACACCACAACATCAGTGACTCTGGTTTACGGTTTGTAAGTATCTATAGCGTGGTGTGATGCCACGCTAATTCCCTCGACTACCCTTTCTATTTCCTTCGGTGCTGCGATCTATACCGCTATTATGTTTCTATTAACATAAAAAAAGGGGTTAGCACATGGCTAACCCCTTCATAACTATTAACTTTTGGATGAAGCCTGAGCTTATCTTAGTTAGTACGGTTAAGACGCTCTTTGATACGAGCAGACTTACCAGTACGCTCACGCAGATAGTACAGTTTCGCTTGACGAACGGCACCACGACGTTTAACAGTAATGCTGTCGATTACTGGGGAGTGAGTTTGGAATACACGCTCAACACCTTCGCCGTTGGAAATTTTACGAACGGTGAACGCAGAATGCAGACCGCGGTTACGAATAGCGATAACCACGCCCTCGAATGCCTGCAGACGCTTTTTAGAACCTTCAACAACCCATACCTTCACTTCCACGGAATCACCCGGACGGAATGCAGGCACGTCTTGCTTCATCTGCTCTTGTTCGATTTGCTTGATAATATTGCTCATAATAAGTCTCTTACCCTAGGTAAACTGATATATCAGGAAGTTGGCACGCGGCACAACATTCCTTTCATAGTTCTGTTGCTTCAGGGCTTGTGTTCGCGTTGGAACTCAGCCAGCAACACCATTTGCTCGTCAGTCAGAGCTAGGCTTTCTAGAAGTTCAGGTCTTCTAAGCCAGGTACGGCCCAGCGACTGCTTTAAGCGCCAGCGACGAATCTCGGCATGGTTACCCGACAGTAAGACTGGCGGTACCTCCATCCCTTCTAACACCTCAGGACGAGTGTAGTGTGGGCAATCTAGCAATCCATCAACAAAGGAATCCTCCTCTGCTGAGGCCTGATGACCCAGCACGCCCGGAATAAAACGGGATACTGAATCTATCAGAGTCATTGCCGGCAGCTCGCCACCGCTGAGGACGTAATCTCCAATTGACCATTCTTCATCAATTTCGGTTTTGATTACGCGCTCATCAACTCCTTCGTACCGACCACACACCAGAATCATCTTCTGATTAGTCGCCAGTTCGCAAACACCCTGTTGGTCCAGTTTGCGCCCTTGAGGTGACAGATAAATCACCTTTGCTCCCTCGCCTGCCGCTGCTTTTGCTGCATGAATGGCTTCCCTTAGCGGTTGCACCATCATCAACATTCCCGGGCCACCGCCATATGGGCGGTCATCCACGGTACGATGCCGATCGTAGGTAAAGTCACGAGGACTCCAACACTGCACGCTCAGCAGGCCATTTTTTACTGCCCGGCCAGTTACCCCGTAATCGGTTATTGCGCGGAACATCTCAGGAAACAGGCTAATAACACCAATCCACATTGTTTTGTTCCGCTCATCTTTGCCGTTTAATTCGGAGGTCAAAAACCAGGATCCCAATCTACTTCAACACGTTGAGCAGTGAGATCGACATTCTTGATAACCTGCCCATGAAGAAACGGGACCAACCGCTCCTTCATACCGAATGCATCTTTCAGGTTTGCTTTCACTACCATCACATCGTTAGAACCGGTTTCCATCATATCGATGATTTTACCCAGTTCGTAACCCGCGGTTGTTACTACCTGACAGCCCATAAGGTCTTTCCAGTAGTAATCATCCTCTTCCAGTTCAGGCAGTTGTTGGGAATCGACGACAATTTCGCAATTAGTCAGTAGATTCGCAGCATCCCGATCATCAACACCTTTGACCTTAATGATCAGATCCTGACTGTGGCGCTTCCAGTCTTCCAACTCGACATGCTGCCACTTACCACCCTGCTGGATAAACCACGGCTGGTAATCAAAAATGCTTTCGGCGTTCTCGGTGGATGAAAATACTCTGAGCCAACCGCGAATGCCGTAAGTTGAACCCATTTTACCGAGAACAATCGGTTGTTCGGGAACCACTGGATTGAGTTGCTTGCTCATAATAACCACCACCGCGACAGATTAAGCTGCTTTCTTAGCGTCTTTGATCAGCGCAGATACGCGATCAGAAACTGTTGCACCCAGGCCAACCCAATGTTCGATACGGTCCAGGTCCAAACGCAGAGCTTCAGCCTGACCAGATGCGATCGGGTTAAAGAAGCCTACACGTTCGATGAAACGACCGTCACGAGCATTACGGCTGTCGGTCACTACTACTTGATAGAACGGACGCTTTTTAGCGCCGCCACGAGCCAAACGAATTGTTACCATAACATCCTCTTTAGTTAATAAAACAACTGGACCCCATCGGGGAACGGGGTCCAGTTGCAATATAAAAAGCCCGAAAATTTTACTCATTTTGGCGCAAAAAGCAATCTAAAGCGTAGATTCCTGTGCGCTAGTTTTGTAATGAGCACAATTTTCTTCGTTTACCGCTGTTTTCAGCGGGAAATCTTTACTCATATCGCGCCGGTTAACATCACAGTGCGAAATGACATTTAACGGCCTGGGAAACCCGGTGGCATCATACCTTTCATGCCACGCATCATTTTGGCCAAACCGCCATTTTTCATTTTCTTCATCATGCGCTGCATTTCGTCGAACTGCTTGAGTAAGCGGTTAACATCCTGCACTTGCACACCAGAACCGGTGGCGATACGGCGTTTGCGCGAACCTTTAATGATTTCTGGCTTAGCGCGCTCTTTCAGCGTCATCGAGTTGATGATAGCCTCCATCCGCACGGTTACCTTGTCATCCATCTGCGATTTTACATTCTCTGGCAACTGACCTGCGCCCGGCATTTTACTTAGCATGCTGGCCATACCGCCCATATTGCGCATTTGCTTCAACTGATCAAGGAAGTCATTGAGGTCAAAACCATCGCCTTTTTTCAGTTTGGTGGCCAGTTTTTCGGCCTGCGCGCGGTCAACTTTGCTCTCAATGTCTTCAATCAGGGAGAGAACGTCGCCCATCCCCAGAATACGTGACGCCACGCGATCTGGATGGAACGGCTCGAGCGCTTCAGTTTTCTCACCGACACCAAGGAATTTAATTGGCTTGCCGGTGATATGGCGGATAGATAACGCAGCACCGCCACGAGCATCACCATCAACTTTGGTCAGTACAACACCCGTGAGGGGTAATGCTTCGTTGAAAGCTTTAGCTGTATTCGCGGCATCCTGACCCGTCATGGCATCGACGACAAACAGTGTTTCAACCGGATTAATCGCGGCATGAATCTGTTTGATCTCATCCATCATCGCTTCGTCGACGTGTAAACGACCGGCGGTATCGACAATCAGCACATCGTAAAACTTAAGCTTCGCCTGTTGCAGAGCACGATTAACAATATCAATCGGTTTTTCTTGCACATCAGACGGGAAGAAATCAATGCTAACCTGTTGTGCCAGCGTTTCTAACTGCTTGATCGCCGCAGGGCGATAAACGTCAGCAGAAACCACCAGCACTTTTTTCTTCTGTTTTTCTTTAAGGAACTTACCCAGCTTGGCCACGCTGGTGGTTTTACCAGCACCTTGCAAGCCGGCCATTAACACTACTGCTGGCGGTTGTGCTGCCAGATTCAGTTCGTTATTGACCTCGCCCATTGCGGCAATAAGTTCATTTTTAACGATTTTGACGAATTCCTGCCCTGGCGTAAGGCTTTTATTCACCTCATGCCCGACAGCGCGCTCTTTTACCCGGTTGATAAAGTCACGAACAACCGGCAGAGCTACGTCAGCTTCCAGTAACGCCATACGCACTTCACGCAGCGTTTCTTTAATATTTTCTTCTGTCAGCCGGCCACGGCCGCTGATATTGCGCAGTGTGCGCGACAATCGATCAGTTAAGTTCTCAAACATTGTCTCATACTCAACGTGGAAACAGGCCGCTCTGGCGACACAATGGGGGGATTATAACACGAAGCTTAAACGATCTCTGCCCTCACATCGGAGAACGGTTGGAGAGGGACGCGCTCGACGCTATACTGGCTATCTAATTCACTTAGCCGATGCCCATATAACGCTATGCCCGTGTTCTCTATTTTGGCTTTGATCGCATATTCGCTCAGCTTGGGCTTGATTGTCCCAAGTCTGGTGCAGAAAAATAGTGCTTACCGGCGGTTAGCGCTGGTTTCTGCCGTCGTAGCGCTAGTGTGCCATGCTATTGCTCTGAAGCATCAGATTTTTGATGTCGGCGGAGGGCAAAACCTCACTTTATTGAATATCGGCTCCATTGTCGGGCTGATGATCTGCACAATCATGACTATCGTCGCCTCAAGAGGCCGTGGCTGGTTCTTACTGCCGATTGTCTACAGCTTTGCCATGATTAATTTGGCGCTGGCCAGTTTGCTACCGGGTGAGTTTATTACCCATTTAGAAGCCAGCCCTGCTATTTTTGTCCACATTGGACTTGCCCTGTTTGCTTACGCCACACTCATCATCGCAGCACTGTATGCCCTGCAACTGGCTTGGCTCGATTACCAGTTAAAGAATAAAAAAGTCACCTTTAATGCTGATATGCCGCCCTTAATGAGCATTGAACGTAAAATGTTTCATATCACCCAAATTGGGGTGGTTTTGCTGACATTAACACTGTGTACTGGCCTGCTTTATATGGACGATATCTTCAGTAAAGAAAACGTCCATAAAGCTGTGTTATCGATCATGGCCTGGTTTGTCTACATTGTTTTATTGTGGGGCCATTATCATGAAGGCTGGCGCGGGCGTAGAGTCATTTGGTTCAGTTTTGCAGGGGCATTTTTGCTGACTCTGGCCTACTTTGGCAGCCGTCTGCTACAGGAAATCATGATCTCTTAGCCGTCATTACAATCATCCGCACATAGCCCTGTTGAATCCGCAGGGCTTTTATCGTTACTAAGGAACACTGTGTTGGATCACGTCTCAACTAGCACGCTTATCATCATTCTGGTCATTATGGTCGTGGTTTCGGCTTATTTTTCAGCTTCAGAAACCGGCATGATGACACTCAACCGCTACCGCCTACGCCACTTGTCCAAACAGGGTAATCGTGCCGCGCGCCGAGTTGAAAAGTTATTGCGCCGCCCTGATCGCCTAATAAGTTTGGTATTAATCGGCAACAATCTGGTCAATATTCTAGCTTCGGCGCTCGCGACAATTGTTGGTATCCGGCTCTATGGCAACGCGGGGGTCGCCATAGCCACCGGCGTATTAACTTTTGTGGTCCTCATTTTTTCTGAGGTAATGCCGAAAACCATCGCCGCCCTTTATCCTGAGCGTGTTGCCTTCCCCAGCAGTGTTTTACTGGCCCCGTTGCAAAAAATCATGCTGCCGCTGGTGTGGTTACTCAATATCATTACCCGCGGGCTAATGCGCCTGTGCGGTATTCGCGGCAATGTGCGCCGCAGTGATGCCGTTAGCCAAGATGAATTACGCAGTATCGTGAATGAATCCCACTCACAAATTTCTCGTCGTAACCAAGATATGTTGATCTCAGTGCTGGATCTGGAGAAAGTCACCGTCAGCGATATTATGGTGCCGCGTAATGAGGTGGTAGGGATTGATATCAATGATGATTGGAAATCAATCATGCGCCAGCTAACTCACTCGCCACATGGCCGAATTGTGTTGTACCGCCAATCCTTAGACGACGCCATTGGCATGTTGCGCGTGCGAGAAGCCTATCGGCTGATGACGGAGAAAAAAGAATTCAACAAAGAGAATCTGTTACGCGCCGCCGATGAAATTTATTTTATTCCCGAAGGTACGCCATTAAATGTGCAGTTAGTGAAATTCCAGCGCAATAAAGAGAAAGTCGGCATGATTGTCGACGAGTATGGTGATATTCAAGGGTTAGTGACAGTCGAAGATATTCTGGAAGAAATTGTGGGGGATTTCACTACGTCAATGTCCCCGACACTTGCCGAAGAGGTCAATCCGCAGAGTGACGGGTCAGTCCTGATTGATGGCAGCGCCAGTGTCCGTGAGCTGAACAAAGCATTCAACTGGTCGCTTCCTGTAGATGCCCGTACTATCAATGGCATGCTATTGGAAGAGCTTGAAGATATTCCGCAGGTAGATGCTCAGGTTCGTGTTGGAAATTATCTGATTGACGTGCTGGATGTGCAAGAAAATATGATTAAGCGTGTACGAGTCACACCTATTCTGCCCGATAACCGCCCCAGCTAGTCGTCCTTTCCTGCATTTAGGGTGGGCCATAAAAAAGACGCTTTTCAGCGTCTTTTTGCATTTATCTACTCAATATCAGAATTCAATGACTGAAACTAAATGTGGAGCTCAGTCAGTTTTTCTTTCGGTAATGCCAACTCTTCGTTGTGGTTGATGCGCACACCCCGGTCAATAATACCCTTGGCGATTTCCTGCGCTTCTTCCAGCGAGTGCATATGATAAGTTCCGCACTGATATTCATTCAGCTCAGGAATTTTGCGCTGATCTGTCACTTTCAGCACATCAGCCATAGCGGCTTTCCATGCATCAGCAACTCGCTGCTCATCCGGCGTGCCAATCAAGCTCATGTAAAAACCGGTACGGCATCCCATTGGGGAGATATCGATAATCTCAACACCATTACCATTGAGATGGTTGCGCATAAAACCAGCAAAAAGATGTTCCAGAGTATGGATTCCCTTCTCTGGCATCACTTCTTTATTTGGCACACAGAAACGCAAATCAAACACCGTTATCTCGTCGCCATGAGGGGTTTTCATCGTCTTAGCAACGCGCACAGCGGGTGCTTTCATAATGGTATGGTCTACGGTAAAGCTATCCAATAATGGCATTTAGTCACCTCCTCATAAAAAAATAATTTTTTATTCGATCTTTTTTTGCAACCCGTGAAACTTTTTTCTATCTCGCGCGTCTTAATATGTGAAAGACGCGCATTTGTTATCATCATCCCTGTTATCAGAGATGTTAATTTGGCCACAGCAATGTGGCCTTTTCTTTTTATTGGCCACCGTGAAGCACTAAATACTCTTCAAAGCTTAGCTTATCTTTGAGTTCTATCTCGCGTTGACGCACCCAAGAGGCCGCTCCCTCTTCGGATAATTGCTCTTCAGTGAGTAACTCCAAAGGTTCACTTTGAAGCATTTCTCTGTAGCGCTCGGCCAGCTCAAGGCCAACACCACCAATACCACCTTCTTTCATCGCTTGCAAAATACGCGCAGAGAACGTCAAACTTGGGTCATCAAAGAACGCGACAAGTTTGTCACAAACCTGTTGATATTCAGTGCTCTCTTTACCATCTAATACTTCGGCAACACGGCGTAAGTCTGCAAACAAGTCTTTACCCACTTTTTCCAGCGGTTCACGCGTATCGTTACATCCCATACCGATAGTCTGCCCCGGTTTACGCCCTTCCAAAATGACCCGATTCCAGTTTTTACGGGTACACAGCAATTCGTCACTGCTCATTTCAGGCGCATCCGCCAACACACACCAAATCAAGAATAGATCAAGAAAACGCGCTTGCACGGCATCTACACCAATCGGTGAGAATGGGTTAATGTCCAAGGAACGTACTTCAATATATTCAATACCACCGCGCAGCAAAGCATCAGATGGTGATTCGCCGGCTTGGGTAACTCGCTTAGGCCGAATCGGAGCATAGAGCTCATTTTCTATCTGTAACACATTGGTATTCAGTTGCAGATGACGGTCACCGTCTTTTAGCCCTAATGCCGCATATTCTTCTGATGGCGTTTGAATTGCGCGTTTCAGAGCAGCAACATAGGTGTGCAGGTCATTAAACGTAATGCCCAAATTGCTTTGTGATTTATTGGTATAACCCAAATCACTCAAGCGCAATGAGGTGGCATATGGCAAATAACACATTCCTTTGTCATTGCGCTCAAACGGCAATGCCGTCTCACGCCCTTGCAGGAATGATGAGCAAATGGCCGGCGAAGCACCGAACAGATATGGGATAACCCAGCCAAAACGATAATAATTGCGGATTAGACGGAAATAACCTGCTGAAATCTCTTCCTTGCCACTTTTTTCATCGGTCACACCGGCCCATGCCTGCCAAAACTCCAGCGGCAAAGAGAAGTTATAGTGCACACCAGAAATCGTTTGCATCAAAGCACCGTAACGGTTTTTTAATCCTTCACGATAAAGTGTCTTGAAGCGGCCAATATTAGAAGAGCCATATTTAGCCAGCTCGATATCCTGCTCAGCACCAATAAAGCAAGGCATGCTAAGTGGCCACATGCGCTCATCGCCCAGTTTACGTGCGGTATAGCGGTGGATATCACGCAAAAAAGTCAGCAGATGGTCGATATCGCCATCAACAGGAGTAATGAATTCCAGCAATGCCTCAGCAAAGTCGGTGGTAATCCACTGATGTGTCAGTGCAGCACCCAATGACTCTGGATGGCCCGTCGAGGCTAATTGGCCATCGGCAGTCACTCTCAATGTTTCCCGCTCGATACCGCGGCGGATACCTTTTAGGGCTTTAGGGTGCGCTTCCAACCAAGTTAGCGCGTGTGATACATCCGGGATCAAATCGACCTCCCGCTCTTGAAAACCATAACTCGCCAGCATACTGAAACTGCATAGATGTGACTACGTAAGTTTGTCACATTCTTTACTGCCACCAGGCAATCCCTTGTAACGTAATTACCGTTAACACGATATAACGCAATGCTTTTCCCAGACACAGAAAAAAAGCCACAAGACCCCAAGGCATACGCAACCAGCCTGCCAACACACACATCAAATCGCCCACGACCGGTAGCCAGCTCAATAACAAAGCAGCCGGGCCAAAACGCTGAAGCCAGCCAAGAGCTGTGCTCATCCCACGTTGTGGTTTTAGTTCCGGTAATAAACGGCCAATAACAACATTAGTTAGCCCCCCAAGGGTATTCCCAATGGTAGCAGACAACACCAGCATCATGGCCGGCGCACTGCTTGCCGTTAAGAGGGTGACTAACAGAATTTCAGAATTTCCGGGTAAGAGCGTCGCGCTGAGAAAGCTACTCCCAAATAATGATGCAACAGCTAGCGTACTACTCACAGTAGGCGCACATCAACTATTGCCATATTCGCCCTTTTGGCCGCCTCAACACCAAAATCAGCATCTTCAAAGACCACGCACTTGTGTGCGGGCACACCGAGTAATTGTGCGCAGCGCAGGAATGTCTCCGGCTCTGGCTTATGCTTGGTGACATCATCAGCGCCGACAATAACGTCAAAATAGTCACGTAAGCCCAAATGGCGTAAAAGCAGCTCAGCCATGGCGTGCTCGCTTCCGGTACCCACAGCCATAGGTTTACGCCCATGATAACTTTTAACCACGTCTATGAGCGGCAGAGGCTTCACATTATCCAACAACATAGATTTAAACAGTTCAGTTTTCTCAGCGGCCAGTAAATGGGGATCCAGGTCTAATTGATGATTAGCAATAATTACGCGAGCAATCTGCCACGTCGGCGCACCATTCAAAGCCACCAAAGCTTGCTCGTCAAATGCCATGCCATAGGGCGTAAGCACTTGGCGCCAGGCCTGACGATGCGTGGGCTCAGTGTCCAGGATGGTGCCATCCATATCAAAAATTAAGCCTTCATAGCGATCGTACATCGTGACCCCGCGACCAAGGAGAAAATGAAAAGCTACTTTATCGCAAACTAACCAAATTGTCGCTCACTCTATAATCAACTGAATTTACTGGAAAAAATACCATTTCCAATAGGAAATAATGCTATCCAGCATAGTAAAAATCTGCGATTTGGGGGGAGCAAGATATGAGGACTAAAACATTCGAATGGCCGAATAGCACAAACCTAAAAGCAGAAAACCCCGCCGTAGCGAGGTTTCTTAATATGGTGCACCCAGGAAGATTCGAACTTCCGACCGCTCGGTTCGTAGCCGAGTACTCTATCCAGCTGAGCTATGGGTGCAGTTTTGTATTGCTAATTTTACGGGGACGTTTCAACAAGTGAAACTTAACAACAAGATTGATGACCTAGAAGATGGTGCACCCAGGAAGATTCGAACTTCCGACCGCTCGGTTCGTAGCCGAGTACTCTATCCAGCTGAGCTATGGGTGCAATTAATTCTTTGACACTACCTGATGTTCATTTGACTATTTCACCATACTGCAAAATATGGTGCACCCAGGAAGATTCGAACTTCCGACCGCTCGGTTCGTAGCCGAGTACTCTATCCAGCTGAGCTATGGGTGCATAGTAAATGGCGGTGAGGGAGGGATTCGAACCCTCGATACAGCTTTTGACCGTATACTCCCTTAGCAGGGGAGCGCCTTCAGCCTCTCGGCCACCTCACCATACGCTTCTTTCGAATTGTACCTAACTTGCTTTTGAAGAAGCTCATCGGCACTGCGTGGCGCACATATTACTTTCCCGCACTTATAAGTCAAACAATTTTTCCCAACTCACGTTCATTTGCACAATTCACACGCAACATGACCAGTTTGACGTCAAAAAGAGTGTTTTATCAACAGGCAAGACAGTGTTAATTACGCCATCCCCACAGGGCAAGAAAAAAGAAATAATCCTGATTGCTCAATTAAATTAGTCGCGGACAGAAAATTATGACGGGAATAAGAACACAGAGAGGGATAAATGGCGAAATACGAGAGGAATAAACAGCAGTAGCGCCTCGTGTAACACGAGACGCTTCTTCAAAATCAGTAAGTCGTCGGTTGAGACTTTTCTGCTTGGATGCGCTGGTAGATTTCTTCACGGTGAACAGAAACTTCTTTCGGAGCATTTACACCAATTCGAACTTGGTTGCCTTTAACCCCTAATACAGTAACCGTAACCTCATCGCCAATCATGAGTGTTTCACCAACTCGACGAGTCAGAATAAGCATTCTTTGCTCCTTGAAAAATTAAAAGAGTCGGGTCTCTCAGTTTCCCCGCCATTATCCATCATACACCGTGAAAACGTAAGCCATCACATTCACATAAAATGTAAGTAGCTTGGTCAAGTCTCTAACTAATACAAGTTTAGCTGAAGCAAATAACTTTGCGTTTAACTTTGTTTTCGAACTATGACAGGAAAATTGAAAAACGCCATACCCAACATAGAGATATGGCGTATTGATTTAATAGATAATTACTTACTTATAATCGAGATGCAACCCATGCTTCAACACTTGCTAATGCTGACGGCAATGCTTGCACATCGGTACCGCCCGCCTGAGCCATATCCGGGCGTCCACCGCCTTTACCACCAACTTGCTGAGCAATATCAGCGATTAACTCACCTGCTTTTACTTTGCCAGTGAGGTCTTTAGTGACACCAACAATAAGGCTGACCTTATCTTCTGCTGTCGTTGCCAGCACAATAATAGCGGAGCCCAGTTGATTTTTAAGATCATCAACCATCGTACGCAACATTTTTGGCTCAACGTTATCCAACTGACTAACGAGAAGTTTCACACCATTGACCAATTTAGCATTGGACGATAATGAGGCACTTTCCTGAGCAGCTTGCTGAGCTTTTAATTGCTGGAGTTCACGCTCAAGCATTTTACTGCGATCCAATACCGCGCGGACTTTATCTGCCAGATTATGGGTATCACCTTTAACCAGATGAGCAACATCCTGAAGCAGATCATTTTCCTGATGCAACAGTGCAATAGCCCCTTCGCCTGTTACAGCTTCAATACGGCGAATCCCAGCGGCAGTTCCTGATTCAGATAAAATGCGGAACAGACCAATATCACCGGTACGGCTGGCATGGATACCACCACATAGCTCGGTTGAGAAATCCCCCATGGTCAAAACTCGCACCTGGTCATCATATTTCTCGCCAAACAGAGCCATTGCACCTTTTTCTTTCGCCGCATCCAACTCCATAACTTCAGTTTGGACTGGCATATTACGGCGAATCTGCTCGTTAACCAGGTCCTCGACCTGACGAATTTGTTCTGGCTTCATTGCTTCAAAATGAGAGAAATCAAAACGCAGATATTTATCATTAACTAACGAGCCTTTCTGAGCAACATGGTCGCCCAATGTCTTACGCAATGCGGCGTGCAATAAATGAGTTGCTGAGTGATTCAAACGAATACGGTTACGCCGCGCAACATCAACTTGAGCATCAATACTGTGATTAACCCGCAATGTTCCATGAGTCAATTGCCCAAGATGGCCGATAGCCTGACCATATTTCTGCGTATCACTCACAGCAAAAGTAGCGGTCGCATTTTTCAGCTCGCCTCTATCGCCAACCTGCCCACCCGATTCTCCGTAGAATGGCGTTTGATTCAGTACGACAACAGCTTCTTCACCTTCGTGAATCTCATCCACAGCTTCGCCATTACGGAACAGCGCGGTGACAGTGGCCTGTTGGTGGACATGGTCATAGCCAGAGAACTGGCTTGCGCTATCAACACGAATCAGGCTGTTATAATCCGCACCAAAGCCACTGGATTCACGAGCACGACGGCGCTGAGCTTCCATTGCTTGCTCAAAACCAGCCTCGTCTACTTTCAGATTACGCTCACGACAAACATCAGCGGTTAAATCAACGGGGAAACCGTAGGTGTCGTACAGGCGGAAAGCTGTCTCACCATCAAGAGTATCACCTGTTAATTTGCTAAGTTCTTCATCCAATAGTGCCAGGCCGCGCTCTAATGTCCGCGCGAACTGCTCCTCTTCAGTTTTCAGAACTTGCTCAACCATGGCCTGTTGTTGTTTCAACTCATCGGCAGCAGAGCCCATAACAGCAATCAGCGGAGCAACCAGTTTGTAGAAGAAGGTCTCTTTCGCGCCCAGCATGTTGCCATGTCGGATAGCACGACGAATGATACGGCGTAAAACATAGCCACGATTTTCATTCGAGGGAATAACACCATCTGAGATAAGGAAAGCACAAGAACGGATATGGTCGGCAATAACTCGCAACGACTTGCTAGAAAGATCAGTCGCACCAGTAACTTCCGCTACCGCTTTAATCAAATCGCGGAACAGGTCAATCTCATAGTTGGAGTTAACATGTTGTAACACCGCAGCAATACGTTCAAGCCCCATGCCGGTATCAACCGATGGCTTAGGCAATGGCAGCATAGTGCCATCAGACTGGCGGTTGAACTGCATGAAGACGATGTTCCAGATCTCAATATAACGATCGCCGTCTTCTTCTGCCGACCCTGGAGGGCCGCCCCAAATATGGTCACCGTGGTCAAAGAAAATTTCTGTACATGGGCCACAAGGGCCAGTATCACCCATTTGCCAGAAATTATCTGATGCAAAGGCACTGCCTTTATTGTCACCAATGCGAATAATACGCTCACGAGGGATACCAATATCATTGGCCCAGATCTCATAAGCCTCGTCATCGGTTTCGTAAATGGTTACCCAGAGTCTTTCTTTCGGTAGATTAAACCACTGTTCGCCAGTTAATAACTCCCAAGCGAAACTGATGGCATCATGTTTGAAGTAATCGCCGAAGCTAAAATTACCTAACATTTCGAAGAAGGTATGATGACGCGCGGTGTAGCCTACGTTCTCAAGGTCATTATGCTTACCACCTGCTCGCACACAGCGCTGAGAGGTCGTCGCACGGGAGTATGCCCGTTTATCCAAACCTAAGAAAACATCCTTAAACTGGTTCATCCCGGCATTGGTAAACAACAGCGTAGGGTCATTATTGGGGACCAAAGAGCTGCTTGATACAACCTGATGTCCCTTGCTATGGAAGAAATCGAGAAACGCTTGACGAATCTCAGCGGTGCTCTTGCTCATAATTGTCCCGGAAACAAGCTAAAAGAATAGCCCGCAAGCAAATTGTATTACATAAAACGGTAACACAATGGGTAAGCTCACGAACAAAAAGTGGGACTAAGATAAATTTTCTTCGAGGGGAAGTAAAATCCTGTGTGCATTCATTCGACAAAATCATTGTAAATCGACTGAATTTCCTCCTGGAAGAAACCACGATACATAAGATAGCGCTGAACTTTGGCTTTCTCTTTCCATTCAACTGGTAAAATTTCACTAAATTTACGCTGCGCGACTTCTTTTGCGAGCAAGCACCAATCTATTTCACTGATTTCAAAAGCAGCTTGAATGAGCTCTTTATCAACACCCTTTTGCATCAATTCAGAACGGATACGCTGTGCACCATATCCTTTACGGCTCCGACTATTAATGTAGCTGGTAGCAAAGCGGGCATCATCCAGCCAATTATGTTGGTAGCAATAAGTAATCACCTGCTCAATAACTTTCGGATCAATATCTGCGACGGGTTCTCCATCCCCATTGCCTGTGCGCTTTCCCCAGTGACCTTTTGCCGAAAATGGCTGTAATGCAAGCTTACGACGTAATTCAGATTCACTATGGTCACGTTGAGAGAGGAGCCTCATGGCACGGCTTAGTAGGTCATTCATACATAAATCCCCTTATTGCATGAAGCCTCAAAGGTGTTAGCTTCATTCATTACTCGGCCCATCCTTGAGTTGGACCTCTACCAGACCGCTGCTTGCTGTCTTATGGCAACTCCAATCATGCCGAAATGAACGTAAATTGAAGAACCTATACACCACTGTTTACTAAAACGGCCCACTAATAAGTGAGCCGTTTGTTAACTGCTTAATTTGCTAACTAAATTTATGATCGTGTAAATTAAAACTCTTCACTGGTTTCATCTGTTTCATCAGCAAATGCTGCTGTTGCAACAGGTTGTTCGCCATTACCACCATTGAGGAGCATTTCACGTAATTTTTTATCCAACTCAGCCGCAACTGCTGGGTTTTCTTTTAAGTAGTTACTGGCATTCGCTTTGCCCTGACCAATCTTGTCACCGTTATAGCTATACCAAGCACCTGCTTTCTCAATCAGTTTATGCTTAACACCTAAATCAACAAGTTCGCCATTAATATTGATACCTTCACCATAGAGGATCTGGAATTCAGCTTGTTTAAATGGTGCTGCAATTTTGTTTTTCACTACTTTAACGCGAGTTTCGCTACCAACAACCACATCACCTTCTTTTACTGCACCAATACGACGGATATCCAAACGTACGGATGCATAAAATTTAAGGGCATTACCGCCAGTTGTGGTTTCAGGGTTACCAAACATGACACCAATTTTCATACGAATCTGGTTAATGAAGATCAACAAGGTATTAGCGTTCTTCAGGTTACCCGCCAATTTACGCATGGCTTGGCTCATCATACGTGCTGCAAGCCCCATGTGAGAATCACCGATTTCACCCTCAATTTCAGCTTTTGGTGTCAGTGCAGCTACGGAGTCAACGATGATGACATCAACAGCGCCAGAGCGAGTCAGTGCGTCACAGATCTCCAGTGCTTGTTCGCCAGTATCTGGCTGGGAACACAGCAGATTATCAATATCTACACCTAATTTTTTAGCATAAATTGGATCAAGAGCATGCTCAGCATCGATAAAGGCGCAGGTTTTACCTGCACGCTGTGCAGCAGCAATAACCTGTAAGGTCAGTGTTGTTTTACCGGATGATTCTGGGCCATAAATCTCAACAATACGCCCCATTGGCAGGCCACCCGCCCCCAATGCAATATCAAGAGAAAGGGAACCGGTAGAGATGGTTTCAACATCCATTGAGCGGTCTTCGCCAAGACGCATGATAGAGCCTTTGCCGAATTGTTTTTCAATTTGGCCCAGTGCTGCTGCTAACGCCTTTTGTTTATTCTCATCAATAGCCATTTTTACTCCCTCTCTGGGATGCCGGGTTGCCCCTGTCATCACCACTGAATGTTGTTTTTGTGCAGGAAATTACCACTAATTATACTGTACAATCATACAGTATCAAGACTAATTTTGCAGAAAATTATCTAATAGCGTTTGTAGTGCGAAAACAGCCGCTTGCAGCCTCACAGCATCACGATCGCCGTAAAAAAGTTGATGACTGACCAAAACCTGACCTTCATGTGATGCAAAAGCAAACCATACCGTTCCAACCGGTTTCTCTGCGGTCCCCCCATCAGGCCCAGCCACGCCACTTATAGATACCGCAAAGTCCGCGTTTGCTTCTCGCAATGCACCCAATGCCATTTCTCGAACTACGGCCTCACTGACTGCGCCATGCTTTACCAACGTGCTTTCTTTTACACCCAGTAAATCGTGTTTTGCCGCATTACTGTATGTCACAAAGCCCCGGTCGAAATAGGCTGAGCTGCCTGCGATATCAGTCAAGGCCTTGGCCACCCATCCCCCCGTACAAGACTCAGCACAGGTAATCCAGGCCGCACGCTCTTTTAGCTTATTACCTACCGCAGTACTGAGCTGACGTAATTGTATCTCGCACATTATTGCCCCTACTCGAATGAAATCTGCCGCTACCGATAGTAGCACTTCTTTAGGCCGTAACGACAACAGCTGTTAGTTATGCGAAGCGCCCCGCAAGGTGTCATGAAAAAAAGCACATTGCCCTACAAAGCTTTACCTCAGGGACTCAGCTGTTAGTATCAAAATAAAGAAGATGCGGCTGGCAACATCTGTCGTACCGGTAATTTATCCGGGATGATGAACTAAGGACGTGGCAGTGAAAAAAATTCTTAACGCCTTCTTCCCTCTTTATAGCGCCACCGTGCTGATGCTATTGGGTTCAGGTTTATTGACCACTTATATCTCGTTACGGTTGACCGCCATCCATGTCTCTGGCGCATTAATTGGGGCAATCATTGCCGCAAACTATATTGGTTTGGTTATCGGAGGTAAGGTAGGCCATTTCCTGATTGCTCGAGTGGGGCATATCCGTGCCTATGTGGCCTGTGCGGGTATCATTACGGCGGCGGTACTAAGTCATGGGTTGACTGAATACATCCCCGCCTGGGTGGTCTTACGCTTGATTATTGGCCTCTGCATGATGTGCCAATTTATGGTGCTGGAAAGCTGGCTTAATGATCAAGCTGAGTCTAACCAGCGCGGCACTGTATTTGGCTTTTATATGGCCGCGACCTATGCGGGTATGGCATTGGGTCAAGTGGTATTGATGCTTCAACCCGAGTTGGGTCTGAGCACACTCATGATTATTGCTTTGTTTTTTGCTCTTTGCCTGGTGCCAGTTGCACTGACGACTCGCAGTAATGCCCAACAGATGTCACCAGCCCCTATGGAGCTGAAATTCTTTATCAGTTCGATCCCCAAAATACTGGCATCGACATTAGTTATTGGCATGATTGTCGGGTCGTTTTATGGGCTGGCACCGGTCTATGCCAGTTTGCAATCGCTTTCCACAAAAGAAACTGGCCTGTTCATGGCGCTGTCTATCTTTGCCGGTTTGGTCGCCCAGCTCCCACTCAGTTGGTTATCTGATCGTTATAACCGCACACTGTTACTCCGAATTAACGCATTATTATTAGCATTAACAGCCCTCCCATTGGCGCTAGTGCCCCATATATCGTTCCATTTTTTATTGGGCTTGGGCTTTATCGTTAGTATGTTGCAATTTACGCTTTATCCGTTGGTCGTTGCGTTAGCCAATGACCTGATTGCGCCAGAAAGAAGAGTTTCTTTAGCAGCGTGTTTACTGATGTCATTCGGGGTCGGTGCCAGTATCGGCCCACTTGCCGTGGGTGCATTAATTGCGCCGCTGGGAGGCAATATTCTGTATGCGTTCTTCTCTCTCTGTGGTTTAAGTCTGATAGCATTCAGCAGAACTGTAAAACAGGATCAAGATGAGTTTGTTAATGACGCTCCGGTGCCACATATGGCAATACCTGACAGTTTGGTCAGTTCCCCACTGTCACCAGCGCTAAACCCCAGTTTTGATGAACAGTTGATCCACGACATTATGCCGCCACCAGATCAATCCGAAGCAGAAGAAAAAGAACTCGTGGAAACTCCCTCAGAGGATGAGTCTCAACCGCAGTAATAGCTAGGTGTCTTTGTTCATTACTGGCTCAAAAAGGCTATAGCTCGGTACTGCTTGTTATTTATTCGGCTTTGAATAAAAATACCAGCATCAGGTATTTAGCGGGATGGAACCATGTCGAGACAAGATGAACAACGGTTGCTGGTGAAAATAGCTACGCTGTATTACACCGAAGGCATGAAGCAATCTGAAATTGCTGACAGCCTGCATTTATCTCAGTCTTTTGTCTCACGTGCGATAACCCGCAGTGTCAAAGAGGGCGTGGTTAAAATCAGTGTTATCCAACCGCCTAACATGTTTATTGGCATCGAATCGCGGATCCAAAAGCACTATGGAATTGACCAGGCTATTGTGGTCGATATCTCTGACGACGCCAGTTCGGCCCAGATAAAACAGGCAATCGGTTCTGCCGCAGCTCACTATATGCAAACCAGTATTCGCCCTAATGATATGGTGGGTATTTCTTCATGGAGCAGCACTATTCGGGCAATGGTTGATAACCTTCATCCGCTTAACGTCAAAACCAGTGGTGTCATCCAATTATTGGGGGGGGTCGGCCCCAACGGGAATGTGCAGGCCACATTGTTAACGCAATCTCTGGCAAATATTTTGAATTGTCCGGCCTACTTGCTGCCTGCGCAAAGCATCGAGCGCTCGACCGAAGATCGCGCCCGCCTGATATCCAGCGGCGAAGTTGCTGATGTAGTGAATAAATTTGCTGAAGTTGACCTCGCATTAGTCGGTATTGGCGATCTGGAGCCATCACAATTATTGAAAAATTCTGGTAACTATTACCATGAAGAAATGCTGAAATTACTGGCGGAACGTGGTGCGGTGGGCGATTTATGTTTGCATTATTTTGATGCGGCCGGCAATGCCGTGCTCTGCGACGAAGAGGATCCGGTGATTGGCATGTCATTGCCGCAATTGCGGGCTTGTCCACGGGTAGTGGCACTGGCGGGTGGCGTGGGCAAAAGTGCCGCCATTCGCGGCGCGCTGACAGGTAATTATATTGACGTATTAATTACCGACAGAATTACCGCTGAGACATTACTGTAGCCATATGATTAACCGCACCGTCCTTGGTGCGGTATGACATGAAAGCCCTACTTAGCATGCCAGTAGCAATCAACACCCAGATATTTGCTGAATGCTTCTTGTAGAACTTTAGCTGTAGCCGAATGATTCATCGCCACATGATGCTCAAAACCATTGTTACAGATATGCGTAAGTAAACTTTCCAACTGCGGCACTTCCACCACAGCACGGCAGCCAACTGTATCCAGCTCATCACTGACAGAGCGCCCTTCTCCAACATAGGCCCGAACCTGACCGGTAAAATCATCGGAAGAGAGACGGAAATAGGTCAGTGGCCCAGACTTCATACGGCCATGTACCGCACCGCAGGTATTCTCACAACCCACTGTTGTTCCGATAATATCTGCGGTACCCATGGTTGAGCTTTCCAAACTTTCGCTGGCAAAGTTACCGCAATGGAATAGCACACATTTATCTCGCTCTTCGCCAAAATTATTGTTCCAGTCAGCAATTGAGGCTGGAGCCAGCGAGCAACTCGCCAGCGCGTACATTGATAGCGCGCCCATCACATCCACTTCACAAGCACTTGGCATTAATTGTCCGGACATCACACTCATAATGGAGCAGACGTTGATCCCCAGATTCTGTTGCAGCGAAGTCCAGCACTGCATTGCGGTGGTATCAATATCATTGGCAATAATCCACTCACTGATAACCACGAACAATTTTGCCATTTTGTGGAGTTTATCTTGCGGGATGGCACTGGTGTCACCATTAGCTTTTAATAACGCCAATTTTTCGTCGACACGAATATCATTATCACTGAGGTTAGCCACGCGGAAAAACACTTCGGATAAATCCAGGGTTTCAACCGTAATCCCCAAATTCTCTAATAATTTTTCGCTGTAACGCACAGTATTAAAGTTAGTCGGGCGCGCACCAATAGCCCCGACTCGCACCCGTTTCATGGCATGAACCACACGGCACAGCTGTACAAACTGTTCAACATCACGGCTGAATATATCACTGTTCAGGCTGCAAACATGCTGCTGAGTCAATGTGAAGGGAATGCCATATTGGCGCAGGTTATTACACAGTGAGATTTTACCGCAGAAGCTATCACGCCGTGTCGCCAGCCCCATTTTGTCTAGGGCATCTTCTTCAGCCTGCACCAGCACCGGCACTTTCAGGCCAGAAAGACGAATTGCATCGGAAACACTCTTTTCATCGCCAAAGTTAGGCAGAATCACGACCACACCGTGGATTTCTTCGCTGTGTTTACGGAATAACTCGGCGCACACTTTAGCATCACGCCAGTTTTCTACCCCACCGAGTGGCGTTTGCTCTTCATTAAGCATGATGATATTGATGCCTAAGCGGTCAAACAGCGCTTGGGCATCGCGGCGCGCGTCTGCGACCAAATAGCTTGGGAAGAAACCCCGGTTGCCGATAATCACCGCGAAAGTTAACTTACGAGGTATTGCTGACATATGCTTACTCCTAGTGTGGGTTATTTCGGCTGAAAACGCGCGCGCGCGATGGCCGTTTGCCAGAGGCTATAGTTATCTTGCATCTCCGCACTTTGAGCGCGCGGTTCGATGTATTCCACTTCGCGAGGGAGTGCGGCCAATTGCTGGCTATCGTGCCACCAGCCAAGGGTTTTCCCTCCTAAATAGGCCGCACCCAATGCCGACACTTCTGCGGTATGGTTGCGTATCAGAGTGCGCTGCAACAGGTCGGCTTGGAATTGCATCAGCCAGCGGTTACTGGTGGCACCACCATCAACCCGCAGCCGCTCAAGGCGGTGATGACCCGCCTTTTCCATCGCAAAAAAGACATCTGCAATTTGATAAGCGACAGACTCTAACCCAGCGCGGGCCAGTGCTGCCGGTGTGGTGGCATCCGTCAGACCGCAGAACAAACCGCGCGCCTGGCTATCCCAATAAGGTGCGCCCAAACCTGATAATGCCGGGACAAAATAAACACCTTGATTACCCGCCTGGCTTTGCGCCATTTCAGTTAGGCGGGCCAAATCAGTGATTCCCAACATGCGCGAAACCCACGCCACACCCGAGCCGGTGTGAGTGATATTGCCTTCGAGGGCATAACGTAACTCGCCATCATGCCAGGCAATAGTGGTACTCAGGCCGTGACTCTGCGCACTGGCTTGTTTCAGTGTGGTCATCAGAGAAGAACCCGTGCCATAAGTGGCCTTAATTTCGCCCGCACGATCACCGCCCTGCCCATAAAGGGCGGCATGTGAATCACCAATTTGAGCGACAATCGGCACCCCCTGACTTAAGCCAATGATACCGGTATTGCCGGTATGTCCATGGACAGCTGCCGAGGGTAAAACTGCGGGCAGGCAAAGGCTCGGAATGCCAAATAATGCCAACAGGTCAGGGTCCCATTGCCCGGAATGAATATTGAATAGCTGAGTACGCGACGCGTTGGAAAAATCAGTCGAGAAACTTTGGCCGCCACTGAGCTGCCAGGTGAGCCAGCAATCGATAGTGCCAACACACAATTCACCATGGGCTGCGCGCTCAACACCTTGGGGAATTTCCGCTAGCATGCCGTGGATTTTAGCCGCAGGGAACAAGGGATCAATTTGCAAACCCGTGCGTTCGGCAATCATTGCCGCTTCGGGTAACTGACTTAGCGCCTGACAGAAAACCTCCGAGCGCCGGCATTGCCAACTCACAACTCGAGTCAGTGGAATACCAGTGTCCCGCTCCCAGATAAGCACTGATTCGCGCTGGTTACTGATAGCAATACCGGCAACCCGCGCCCCAACCAATTGACTCAGACAATCTTCGATGGCCAGAGAAACCGCCTGCCAGATAGCCAACGGGTCCTGTTCGGCCCAGCCGGGCTTTGGATGCTCGAGTTGGAGTGGTACCGAAGCTTTTGCCCGTATCTGCCCGGCAGTATCCACCGCGATAGCCTTGGCATTGGTCGTACCTTCATCAATGGCCAAAATAATCGGTGTCGATACCGCCTGTCTGCTCGGCGTTAACATGCTCAGTGTCAACATAATAGTTACTCTCCCCGGCAAAACCGCAGAGCACGAGCCACAATGCCTGCTGCATCAAAACCATGATAGGCGCGCATATCCGCCCTATCGGCAGCAATCGCATATCCGCCATCAGGAATGCCTAATCTCACCAGAGGAATACCGCTGCCCGCTTCGGACAGCACTTCAGCGACCAGACTCCCGACACCGCCATTAATATTGTGCTCTTCGATGGTAATCACCCGCTGACTGTTTTGAAGGATAGCTAACAGCTGCTGAGTATCACATGGGCGAATTGAAGAAACATTGACCACCGCAGCAGAAACATTGCTGTCTGCTAGTATTGCCGCCGCGCTGACAGCCTCATGAACTGTAGAACCCATCGATACCAGAGTAATATCCCGCCCTTCCTGTAAAACATCAATTTGACCGGGGACGAACTGGTAGTGTTCGTCATGAAGTTGTGGCAAAGATTTACCGTCCAGACGGATATAAACTGGCCCGATATGCGCCAGAGCATAATCAATTATCTGACGGCACTCTTGCGGGTCTGAGGGCGCATAGATTTCAATATTGCCAAAGCCGCGCAGGATGGCGATATCATCGATGCAATGATGAGTACTCGCCAGTGGCCCATAGCTGGCCCCGGAGTTAAGACCAAATAGTTTTACATTGCTGTTGTTGTAGCAAACATCAATTTTGAGCTGTTCATTGGAGCGCGAAATCAGGAATGGCGCAGCATTACAGGTCACTGCCACTTTCCCGCCCATGGATAACCCCACCGCAGTGCCGACCATCGCTTGTTCGGCAATACCGACATTGACCACTCGGTCGGGGAAGCGGGTGATAAATGGCCCAATTTTCGCCGTCGAAGTCGAATCGGCGACCACAGGCACCAGATCCACGCCGTTATCCACTGCTTTAATAAACTGCTCAACCATCACTGAAGCCAAATGTTCTGCGTTACTCATCATTTAATTCCTCCAGTGCCAGATCAATTTCAGCACCTTTCGGCACCCGGTGGTGCCACTCCACACGCCCTTGAATAAAGGAGATTCCGGCCCCTTTTTCGGTGTTAGCAATCACCACATTGGGTTTACCGTTTTGTTGCAGCCCTTCCAGTGTTTCCACCACCGATTGCATATCATTCCCCTGACATTCAGTGACTTGCAGACCAAATGCCTGCCACTTATCCGCCAGCGGATCGGTATTCATAATCGATTTAGTGGTACCCGCCAGTTGGAGTTTATTTTTGTCATTAATGATTATCAGGTTGTCTAGCTGATAGTGAGCAGCCACTAATGCCGCTTCCCAGTTACTGCCTTCAGCCAGTTCACCGTCGCCGGTCAAAACGAATACCCGCCGTTTGCTATTAGAACGTTTGGCCGCCAGGGCAATTCCCACCGCAACCGGTAAGCCGTGGCCTAACGCGCCGGTATTTAATTCAATGCCCGGCGTTTTATGTTTGACGGGGTGCCCCGGCAGATGGGAGTTGGCATGTTGATAAGTCGCCAACCATTCTTCTGGGAAATAGCCCGCTTCAGCCAGGCAGCAGTAATAGCCGCCCACCGCGTGACCTTTGGACTGCACATAAATATCGCGCTCGGGATCTGTGAGCCGGTCTGGCGCACAATTTAGGATGCGGAAATAGAGTGCTGTCAGAATCTCTACTTGCGAAAGATCAGCGCCGGTGTGCCCCCCTGCGGGGCTGTTCGCGTTAAGCAGAACTATCCGGCGGCGGATAGCCCGTGCCTTTTTCACCAGCTCATCGACTGACAGTGAATACGGATTCATGACATTACCTCTCTTAATTTTATCGATAAATGAATTTTTACTCATTACCGAATATTTATTCCTGATGGTGCTAAAAAATAGCTTTCATCAAGCCTGTCCGGAAATCTCCCTCCGGCGTGACATCTTTCGTGTTCAGTGTCTGACAGGCTGCATCTGCCTGATTAGACTGTTCTTTATGCTTGTTCGCTCTTCTCGATTTGCGGCACCGCAGTAGCCTTTTGCGAAACAATCGCGGCCTTGTGCTGCATCCGGTTTTGCATCTGGTCGATAATGACCGCCACAATAATCACGATACCTTTGATAACCATTTGCCAGAATTCGCTGACCCCCATCATCACCAAACCGTCAGCCAGAATGCCGATAACAAATGCGCCAATCAGCGTACCGAGAATGGTGCCGCGCCCCCCGGCCAAAGAAGTCCCCCCCAGTACCACGGCAGCAATAGCATTCATCTCAAAACCACTGCCATTGGCCGGATGACTGGCGACCAATTGAGCAGAAACAATTATCCCGGCAATCGCAGCGCAGAAACCCGAGATGGTGTACACCCACACTTTGACTTGCCGGACTTTGACACCTGAAAGCTCGGCGGCCCTTTCGTTATCACCAATGGCATAGACATGGCGGCCAAACGGCAATCGGCGGGCAACATAGGCAATAACCAGTGCCAAAATGAACATAATCCAGATGGCAATTGGTAAGCCCAGTAACGTGCCAGACCCCAGCAAATCAAAACCGGTATTCCCCAACTGTGGATTCCCTTGCAAACCAGGGAAAGTTTCACCGCCGGAAATCAGCATTGCCGCACCTCGAACCACATACATGGTGCCAAGAGTGCAGATGAACGGGGCGACGTTATAGCGGGTAATTATCCAACCATTTACCGCGCCAATAAGTGCTCCGATAATCAATACCACCGGAACCACCACCCAAACACTGGGGAAGATGGCAATACCAAACATCGGTAAAACAATACCTTGAGTAATCATCCAGCCAGCAATCATGCCGCATAACCCCAATGTCGCCCCGATGGAAAGGTCAATCCCGGCGGTGATAATGACAAACGTGATGCCCAGAGCGAGGAAGGCATTGATCGCGATATGCTTCACCATAATGATCAAGCTACCGGTCGCCAAAAACCCCGGAACCATCACAGAGAAGAAACCCAGGATCAGGAACAGGGCAATAAAGGTGCGCATCTTTAGCAGAAGCAGCAGCATATTTTCCCGTGACCACGACGACCCACCGGGCTGGTGACTCGCCAACGCAGTGCCAGTTGTTGCTTTCATCATTCAAACCCTTGTGCGCTTGCCGTAACCAATGCCGATTCACTGGCCGACTGACGAGAAACATTTGCGGTCAGTTTGCCGTTCGACATCACCAGAATGCGGTCTGATACCGCCATGATTTCTTTCAGATCTGAGGTGGAAAACAGAATCGCGATCCCCTGTTCAGAGAGTTTCACCATCATTTCAAACACATCCGCTTTCGCGCCAACATCAATACCCCGAGTCGGTTCATCCAGTAGTAAAATGTTCGGGCTGGTCAGTAATGAACGGCCAATCACCACTTTTTGCTGATTACCGCCGCTAAGCGCTTGAATTTCCACGTCCGGTGATGAAACTTTGATAGACAAATCGCCAATAACTGACGCGACCACCTGCGACTCGCTCTCCTGCCAGATAGCGAAGCTGTGTTTTAACCGACGCCATAAGCTGGAAATAGTCAGGTTATTGGCAACAGATGACACCGGGAAAATGCCCGTTTTTTTACGATCTTCCGGCACTAAACTCATGCCAAGGCGGATGCGTTCTGCGGTTGAAGTTTTGGCACTGATTGCAGTGTCATTGAGCCGAATTGCCCCGAGATAGCTCTGTTGAGTGCCTAACAGACACTCAAACAACTCAGTTCGTCCCGCCCCCATCAACCCATAAATACCGACGATTTCACCAGCACACACCTGTAGCGAGACTTGATTTACCACCGCATTACCGGACTCATTGATTAAAGTGACGTTATCCACTTCCATCATTGGTGCCCCGAAAGTCCGGCCCGGATGAAGGAAGCTGGAAACCGGGTCACTGCCCAGCATTTCACGTACAATCCACGGCACATCAATGTCTTTAACGGCAGCTTCGGCCTGGAAACGACCATCGCGCAGAATGGTGATGTAATCACCAATCGCCATCAACTCTTCCAATCGATGCGAAATGTAGACGATAGAAACCCCTTGGCGAGTCAGTTCGCGAATCACCCGGAACAGAATGTCGACTTCAGTTTTACTCAGAGCGGAGGTCGGTTCGTCCAGAATCAAAATGTCTGCCTGCTCAGCCAAAGCCTTAGCAATTTCAATCAATTGCTGCTGACCGACTTTCAGGTTTGACACCATTTCCTTCGGTGAAATGGCCTGGTCAAGGCGTACCATAAGTTGCTCAGCAATCAGTTCCTGTGCTGCCTGATTAATGGGCTTCAATCCTTGCTGAATCTCACGGCCCAGAAAAATATTTTCCGCGACATTGAGATTTTCTGACAGATTCAACTCCTGATGCACCATGCCAATACCGAGCGCGGCGGCCTCACGAGTATTGGCAATTGTTACCGGCTGCTCATTAAGGTAGATCTGTCCGGAAGTCGGTTGCTGCACACCAGCCAGAATCTTCATTAATGTTGATTTTCCGGCACCATTTTCCCCAATAATCACATTTACTTTGCCGCGATAAACATTATAACTGACGGCATCTAACGCCAATGTGCCGGGAAAACGCATCGAAATGTCCTCAGCACGCATGACGATGTCAGGTCTGTGGTCCATTAGTGAGTCTCCTTATTCAAACTGAGCGGCACAGCATTATTCAGACCGCCAGGAGCTAATGTCACCGCAGCCAATACCTCGACTTGCTGGCCGACCCAACTGGCATCGGGTTTGGCCACATCCTGCAAAGCACGTTTGCTTAGCGCCTTGGAAAGTTGGGCATATTGCACTTGGTTTTTAAAATCCTCGAAGCGGATAAAAGTCGAGGCATCACGAATGGCATTACCTTTGACGATAGGCCCCAATTGCAGCACTTGTTCATCACCCTCCACTGCGATTTTCATCGTGCCTTCCCGCCCTTCTGTTTCTACCGCCATCACTTTGCCGTTAAAACGGACAAAATAACTTTTGCTGTTTTTCCCTGCTGCTGGCTGACTTTGTTGCTTCACTTGTTGCCAACTGAGCGCATTGCTGCTGGCAAATGGCATCACTTTGCTCACCCAAATGGTGGAGGCGACTTTGTCCGATGGCTGGTTATAGTCACTGACGACCGCATTTGGATCGACCGGCAGAATCGGTTTGCCGTTTTCATCCAAATCCACCACAGTACACGCCACCAGCACTGTGCTGATAACCAACAAACCGCCTGCTTTCGATAGGGCACTGAACCACATACTGCCTCCTGTCAGGAGGGGCTGATACGCCCCTCATTGCCTTTTAACACGCGAGCTAGCCAACCGCGCTAAAGGCATTACTCTTTCAGCGCAAAGACATTCAGGTTTTTGGCATTGTTTTCATCAATCAATACGCAGTCCATCAGCTGTTTTTCTTCTTGCCCGGTGGAGCCGGTTTTCAGATATTTATCAGCTTGAACCACTGCCATCTGGGCTTGAGCCCACCCCGGCTGGAGTACGGTGGCTTTGATATTGCCTTTGTTGATGATGGAATCACGCACATAGTCACTGCCGTCAAAGCCCACCACAATCACATCATTACGGCCTGCGGCTTTTAACGCGGCTTCAGCCCCTAATGCCATGGTGTCATTACCTGAAATCACCCCAGTGATATCCGGGTTAGCCTGCAAAATGGACTCCATGCGGTTGAAAGCTTCAGTCTGGCTCCAGTTTGCAGTCTGCTGAGCAACCATCTTCATGTCGCTATGTTCGTCGATTACGTCGTGATAACCCTGTGAACGTACGTGTGCGTTGGTATCTGATTCGCGGCCCAATAATTCAACATATTTCCCTTTGCCCCCCATCAGGACGACAAACTTCTCAGCACCCAGTTGTGCTCCCTGATAGTTGTTGGACACAATTTGCGACACCGCAATGCCGGTTTCATTGATTTCACGGTCAATCAGGAAGGTGGGAATACCTGCTGCTTTGGCTTTTTTCAATGGCCCAATCGTGGCATCAGAACCTGCGTTATCCAGGATAATTGCCTTGGCTTTACGCGCAATGGCGGTTTCCAACAATTGGTTCTGTTTATTCACATCATCATCATGAGAAGCGACCAGCACGGTGTATCCCAGCTCCGTCGCTTTCGCTTTGGCACCTTCGGCTTCCGCCTTGAAAAACGGGTTATCGTGGGAGGGGGTGATAATGGCGATCAGGCCGTTACTGGCAGCACCAGCAACACCCGCCATTGAGATCAATGCTGCGGTAAGACAGGATTTCAGTAGGGTATTTTTCATTATTTTTCTCCGCATTGAATATATATTCACTATTAAATTTATATTCAACCTAATAATACAAACGCCCTACGGCTTGTCCAATATGAGAGCAAGGAAAATAGAAGCCGGTCACAAATTAGTCTATGGGGGAGGCAATATCTTTACTGACTTGGTTTTTTGATGCTAAGTCCGCTCAACTACTGGCTGAGTCAAATCAAGCTTTAGCAATGGAAAAGCGCTGATGACATCAGTCGCAAGCTGGATAAAATCAGAGGGAATACGGCAAGTGGGCGCGGCCACATTATGACATGTGTCGCGCCCAAGATTTTCAGATGTGATTAATCAAAAATCAGAGAAATTCACTTTTGATTCATTAAGTTGTATGACGAGCAATATTGGCAAAAAAGTGATACTTAGGATTGAGTAAATAATGAAATGCTGACTCAGCGATACAACTTAACCACTGCTGGAGTCACCTGTAATTCATGCTGCCAATGGGTCAGTGTTAAGGTCGCTAACTGGGCCAGCCCCTGATAGAACGGATGCGCGGCATCGGATTGCAGTAAATCCAGATAGCGGTAAGCCCAAGTGAGTAAGTGTTCCGCCAGCAAATCCGGTAACTTTTCGGGTTGGTTTTCGGCCAACCACGCCACCATCATCAGCAATAAACCGAATTGATCTTCCGGTTCTTCTGTATCCAGGGTGACTTCCACGTGCTGCTCGGCCATCCAATTCCGTAGTTTTAGGGTTGAATCCCCGAACAGCACATTTTCTTTATCCAGGTAGACTGACCCCCAAGGTGGGGCGGGCAAAGCGTAAGGGCCAATAAATAGCCGCTGCCAAGCCTCTTCCCGTGTTTCCTGTGCAGCCGATTGCGCCAGTAAAGCGGCAATCGGGGCCAGTTTCTCTTCACGCCCATAAGGCCATTGTGCCACCCAAGAGCCACTGCTCAGTTGCGCCACAATATCACTGCATGCCGGGCTGTCTGGCTCACAATAAAACAGCGCGCCGAGCACCCGACCAGTGAGCGCAATATCTTGATAAGCAATATTTTTTTCAACCATTAAATATTATCCTGAATAATAGCGGGTTCAGATTGAGACGGCGTGAGTCAAGCCATTCTGAGCACGCCCAGAATGGCAAAACACAACAATCGTCAGGATATAAATTACCCGCCGACTGCCATTCCTACCGTCATATGCAGCCCATAAAATACGGCTCGGCCAATTAATTCACCGACAATAACCAATAGCATGGCAAAAATCATCCCGAGAGTCATTGGCATGCGGCCACGGATTAGCGGGCAAATCCAGCACCCTAACCCCAACACCAACAGCACCAAGCGCCAGACCATCAACATGCCGTAGTTAGGAATGAGTTCGGATGCTTGCTGTACCGAGCTGTAAATTATCGACAAACTCGCCGCCTGCATAATGACACTGGCGATACTGATAATCAGCGCCAATACACTAATCATCGGCAATTGCAGCATTGCTCGGCCATTAATATCAGCTAATTGCAGTAGCAAGTAACCCAACATTGGCCCGCCGATAAAGACCGTCAATACGAAGCCCAGCGGCGTGTAGAGATTATCCCAAGTGGGCACCGTATCAATGGAGTAAACCCGACACATGGCGTAGACAAATACCACGCCCAGCACCATGGCTATCACCAACCAGATCTTACCCAGCACTGCGGGCAGCTTACCCAAAACTGCCAGCAACCAGTAGAAACCGGCCACAGCAAAGAACAGTGAACCGGCTGCTATCTCATTACTCAGCGCCGACTCTCCGACCCGATTTAATGAGTTGAAAGCCCGCATCGGCGAGCCTAAATGCAGTGTCGAGGCAATAAAAGCCAACGCCATCAGCACCCATAAGACAAACATGCTGCGGTGAACTCGTTGTTGCTGGCCGCGACTCAAATCGCCAAATATCAGTGCCAATCCGAGGACAATAAAGCCCCCAACCACGCACTGCCCCAGAACCGTAAAGACCATTAATGGCCATTCATGCCATCCCATGCCCATGTTATACCTCCTTCGGATTTGCCAGATGACCGGTGGTATCTCTGACCGGGCGACTGTTGGCATTTGGTTTCACGACGATATTCGGTAATGTGAAGTGAGCGGCGGGCAGTGGCGCAATTTCGGCCAATTCCCCATATTTTTCGCGCAGTTCATCGATAGGGGCCATATCCAATGCCCGCAGCGGGCAGGAATCGACACAAATCGGTTTTTTGCCAGCGGCAACCCTTTCATAGCAGCCGTCACACTTGGTCATATGCCCTTTGGTTTCGTCATATTGCGGCGCACCGTAAGGACAAGCCATATGGCAGTAGCGGCAACCAATACAAATATCCTCATTTACCACCACAAAACCATCATCGCGCTTATGCATCGCGCCAGTCGGGCATACTTTGGTGCAGGCGGGGTCACTACAGTGGTTGCAAGCAATAGAGAGATAGTAAGCAAACACATTCTGGTGCCATGCGCCGTTATCCTGTTGCCAATCGCCTCCGGCGTATTCGTAAATGCGCCGAAAACTGACATCGGTTGATAAGTTTTTGAAATCCTTGCAGGCCAGTTCGCAAGTTTTACACCCCGTGCACCGGCTGGAGTCGATGTAAAAACCATATTGCGTCATCAGTTAGCTCCTTAAGCCTTGGTTACTTGAACGAGGTTGGTATGGGATGGATTCCCTTTCGCCAACGGAGAGGGGCGCTGCGTGGTCAACACGTTAATACTGCCCGCCCGGTCAATACGTTTCTCATCAGGGCTGTACCAAGCCCCTTCCCCCAGAGCCACCACTCCCGGCATCATGCGCGGGGTCACTTTGGCATTAATCTGAACTTCGCCACGGCCATTAAATATCCGCACGATATCGCCATTGTTGATGTCGCGTTCTCTGGCATCTATTGGGTTAATCCACATTTCCTGACGGCAGGACGCCTTTAGCACATCGACATTGCCGTAAGTAGAGTGAGTTCGGGCTTTATAATGGAAACCCGTAAGTTGCAGCGGATATGTCTGGTTAAGCGGGTCGTCAAAACTCTCGAAACCAGCGGCATATACCGGCAGCGGATCAATCACATCATCTGACTGCAATTCCCACGTGGCGGCAATGTGTGCCAATTCAGCAGAGTAAATCTCGATTTTGCCCGATGGGGTGGTTAACGGGTTGGCGACCGGATCGGCCCGGAATTCTTTATAGGCGACATGGTGCCCTGCCGGGTCGCGTTTTTTGAAGATGCCCTGCTCGCGGAACTCCTCGAATGATGGCAACTCAGGAATGGCCTGCTGCGATTGCTGATAGAGATGGCGCAGCCAGCCCTCTTGGGTGCGCCCTTCGGTAAATTGCTGTTCAACCCCCATGCGTTTTGCCAGCTCAGTGGTCATTTCATAGATGTTTTTGCACTCAAAGCGCGGTTTGATGACCTGATCAGCAAAAATTACATACGCCATGTTGCCACTGGACGCATCCAGACAGAAATCCATTTGCTCCGAAGCAGTACAGTCCGGCAGGATAATATCGGCATACTTAGCTGACGAGGTCATGTGGTTATCAATGACCACAATCATTTCGCATTTCTTATCATCTTGCAGAATGTCATGGGTGCGATTGATTTCCGCATGCTGATTAATCAAGCAGTTACTCGCGTAATTCCAGATAAACTTGATGGGCACATCCAGCTTATCTTTGCCCCTTACGCCATCACGGGTGGCGGTCATTTCAGGGCCGCGCTCAATGGCATCCGTCCACAAGAACATCGAAATACTGGTTTTAACCGGGTTTTCCAGAGTTGGCATGCGGACGAACGGCAGACCATAGGAACCTTCGCGAGCACCTGAATTGCCGCCATTGATGCCAACATTGCCGGTCAGAATAGCCAGCATCGCAATAGCGCGACTCGTGTTTTCGCCATTGGCATGGCGTTGTGGCCCCCATCCCTGCGCGATATAGGCGGGCTTGACTGAGCCAATTTCCCGCCCCAATTTAATGATTTTTGCCGCTGGGATCCCGGTAATGGCCTCCGCCCATTGCGGCGTTTTAGCTGTTTTATCTGCACCTTGCCCTAAAATATAGGCCTTATAATGGCCATTTTTCGGTGCGCCTTCTGGCAAGGTTTTCTCGTCATAGCCGACGCAATATTTATCAAGGAATGGCTGATCCACCAGATTCTCGGTGATCATCACATAAGCCAGTGCAGAGGCGAGTGCAGCATCTGTCCCTGGCCGCAGTGGGATCCATTCATCCTCACGCCCCGCAGCGGTATCTGTATATCGCGGGTCAATAACAATCATCTTGGCATTGGATTTCTCCCGCGCCTGTTCCAGATAATAAGTGACACCGCCGCCGCTCATCCGGGTTTCACCAGGGTTGTTACCAAACAACACCACCAACTTACTATTTTCAATATCTGATGGGCTATTGCCGTCGGCCCAGCCGCCATAGGTGTAATTCAAACCCGCGGCAATCTGCGCGGTGCTGTAGTCGCCATAATGATTGAGATAACCACCACAGCAATTCATCAGCCGCGCCAATAAGGTTGAACCCGGTGGCCAAGAGCGGGTCATGGTGCCGCCCAACGTGCCTGTGCCGTAATTCAGATAGATGGCTTCGTTACCATATTCCTTGATGATGTTTTGCATGCTGGCGGCGAGAGTATCAAAAGCTTCCTCCCATGAAATACGTTGGAACTTGCCCTCGCCACGTGCGCCCACACGTTTCATCGGATATTTCAATCGGTCGGGGTTGTACACCCGGCGGCGCATGGAGCGGCCCCGTAAACAAGCACGCACCTGATGCAAACCGTCGAACTGGTCGTCCCCGGTATTGTCAGTTTCAACATATTTAATTTCACCATCAACCACATGCATACGTAATGGACAGCGGCTACCGCAGTTAACGGTGCAAGCACTCCAGATCACTTTGCCATCGCTGGCATTGCTTGGATTAATGGCGGATTGAACAGCTCGGGCGGTACGGGAAAACGGCAGCGAGAACGCCCCGGTTGCCACGGCAAGACCGCCGACCAGTGTGGTTTGGACCAGTTTTCGGCGCGTGACTTCTGCCGTTAACAGTCGGGATTCATTGGTCTCTTTCATAAGATTCCCACTTGGTTGCATTCCAGAAAATGGAGGACATCGCATTGGATGACATCCGATTAATTCAAAAAAATGAGTAATTCAGCGGGAAGGAGAAGTTGAGGCGGAGCGCGAGGCCCAGTAACAGCAGTTGTTATAGTTAGGATAATAAATATACCGTCCCGCGCAGTAACCCTACCTCTTTTGGGTAGAGCGGGAGTTGTTTGGCATCAATAAAGTCATGGGGATTAAAACCGCCCCATGACTTTCTGGTGGATTTGTGACAAGTAA
Source organism: Yersinia canariae (assembly GCF_009831415.1). Classification (NCBI taxonomy): domain Bacteria; kingdom Pseudomonadati; phylum Pseudomonadota; class Gammaproteobacteria; order Enterobacterales; family Yersiniaceae; genus Yersinia; species Yersinia canariae. The sequence continues at coordinate 1,035,372 of NZ_CP043727.1, read as the reverse complement.
CCGTTTTGTTCAACAGGCTTGATGATAAAGCGCCATAATTTCATCAACCGAGGTTTCCCGTGGGTTCCCCCCCGTACAGACATCAGCCAATGCTGCTACTGCCAGCGCGGGAATATCGTCAGCCCGCATCCCGACATTGCTCAGGGCTGCGGGAATGCCAATATCACGATTTAGTGCAAATACTGCCTGGACAGTTTGCTCACGGACTTGTTCCAGTGGCGCATTCAGTGCATTTTCCAGCCCCATAGCCAAGGCAATCTGACGGAAACGCTCACCGGTAAAAGTGGCGTTATAGCGCATGATATAAGGTAATAAAATGGCATTGGCTACGCCATGTGGCATGTTATAAAACGCCCCGAGCGGGTGAGCCATACCGTGCACTAACCCAAGGCCCACATTCGAAAAGCCCATACCGGCAATATACTGCCCGAGTGCCATATCCTCAGTCGCAGCGGCATCCCCTTTTACTGATGCCCGCAAGGAACGGCTGATAACCTCAATGGCCTTGAGATGCAAAGTATCAGTCAGTTCCCACGCGCCTTTCGTCAAATAACCTTCAATAGCATGAGTCAAAGCATCCACACCGGTAGCCGCTTTCAGCGCTGCGGGCATGCTGTCCATCATATCTGCGTCAATAAATGCCACGGCTGGAATGGCATGAGGGTCGACACAGACAAACTTGCGCCGCCGCTCTTCGTCAGTAATCACATAGTTAATGGTCACTTCCGCGGCCGTCCCCGCAGTCGTTGGGATAGCCAAAATCGGTACGCCAGGTTTACGTGTATCGGCGACCCCTTCCAAGCTGCGCACATCGGCAAACTCAGGGTTATTGATAATGATACCAATAGCTTTACAGGTATCTTGCGGTGAACCGCCCCCCAGAGCTATCAGATAATCCGCCCCACTTTGACGAAAAGCAGCGACCCCTTGTTGCACAATACTGATGGTCGGATTGGGTTTAACCGCATCAAAAACAGCGAAATCCAGGCCAGCCTGTGCCAAACAACTCGTTAGGCGGGTTGCCACGCCACATTCGAGCAATATTTTATCTGTAACCACTAATGCTTTTTGGTAACCCCGCCGTGTGACTTCATCGGTCAGAGCCCCTAGTGAACCACGACCAAACCACGCCGTTTCATTTAAAATCATTCTGTTCATGATTGATTCCTCAGTGTTTTAATCCAGCGGCTATTTTTGCCCACCAGTTACTCTTCGACCCGCAAACCGTAGGTTTTGAATTTCTCCAATACCACACTGATTTCTTCTTTGGATAACACCGGCACTTCGTCAACAATCGGCAAAATAGCCAGCAGCAGTGTCGCCAAAACCTCCACTTCATGAGCTAGCCACAGTGCTTTTGGCAGATTTTCTTCACACGCTATCAGCCCGTGATGTTGCAAAAGCGTGGCTTTACGGTTTTTCATCGCCACCGCAACATGCTCTGAAAGTGCTTTGGTGCCAAAAGTGGCATAAGGCGCACAAGGAATATCATCGCCACCCGCGGCGGCAATCATGTAATGAATGGCAGGAATCGGGCGATTGAGAATAGAAACAGCCGTGCAGTGAACAGAATGATTGTGTACTACCGCATTGGCATCAGGTCGGGTTTGATAAACCGCCTGATGAAAGCGCCATTCACTGGACGGGACTTTACCCACTTCGTGATGGCCGTCCGCATCAATATAAACAATGTGCGATTCGGTCAGTTTGTCGTAGGCAATACCCGATGGCGTAATCAGAAATCCATCCTGATAGCGCACACTAACATTGCCAGCGGTGCCATGGTTAAGGCCTAAGCGGGTCATTTCCAGGCAAGTATTAATAATATCGCGCGCCAATGCTTCTTTCTTCATTTTTTCCTCTCTTAGGATGCAACTACCTAAATATAAAACGCATTAAATAATGGATGTGAGCTAACAAACGTTAATGATGAATATGCGATATATTTTTCGCTTATTTAATTAAAGTAAAAAATAAAGCATACAAAAACGTGAACCCGATCATGACTATTCATCACTTTGTGGCAATTTAACTCTTATTTACTTTTATAAAATGTCCGTTTGAAAAACCAATATGATTAAACGGTCAAATCCATTACCCACCAGATAAATATATCCATTTCCAATGTGAATTGACCGTTTGTGTCGGAAATAAAAAAATCGGTCATTACGGTTGTGTGTTTGAAACACAATTCATTTCAAACGGTCATGAATTGTTTTTATTTAAAGTGACTATCATCACAAAATATTAGCATTGAGTTACCAATGTGATTCAGCTCATACTTTTTGGTGATTTTTACCTTATAAAGAACAGGACTTAACGCAATGAATATATTTTGTTTTCCACTCTAACGGTTTATGTCAGTCAGAGAAAAATATCATTCATTAAATAAAAGACTTCCGTCGAACATTCCGTATTTCAAGACGAGTAGAATAAGTGCAACATCTGACGAGGGCATCATGGGAAATATTTTAATACAAACAGATAGCACCAAAATTTCCGCCTCGGTAACTGACGAGTCGGCAAATAAAAAAAGATATCTGATTCCTTTCGCACTGCTGTGCTCACTGTTCTTCCTTTGGGCAGTAGCAAACAACTTGAATGATATTTTATTACCACAGTTTCAGCAGGCATTTACTCTGACCAATTTCCAGGCCGGGCTGATTCAATCCTCTTTCTATTTTGGTTACTTTTTGATTCCCATTCCCGCTGGGATCTTAATGAAAAGATTCAGCTATAAAGCAGGGATCATTACCGGGCTACTGTTCTACGCCTTTGGCGCTGCCTTATTCTGGCCTGCCGCTGAAACAATGAATTACACCTTGTTTTTAATCGGTTTATTCATCATTGCCGCAGGTTTAGGCTGCCTTGAAACTGCCGCCAATCCCTTTGTGACAGTATTGGGGCCGGAGAAAACTGGCCATTTCCGTATCAATCTGGCGCAGACTTTTAACTCCTTTGGTGCCATTATCGCCGTAGTATTCGGGCAAAGTTTAATCCTCTCTAATGTCCCCCATCAGACACAGGAAGTATTAGATAAATTGTCTGTTGAGGACTTGAATAGCTATCACCATAGTTTGGTCAAAGCCGTACAATTACCTTATTTGATTATTGTGGCAGTAGTTATTTTTGTTGCGCTATTAATTCTTATCACCCGTTTCCCTACAATAAAAAGTGAATCTAACGATACACAAAACGGCTCTTTCTTTGCATCACTACCGCGCTTATTAAAAATAACTCACTGGCGCTGGGCAGTATTAGCACAATTTTGTTATGTTGGTGCACAAACCGCATGTTGGAGTTATTTAATTCGTTACGCCATTGAAGAGTTGCCAGATGTTACACCGGGATACGCAGCAAATTATTTAACGGCCACCATGGTATGTTTCTTTATTGGACGATTCAGCGGGACCTGGTTAATTACCCGCTTCGCGCCTGAGAAAGTATTAGCCGCCTATGCTTTAATCTCAATGCTACTTTGTATTATTTCAGCCGCCTTTGGCGGGCACATTGGGTTATTAGCACTGACATTATGCAGTATGTTTATGTCAATACAGTATCCAACTATATTTTCTCTGGGCATTAAGAATCTAAATCAAGACACCAAATATGGCGCATCCATTATTGTGATGACTATTGTTGGTGGCGGTATTGTAACACCGATTATGGGGCTGGCCAGTGATGCTGCGGGAAATATCCCGACAGCAGAACTTATTCCGGCACTGTGTTTCGCTATTATCTTTATTTTCGCCAAGTTCAAAACTGTACCTACGAATTAAATTCGCGGTGAACTGATAAATTAAATTTGCTACAGAACATAAGGATCTATTATGAAAAAGACAATTCAATTACCAAAGATTGGTATTCGTCCGGTTATTGATGGCCGCAGAATGGGTGTGCGTGAATCCCTGGAAGAGCAAACCATGAAGATGGCTCGCGCCACCGCAGAATTCCTGCAAGAAGTGGTCCGCCATCCTTGTGGAACCCCGGTTGAGTGCGTCATTGCTGACACCTGCATTGCCGGAATGGCAGAGTCTGCCGCCTGTGATGATAAATTCAGCGCACAGAATATCGGGCTGACTATCACCGTGACACCGTGCTGGTGCTACGGCAGCGAAACGATTGATATGGACCCGTTCCGCCCGAAAGCAATTTGGGGCTTTAATGGTACCGAACGCCCTGGCGCGGTTTATCTGGCGGCTGCATTAGCAGCACATAATCAGAAAGGGCTGCCCGCCTTCTCTATTTACGGCCATGACGTACAAGATGCCAATGACACCCGCATCCCTGCCGATGTGCAAGAAAAACTGCTGCGTTTTGCCCGTGCGGGGTTGGCTGTCGCCAGCTTGAAAGGCAAAAGCTACCTCTCACTGGGTGGAGTATCGATGGGGATCGCCGGTTCCATCGTTGACCATAATTTCTTTGAATCTTGGTTAGGGATGAAAGTGCAAGCGGTTGATATGACTGAACTACGCCGCCGTATCGATCACAAAATCTATGATGAACAAGAACTGGAATTGGCGCTGTCATGGGCTGATAACAACTTCAAATTTGGCCCAGATAAAAATGCCGAGCAATATCGCCGCTCACCACAAAGTAGCCGCGCAGTGCTGCGTGAAAGCCTGCAAATGGCCATTTGTATCCGCGATATGATGCAAGGCAATTCAAAACTGGCCGCCAAAGGTTTTGGTGAAGAAGCATTGGGTTATAACGCTATTGCAGCCGGTTTCCAGGGGCAGCGCCATTGGACGGATCAATACCCGAACGGTGATACCGCCGAAGCACTATTGAACAGTTCATTTGACTGGAACGGAGTGCGAAAACCTATGGTTATCGCCACCGAAAATGACAGTTTGAACGGCGTGGCAATGCTGTTTGGCCATACCCTGACCGGCACCGCACAAATCTTTGCTGATGTTCGCACTTATTGGTCGCCAGAAGCCGTACAGCGCGTGACAGGACACCAACTTGAGGGCGTGGCCGAGCACGGTATTATCCACCTAATTAACTCGGGTTCTGCTGCATTGGATGGCACTTGTTGCCAAAACGATGCACAGGGTAAACCAACCATCAAACCACACTGGCAAGTCAGTCAGCAGGAAGCCGATGCCTGCCTGGCGGCAACTGAATGGTGCCCAGCGATTCATGAATACTTCCGTGGCGGCGGCTTCTCTTCTCGCTTCCTGACCCGTGGGGGCGTGCCATTTACCATGAGCCGCATCAATCTGATTAAGGGTATAGGGCCGGTATTACAAATTGCCGAAGGCTGGAGTGTTGAATTGCCAAAATCAGTACATGACACTCTGGATAAACGTACTGATTCAAGCTGGCCAACCACCTGGTTTGCGCCACGTTTGACCGGTAAAGGGCCATTCAGTGATGTGTATTCAGTGATGGCGAATTGGGGGGCTAACCACGGTGTTCTGACCATCGGCCATGTAGGCGCAGACTTAATTACATTGGCGTCAATGCTGCGTATTCCGGTTTGTATGCATAACGTGGAAGAGGAAAGTGTATACCGGCCAACGGCTTGGGGCGCGCACGGTATGGATATCGAAGGGCAGGATTATCGCGCTTGCCAGAATTACGGCCCGTTATATAAAAAATAATGTGATGGTTGAGAAGGGCCGCAGGGAAGCGCTCTTCTCAGGCGGCTAATAATATCAAACCAAGGGGAAAACACCCCTTGGTGCGAGTGACAGGAGCCTTTATGAAGCGCGATGTGGTCATCGTTTTAGATTGCGGCGCAACCAACATCCGGGCGATCGCGGTTGACCCTCAAGGTGTCGTGGTTGCTAAAGCCGTGCTACCCAACCACAGCCAGCCTGACCCGACCAATCCGCAATGGCAATTGTGGCCGTTGGACGGCATTTTGCACAGTTTTGTACAGTGCTGCCGCCAGTTACTGCCGCAGATCCATCAATGCAGGATTCACGCGGTGACCGTGACCACCTTTGGTGTGGACGGGGCCTTAGTGGACGCCAGCGGTAACATGCTGTACCCGATTATTAGTTGGAAGTGCCCGCGTACAGTGGCAGTAATGGAAGATATCTCTCGCTATATGTCTGCCGGGGAATTACAGCAGATATCCGGCATTGGTCAGTTCAGTTTTAACACATTATATAAACTTATCTGGCTACAAGAGAATCGGCCGGACTTAGTCGAGCAGGCGCACGCCTGGCTGTTTATTTCATCATTGATTAACCAGCGCCTCACCGGGGAATTTACCACTGACCGCACCATGGCGGGCACCAGCCAACTGCTGGATGTGAAACACGAGCAATTTAGCGGCGAGATTTTACAAAAAATAGGTATTCAGGCCGATTTATTCCCACCCATGGTCGCCGCAGGTGAAATTATTGGTCAGTTATTACCGGATATTGCTGCTGATTTGGGGCTGCCGGCGGGTTTACCGGTAGTTTCTGCCGGTCACGATACACAATTTGCTTTATTTGGCTCCGGGGCGGATTTAGACCAACCGGTGCTGTCATCCGGAACTTGGGAAATCCTGATGGTCCGCACGCCAAATGTGAATACCGTCCTATTGCCACAATTTGCCGGTTCAACTTGCGAACTGGACAGTTGCCCGCGCTTATTTAACCCAGGGTTGCAGTGGCTGGCCTCAGGGGTGTTGGAATGGGTTCGCCAACTGTACTGGCGCGATGATGCCTGTGCCAATGTTTACCAACAAATGATTGCTGAGGCGACGGACATAGCACCAGGTGCTGACGGCGTGCGCATGGATTGTAATTTGCTGGGAAACGCGCGCCATCAGTTGTCCGGCGGCTGGCAAGGGGTATCGCTGTCAAGTGGTCGGGGGCACTTTTACCGCTCCGCATTAGAGGGCCTTGCCTGGCAATTGAAAAATAATCTGGCGGTGCTGGAAAGGATTGGTGAGTTCCGGACTCGGGAATTACTGCTGGTCGGTGGCGGTAGCCGCAATGCTCTGTGGAACCAGATCAAAGCCGACGTGCTCAATCTGCCCATTAAAGTCATTGATGAATCTGAAACAACAGTGCTGGGGGCGGCACTCTTTGCCTGGTATGCGACGGGTTACTACACCAGCGCCGAAGAAGCTCGCGCTCAGGTCAATTATCACTATCAATATTATCAACCGGGCGAGCAGCAACCACTTTATCAGGCGCTCACAGTAAATCCGGAACCGATAACTGAATCCATTGCCTTGAAAGGAGAATGTCATGCTTAAAACCATCTCGCCGCTGCTATCACCACAATTGCTAAAAACATTGGCAGAAATGGGCCACGGTGATGAAATTATTTTCTCTGATGCCCATTTTCCCGCCCATGCCATTGGTAAAAACGGCGGGCCGCAAGTGATTCATGCCGATGGGCTATCCGTCAGCGCCTTATTGGAGGCCACTATTCCTTTATTCGAATTAGACAGTTACGCCCCACCACTGGTGATGATGGCGGCAGTCGACGGTGACACGCTGGATGCTTCAGTTGAAGAACGCTATTTACACGCACTCTTCGGCACAGAAAAAACCCTGCCCGTTGAGCGCATTGACCGCTATGCCTTTTACCAACGCGCCGAACAAGCATTTGCGATCGTCATCACAGGGGAGACCGCCAAGTATGGCAATATTCTGTTAAAGAAGGGGGTAACGCCTGTTTTTTAAATTGATGATCACGTAACCTCACGCCTTTAGCCATGTATTTCGTGCTGGTATTCGTCAGACATGAAATACATGGCTTTGCTGATGGAGAGGATCATGAAAGCGTCCCGTCACCAGGAAATACTGCAACACATCAAACAGCATGAAACACTGACGACGGCAGACCTGGCAAACTTACTCGCGGTCAGTCAGGAAACTATTCGCCGTGACCTGAATGAGTTACAAGCGCAGGGATTGATCATCCGTCAGCACGGACGAGCTAAAAGCATTAAACGCGCCACCAAAGACAGCGGCGATCCTTTCACTACGCGCCTGAAAAGTCACCTGTCCAGCAAAGCCAGCATTGCCGCGCATGCTTTGTCTTTAATTGAAAGTGGAATGGTGATTGCGCTGGATGCCAGCTCAACCTGTTGGTATTTAGCCAAAAAACTCCCGGATATCGATATCACCGTGTTTACCAACAGTGTGCGGATTTGTCAGGAATTGGCGAAACATCAAAATATCGAGCTGATCAGTGCCGGGGGGCGGCTACAGCGAAAATATGCCTGTTATGTTAATCCAGCACTTTTTTCGCTATTAAAAACCCTCGAAATTGACCTGTTTATCTTCTCATGTGAGGGCATTGATACTGATGGCATTATGTGGGATTCCAATCCATTTAATGCCGAATTCAAAACCATGCTGCTCAAGCGCGCCACACAATCCATTTTACTGATCGACAAAAGTAAGATGTGCAGAACTGGGGAAGTGAAAATCGGTACACTTGATGATGTTGAGCAAGTTATATCGAATGTGGATGCTGAGTAACTCACCGGAGGCGTAGACAGCATATTTACGCCTCCATGTAGTCATTACTGGCCGTAATAAGCTTTAGCGCCATGTTTACGCAGATAATGTTTATCCAACAAAGTTTGCTGCATGTCGGCCACCGCCGGTTCAAGCTGATGAGTGAAGAGATTCATATACGCTATTTCCTCCAGCACCACCGCGTTATGCACGGCATTATCCGCATTACTGCCCCAGGCAAATGGGCCATGGCCATTGACCAATACCGCCGGAATTTGTACCGCGCTCAAGGCAAGATTGGCAAAAGTTTCGACAATGACATTGCCAGTTTCATGCTCATAATCTCCGGCAATTTCCTCATCCGTCATCAGGCGAGTGCAAGGAATGGGGCCATAGAAATAGTCGGCATGAGTTGTGCCTAATGCCGAGAGTGACTTACCGGCTTGTGCCCAAATAGTGGCGTGGCGGGAATGAGTGTGGACAATGCCGCCAATATCCGCGAATGCACGATATAGCACCAGATGAGTATCAGTATCGGAAGAGGGTTTTTTATTGCCTTCCACCACCTTGCCAGTGGCCAAATCCACCACCACCATGTCATTAACACTCATTACATCATATTCAACACCGGAAGGTTTAATTACCACCAATCCGCGCTCGCGATCAATACCACTGACATTCCCCCAGGTAAAAGTCACGAGCTTATATTTCGGTAACGCTAAATTAGCGTCAAAAACCTGTTGTTTTAACTGTTCTAACATGATGCCACCTCATGAAATAATATTCAGCACGGCAATTAACAATCAGAAAAACTGGCCTCATTTCATCATAATTATTAAGCAGCCGAATTTAAACAAGCAACGCGTTATAAAAATTTTTCATTGGTAATTGAACTCATTAATCAGAAAAGTCATTAATTAAAAACAATTATTAACTGAAAATCTTCATTCAAACACCATTATTTGCCGGGGAGTCATATATTCCAAACATAATACCCGGATGCAAACTAACCTAACCTTATTTATGGCTAAATTAAAGAGGATGGAAGGCCAACTCATTATCAATCAGAAGAATTCAATCAGATTCGGGCAAATTCGGTCATACTGCTAATGCCCGAGTTTGTGTTTTTATTACCAGCCTTGACTATTTTCAGGGTGAAGAAGTCCTTTATATGAGATTAAAATCACATTTATAGTGAAATTTAAAGCAACATCAAATCAGATTATGCTGCGAAAATCACATTAACTCAAAGCAAAACACCACTTAAAGCAATACTTGAATTCAGTCACTGTATAAACAGCAGATAAATACCAATATAGCAGCATGAATGTTACAGGTGCTTTTTAGCTTTAAGCACGAAGACAAATGTTGAGGTAAACATGTTACAAGCCGAACGCTATAAAATCATTTGTAACCATGTGCAGCAACAAGGCTCGGCGCTGGTGACTGAGTTATCTGTCTTATGCCAGGTCTCGCAAGAAACCATTCGTCGCGATCTGACAGTGCTAGAAAAAAAGCAAAAACTGATCCGTAGCTTTGGGGGGGCAGTGGCACTGGATGGCCCTGACCTTTCCATCATTGATATCAAAGAGACTCACTACAGCCTTAATGCTATTGACAGAGCCGAGTCATTCCGCAAGCGTACGGAGGAACATCCTGATATTAAAATGAAAATTGCTAAAGCCGCATTACAATTCATTCATCCGGGTGACTGTATTTTATTGGATAACAGTAGCTCTTGCTGGTTTTTGGCGCGGCAGATACCGGATATTGAAATTACCGTCGTCACCAATTCAGTGAAGATTATTCAAGCTCTGGCCTGCCGTGATAAAGTTCGAATTATTGGCATTGGTGGTGAGTACTCGGCCCGCCATGATGATTTCCATGGCCCCGTGGCAGAAAATGCTATACGCAACTTCCAGATAAATACCTTTTTCTTTTCTTGTCAGGGTATTAATCAGGAAAGTGGCGTGCGCGACGGAAACGATATTAATGCGAAATTAAAGCAAGTCATGTTACAAGTCTCGGGGCAAAAAATATTATTGGCAGACTCCAGTAAATTTGACCAATACGCTTTTTGTAAAATATGCATGTTAGATGATGTCGATATTCTTATTACTAACCGATTAAGTTCACAAAATTATCGTAGCGATAATCCCAAATTAAATATCATTGAATCAGATAAGTAACAAAATTATTCATCGGAATAATAGCGTCAACACCAGAGAAATAGTCACACAATAAGAATAAGCCAAGTTGCCTTATATATTTAATATAAGGCTGGATGTCTTGATGCTTACCAATGGTTCTTTTAGAGGATTTAATAATGAAAAAGTTAATCTTACCCTGCTTAATAACCGCATTATTTGCTTCCCACGCAGCCTGGGCTGATGACAGTAAAGTTCCACAAAAAGCCAATAAGCCATTCACGATGGGCGTTGTGGTCAAAGTGGGGGGTATTCCTTGGTTCAATGTGATGGAACAGGGCATTAAAGAAGAAGGTCAGGCCTTGGGCGTCAATGCCTGGCAGGTCGGGCCAACCACCGCAGACCCTGCGGAGCAAGTCCGTGCAATTGAAGACTTAATTGCCAAAAAAGTCGATGTCATTGGTGTTGTTCCGAATGATGCCAAAGTGCTGGAACCGGTGCTGAAACGCGCTCAGGAAGCAGGAATTAAAGTTATCACTCATGAATCACCAGGCCAAATCAATGCAGACTGGGATTTTGAATTGCTCGACACCCAAAGCATGGGTGCTAACCATATGAAAGATATGGCGAAATGCATGGGTGAAGAGGGCAAATATGCCATGTTCGTTGGTAGCCTGACAGTGCCATTGGTCAATGAGTGGGCTGATGCCGCTATTGCTTACCAAAAAGCACATTACCCGAAAATGGTCCTGGTTGAAGACCGTTTCGGCGTAGCAGAGTCAGTGGATGATTCCATGCGCACAGCTAATGACTTGCTATCTAAACATAAAGATCTGAAAGGCATTATGTCATTCGGTTCACAAGGCCCGATTGGTGCTGGCCGAGCCATTGATAAACGTAAGAAAAACGACACCACTTGCGTATTCGGAACCTTCACTCCGGGCCAGGGGATCAAGTTGTTAGAGAAAGGCGCTATTGACGGTGGTTATATTTCCAACCCAATGGTAGCCGGTAAGGTCTTCGTACAAGTCGCCACCGCCATGATGAACGGCGAACCCATCAAAGATGGCGTCAAACTGGGTGATATGGGTGAAATCAAAACCAAGGGGAACACTATCCTCAGTGATAACCCGGAAAAACTGGATGTAGAAAACACCAAACGTCTGGTCAAGCTGGGGCTGTAAGTCACACAATACGCTAAAAAAGTATCGCCGGGTACTAACCTGCCCGGCTCTTATTTCGGCCCGCTGTCTTAAGGCCGTTTTCCGGGGAACTGCACGATGACTTATATTTCTGATGCTGATAAAGGAGTGCCGCTTATCACGCTGAAAGAGCTATCAAAAAGCTTTGGCGGACATCAGGCACTTAAAAATATCACTCTGACGTTGAATAAAGGCGAAGTGCACTGTTTGGCCGGTGCCAATGGCTGCGGCAAAAGTACGCTAATAAAAACTATCAGTGGCGTATATGCCCCTGATGACGGTAGTGAAATTATTATCGACGATAAATCACACTCGCGTTTAACCCCAGATCGCGCCCGCGATTTAGGTGTGCAAGTTATCTATCAGGACTTGTCGCTGTTCCCTAACCTGACCGTTGCGGAAAACATTGCCTTTGAATACAACCTGAAAGGTTACTTCGGTTGGTTCAGCAAGACCAAAATCAGACAGAAAGCCTGCCAGATTTTACAAGAACTGGCATTTACCATCGACCCTGATGCGCTGGTGCAAAACTTACCTATTGCACAACGCCAGCAAGTCGCCATCTGCCGCGCGCTGGTTGCTGATGCCCGGTTGGTGATTATGGATGAGCCGACCGCGTCTTTGACTCGAACGGAAGTGAATCAGTTGCTGCGCACGGTGAATTATCTGCGCGACAAGAACATCACCGTGGTGTTTGTCAGCCATCGGCTGGATGAAGTGAAAGAGATTTCAGACCGCATTACTGTCATTCGTGATGGTGAGAAAGTCGGTACCTGGCCGGCGAGTGAACTGTCTGTGGGGCGAATTACTGAGCTAATGACCGGCTTAACTATTACCCACGAACAGAAATTACCGAATGCCGAACTGGGCAAAGTGGTACTGCAACTCAATAACCTCAGCCGCAAAGGGCAGTTTGAAAATATTTCCTTGAGTTTGCATCGCGGTGAGGTTTTGGGATTGTGCGGTTTACTCGGCTCCGGGCGAACTGAGCTGGCCTTAAGCCTATTTGGCATCACTCACCCTGATAGTGGCGAGATTGCTATTGATGGCAACCGGGTTCACATCAAAGACAATACCCGCGCCATTGAGTTGGGTATCGGCTATGTCTCTGAAGATCGCCTGACACTCGGTGCAGTGCTGCCGCAATCAGTCGCCGACAACATGATGCTGTCAATTTTGCAACGCATTCGCACCCCGCTCTATCTGATTGATGAGACTAAAAAAGAGGCCTTGGTACAAGAGTGGGTAAAAGATTTAGACATCAAAGTGACCAACCCGGATAACCCGCTGTCGACCTTATCCGGCGGTAATCAGCAAAAAGTGGTGCTGGCGAAATGGATTCTAACCAAGCCGAAAGTATTAATTCTTGATTCCCCGACCGTGGGTGTCGATATCGGCGCGAAAGACAGTATTTATAAACTGATTCACCGCCTGTCTGGCGTGGGCATCTCAGTGCTGCTTATCTCCGACGAAGTACCCGAAGCCTATTACAACTGTGACCGTATCCTGCATATGAAGCAGGGACGCATCGTCAATGAATTGATCCCAAATCAAATGACTGAACAACAGCTTGCGGAGGCCATCAATGCCTAATATCAGCAGACTCAAACCGCAATCCGTTGAAGGATGGCTGGCCTGGGTTATCGTCATTATGCTGGCCCTGTTCTCCCTGCTTAGCAGTGAGTTTTTGTCGATACAAAACCTACTGGACCTGACGGAAAGCTATGCCGTTACTGGCGTCTTTGCTTTGGGCCTTTTCGTGGTGCTGGTCACTGGCGGTATTGATATCTCCTTTGCTGCCGTGGCCTCGGTAGTGCAATACGTGGTGGCATCCTTGCTGCTCAATGATGTGATTGCCAGCCCGGTCTTGTGCTTGGTTATTGCCGTCTCCATCGGAATATTGCTTGGATTCGTTAATGCGGTACTTATTTACTACCTGAATATTGTTTCCATCATTATCACCATAAGTATGCAATCACTACTGTTTGGCATGCTGATGTGGATAACCAATGGTCACAGTATTTATGACTTACCGGACTGGTGGATAACCCAGCGCTCCATTCTGCCCTTTACCTTTAATGGCGAGAGTTATCAGATTGGTTTGCCACTGGTCATCATGCTCGCCATCGCCCTGCTCACCTGGCTACTACTGAATAAAACTCATATCGGCCGACAATTGTATGCCGTCGGCGGCAGCCCGGAATCTGCGCGCCGCATCGGCATTCGTGTGTCACTGATTTACCTGTTCGCCTATGGCTATTTAGGAGCAACAGCAGCCATCGGCGGCATGTTACAGACCTATCGGATGAGTGAAGTGGTGCCAAGCGCGCTGGTGGGCGGCGAATTAGATGTTCTGGCCGCAGCAGTCTTAGGCAGAGCCAGTTTGTCCGGTGGCCGTGGCTCGGTGATTGGCACACTGATGGGCGTCTTCCTGATTGGTATCCTGAAAAATGGCCTCAACCTGATCGGCGTTTCCAGTTATTTCGTCAACATTGTGATTGGCGTGGTTATCGTCGCCGCCATTTGCGTCACCCATTACAAAAAACGCAAAGAAACTGATGTTGGCTTTGTCTGACAGGGGCATTTTATGAAAAAGAATACGTTTTTCCATATTGACGGCACCATCTCTGGCTTACTGAGTATTTGCGCCCTGGCAACACTGGCGTTCAGTTTGGCGATGCCCGGCCGCTTCTTTACCGAAAATACCTTTTTAAGCATTGCTTTCCAGTTGCCGGAGCTGGGGCTGCTGACCTTTGCCATGTTTGTGCCCATGCTCAGTGGCGGGCTAAATCTGTCCATCATCGGCACGGCTAACCTCACTGGGCTGTTTATGGCCTGGCTGCTTATCCAATATGTTCCTGCCGATGCCAGCACCGCGACTCAACTGATGTGGCTGGTCATTGCCCTGCTGGGGGCCGCGATGATTGCCGTCATTATAGGAACATTGACCGGGTTGATGATTTCCCGCATCGGCGCTCACCCGATTCTGGTGACATTAGGCAGCATGACCATTATCAGCGGGATTGGCGTTTATCTGACTAAAGGGGCGGCACTCAGTGGTATGCCGCCGATTGTCCGCAGTATGGGGTCTGAGGTGGTGATGGGCATTCCTATCCCCATGATTATTTTTGTCGTCGCCTCACTGGTACTGGCGCTGATATTAGGCAAAACCCGGCTGGGGAAAACCATTTATATGTGTGGCAGCAACATCAACGCCACCTGGTTCAGTGGCATCCGCACTGACCGCGTGATGATTGCCATCTACTCCATTTCCAGCCTGTTATGTGTGTTGGCTGGCTTGATTATGATGTCGCGTTTTAACTCAGCGCGCATGGGATATGGCGACTCTTATCTGTTACTGACCGTGTTGGCTATTGTTCTGGGCGGCACCAACCCATTCGGCGGTGTAGGGAAAGTCAGCCATGTATTTTGTGCGCTGCTGGTGTTGCAGGTCATTGCTACCGGACTGAGTCTGCTGGGCGTCAGCCTGCACTTCAATCTGGCGGTTTGGGGGATAACACTTATCTTCGCACTGGCCTTTAAGTTCTTTAAAGAGAAATGGAAAGCAAAACGCGCCATGAAACATAACCGATTGAAACACTTTAGTAAGATTGCAATAGGGAAAACAGAATAATGCGAATTCACCCATTAGGAATCTATGAAAAAGCGCTGCCGGCGGGCACCAGTTGGGTTGAAAAGCTGGCTGTAGCGAAATCCTGCGGTTTCGACTTTGTCGAGATGTCTGTTGATGAAAGTGACGAACGGCTGGCGCGGTTGAATTGGAGCCGCGAGGAGCGCATGGCCGTTATCACCGCCATCCAGCAAACAGGGGTGAGAATTCCCACACTTTGCTTGTCAGCACATCGCCGCTATCCGTTTGGCAGCCGTGATGCCCAGACCCGTGAGCAAGCACGCACTATCATGTTGCAGGCCATTCGGTTGGCGCAAGACCTTGGTATCCGCACCATTCAATTGGCCGGTTATGACGTTTATTACGAACCACAAGACAGCGAAACCATAATCCGTTTTGAAGAGGGCATGGCGTGGGCAGCACAACAAGCAGCGGCGGCCCAAGTGATGTGCGCGGTAGAAATCATGGACACCCAGTTTATGAACTCCATCAGCAAGTGGAAGGCGCTGGACAGTAAAATTGGCTCGCCATGGTTTACCGTGTATCCCGATATTGGCAACCTCACCGCATGGGGTAATGAAGTGGATTCAGAACTGGCGAGTGGCATTGACCGCATTGCAGCCATCCATCTGAAAGATACTTTTGCTGTTACCGCAGATTGTCCGGGGCAATTTCGTGATGTGCCTTTCGGCGAGGGCTGTGTCGACTTTGTTAATCTGTTTAAAACCCTGCGGCGTCTGAACTATCGCGGTACATTTTTGATTGAAATGTGGACTGAGAAATCGGCCGAACCTTTGTTAGAAATCATTCACGCCCGCCACTGGATTGAAGACAAAATGCGCCTGGCGGGCTGGGATCACAATGCTTTACCGGCTACGCGCTAAGGAGCCATCATGAGCCACTATTTTCTCGGCATTGATCTTGGCGGCACGGTAACCAAAGCCGGGGTTTACACCGCCGAGGGCCGCGAGATGGCGGTGACAGAACAGGCGCTACCGGTGCTTAGCCCACAAGCAGGATTTTGTGAGCGCAATATGGAAGCGCTGTGGGCGGCGACTTGCCAGGTTATCCGCCAAACACTCAGTGATGCACAAGCTGTGGCTGGCGTATCAGCTGAACATATTCATGGCATCAGTTTTTCTGCTCACGGCAAAGGGCTGTATCTGGTGGATAAACAAGGCCAGCCAGTGCGCCATGGCATTGTTTCCTCCGATTCGCGCGCGCAAGCTTTGGTCAGTCGCTGGCAAAAAGAGGGCAAAGCTAATCAGGCTTATGAACTCAGTTTGCAACAATTGTGGCCGTCACATCCGGCGGCTCTGCTGCGCTGGCTCAAAGAGAATGAGCCGGAAAACTATCATCGCAGCGGTTATGTGTTAATGGCGCATGATTATATCCGCTACCGCCTAACGGGTGAGTTCACCACCGAAGAAACTAATATCTCTGGTAGCAATCTTTATAATCAATACAGCGGCAGTTTTGACCCGCAGTTGATGAAAATCTTCGCCATTGAAGAGGTCGCCGAGAAAACGGCCCCCATTATCGGTTCGGCAGATTTGGCCGGATATGTCAGCCAACAAGCCGCACAAGATTGCGGCTTAAAAAGCGGGACTCCGGTGTTCGGCGGCATGTTTGATGTGGTCGGCGCGGCATTAACCTCTGGCTTACATGACAGCCACCAGCTCAGTGCAGTGGCGGGAACTTGGTCAATTGCCACCCGAGTATTCGAGGGTATTCAGCCATCCGACTACCCTTATGTTTGGGGGAAATATTGCATCCCCGGCACCTATTTTGTCCACGAAGGCAGCCCAACTTCCGCCAGTAATCTGGCTTGGTTTGTGAAGCAATTCTTACCAGATTTACCAAACAGCTATCAGACACTGAATCAATGGGCAGAATTAGGTTATGAAAAGTCGGAAGATATTCTGTTTTTCCCGTGGCTGTACGGCTCCAATCACAGCGCCAATCTCAGCGGCGGCCTGCTAGGGCTCAGTGGGCACCACACGACTCAGGATATTGTTTGCGCGATTTATCAGGGAATTGTCTTTTCACATCTGTTGCATCAGGACAAAATTCTGGCGCTGGGTGATAACACTGACTGCATTCGCTTTACCGGTGGCCCGACTCATTCCGCCATCTGGATGCAAATGTTTTGTGATGCCAGTAATTTGCCATTGGAAATTGTTGATATTCAGCAATCTGGCTGCCGAGCTGCGGCCCTGTGCGCGGCGGTAGGAAGCGGCTATTACCGCGGTTTTGAGCAAGCCATTGCCGCCAGCCCGCCGCCTATCACTCGCCTGCTACCCAATGCTGAAAAGCATCAGATACTCAGAGCGCGTTTTGACAAATTTAAGCGCGTCGCCAAGGCTCTCAGTACAGCCATGTAACGGCGAGACATGCGGAGTTTAGCGATGAAAAGCGCTGTTATTGCAGTGTAATATACTGGCGGTCGGCCAGTGTCCCACCATCATCCTGTCAGAGCCATCGATAAGTGCGGAAAATGAGACCCACCCTTTATAAAGAGGGTGGGGCCGTCGCCTCGCACTGACAATCTATAGTAAAATCCTTGTTAAAGTCATATCCCTAAAGAAATGGGTGCGCGGCTAACGGCTCTGCAACTTCAATTCGAAGGGGATAGTAAAAAAATATCGACTTGGTTCCGCTAACGATTGTTTCTGTTATCGAACACTTTCGCTAACTGATGTTGAATGTGAGAAAAATATGTCAAACAAACCGTTCCACTATCAGGATCCCTTCCCGTTAAAGGAAGACGATACTGAGTATTACCTTGTCAGTAATAATCATGTCTCGGTAGCACAGTTTGAAGGCCACGACATTCTTAAAGTCGAGCCAGAAGCCCTGACCCTCCTCGCCCAACATGCTTTCCACGACGCCTCATTCCTGCTCCGCCCCGCTCACCAAAAACAAGTTGCCGCGATTTTGGATGACCCGGAAGCCAGCGAAAATGACAAATATGTTGCTCTGCAATTCCTACGCAATTCGGAAATCTCAGCCAAAGGGATTTTACCGACCTGCCAGGATACCGGCACCGCCATTATCGTTGGGAAAAAAGGCCAACGCGTCTGGACTGGCGGTAACGATGCTGAAGCCCTGTCACGCGGCGTGTATAACACTTTTATTGAAGATAACCTGCGCTACTCGCAAAACGCGGCGCTGGATATGTACAAAGAAGTGAACACCGGCACCAATCTGCCCGCGCAAATCGACCTTTACAGCACTGAAGGTGAGGATTACAAATTCCTGTTTGTCACCAAAGGCGGCGGTTCAGCAAATAAAACCTATCTGTATCAGGAAACCAAAGCGCTGTTGTCACCGGGTAAGTTGAAAGACTATCTGGTGGAGAAAATGCGCACCTTGGGTACAGCGGCCTGCCCGCCCTACCATATTGCTTTTGTTATCGGCGGCACCTCGGCTGAAAGCACCCTCAAAACCGTCAAATTGGCCTCGACCAAATATTATGATGGCCTGCCGACACAAGGGAATGAGCACGGGCAAGCTTTCCGTGATATCGCGCTGGAGCAAGAGCTGCTGGAAGCTGCACAAGACTTGGGCCTTGGCGCGCAATTTGGTGGCAAATACTTTGCTCATGATGTTCGCGTTGTGCGTCTGCCTCGCCACGGCGCATCCTGCCCGGTCGGAATGGGCGTTTCCTGCTCTGCTGACCGAAATATCAAAGGCAAAATTAACCGCAAAGGTATCTGGCTGGAAAAACTGGAGCAAAACCCAGGCAAATATATTCCCGAGCATTTGCGCCAGAGCAACGAAGGCAAAGTGGTTAAAATCAACCTTAACCGCCCAATGGCCGATATCTTAAAAGAGCTGTCGCAGTACCCGGTTTCTACCCGTCTGTCATTGACCGGCACTATTATTGTTGGCCGTGATATTGCCCACGCCAAGCTAAAAGAGCGGCTGGATAATGGCGAAGGTTTGCCGCAATACATTAAAGACCATCCAATCTACTACGCGGGGCCAGCCAAAACCCCAGAAGGTTATGCTTCTGGTTCACTTGGCCCAACCACCGCAGGGCGCATGGACTCGTATGTTGATCTGCTGCAATCCCATGGCGGCAGCATGATCATGCTGGCGAAAGGCAACCGTAGCCAGCAAGTGACCGATGCCTGTCACAAACACGGCGGCTTCTATTTAGGCAGTATCGGCGGCCCGGCCGCAGTCTTAGCGCAAAATAGCATCAAGAGCCTGGAGTGTGTGGAATATCCTGAATTGGGTATGGAAGCCATCTGGAAAATTGAAGTGGAAGACTTCCCGGCCTTTATCTTGGTAGATGATAAAGGTAATGATTTCTTCCAGCAGATTCAGGCCTCGAAATGTAACCGCTGCGGTTAATCTCAATGCCCCTCCGGTGTCCTCACCGGAGGGGCGTGACTAATAAATTTTTGAATATTTTTTAAGCACTCCACTGGTGCAATTAATTAACCTCGTTTGCCCGCTCCCGTCATGCCTTTCCCGACGATTTTGCCCTTTCCCCTTTTTTCACCCACTGTCAGCGCCAATGATCAGTTGCCAAATCAATGAGCTATTTTTGTGCAACTGAAAGCCCCGATTTAGTGCAACATTTTTCAATTTTACTATTTGATTTTTATTGAAAATTCTTCGTTGACAATAACGCGAATTGCTTTTTATAGTGACCCTGACTTCTCCGCAAGAACGCCAACGTTGTCGGCTTGTGGTTATGGCAATAGAGCCCTCGCAATGTCTTTCAGACTTTGCCGGGCTTTTTTTTTGGCTTTTTTTCAGACCTACCTTTTAACCAATGCCAGGGGTACTTATGTTCATCACAAAATGGTCCAAAATAAAGTGTCATCACACCACACTCTCAATCGCGCTGGCCGCTGCATTTGCCGTGACTTACTCAGGGATGTCGATGGCGGCAGAAAATCCGGTAAAAATTGGTTTGCTGGAAGATGCATCCGGTAACTTTGCCTTGCCGGTTATCCCCAAAATTCATGCCACAGAACTTGCTGTAGAAGAAATTAATGCCAAAGGCGGCATACTCGGACGCCAAATCGAATTGGTTAAATACGATACGCAATCTGATAACACCCGTTTTCAACAAATGGCCCGCCGCTTAATTAAAAATGACAAAGTGGATGTAATATTCGGGGCATTTTCCAGTGCTTCACGCGAAGCTATCCGCCCCATTATGGATCGCGAAAAACAACTTTATTGGTATAACAATCAGTACGAAGGCGGCGTCTGCGACTCCAATGTTTTCGTCACTGGTGCCGTGCCTGAACAACAGTTCTCAACCTTGATTCCGTGGATGATGGAGAAGTACGGCAAAAAAGTTTACACCATCGCCGCCGACTATAATTTCGGGCAAATCTCGGCTGAATGGGTGCGTAAAATTGTGGAAGAGAATGGCGGCACCATGGTGGGCGAGGAGTTTATCCCGCTGAGTGTCTCGCAATTTGGCCAAACCATTCAAAACATCCAAAAAGCCAAACCTGATTTCGTGATGACCTTGTTGGTTGGGGCCAACCAATCCTCTTATTACGAGCAACAAGCCGCAGCAAAACTCAATTTGCCGATGGGTAGCTCCGTCAATGTTGGCCAAGCCTATGAACACAAACGCTTTAAAGCGCCAGCACTGAAAGATATGTATATCACCGCTAACTACATTGAAGAGGTGGATACCCCAGCCAGCAATGACTTCAAACAGCGCTTCCACGCCAAATTCCCGAATGAGCCTTACATCAATCAGGAAGCGGCCAATGCTTATGACGCGGTTTATCTCTACAAAGCCGCCGTAGAAAAAGCAGGTAGCACTGATATGGAGGCGGTGCGTAAGTCACTGGAAAGCGGTGATATTTGTACAGATGGCCCTTCAGGGAAGGTCTGTATCGATCCAAAAAGCCACCATTTGAGCCACACCATCTATCTGGCCCATGTGAAAGATGACCACTCGATTGAAATCCCGAAAGTGTGGACGGACATCAAACCGTATTGGTTGGGTGAAGCCGGTTGTAACTTGCCGGTGAAGCCGGATAACAGCCAGTACACGCCGTCATCTCCGCCGAAAAAAGCCTAAATTTGGCGACTTTGGAGGGAAGTGACCGCCGGTGGCGAGCTTCCCTGTGTTCTCCATTTTCAATGGTGTCATTCAGGACACTCGGGATTGCCAAACGATGTTAACGCTATCCTTTCTTTATTCGGTGATTTATCAGTTTGGCGATAACTTCGCCTATCTGGTGCTGGCAGCACTGGGGCTGGCGGTTATTTTCGGCATGATGGGCGTGATCAATCTGGCACACGGCGAATTCATTATGTGTGGTGCTTATGTCACCATCCTGATGAATAAAGCGGGCCTGCCACTGCCTTTCGCCATGCTGGCCGGAACCTTGGCAGCGGCGTTCTTCGGCGGAGTGGTCGAGCGCTTGGTCGTACGCCATCTCTATGGCCGTTTATATGATTCGGTCGTGGCAACCTGGGCTATCAGTCTGATTGTTCAGCAAAGTATGTTACTAATTGCCGGCCCATCATTGGAGGGGTTGTCTACCCCGTTCGGCTCTTTCACCCTCGGTGAATACTCTTTTGCCACTTATCGCGCTTTGCTGCCCTTCTTCGCTATTGCCATCTTAATGGTGCTCTATTGGCTGTTCTTCCACACCAATTACGGCGTCTGCGCCAGAGCCACCATTCAAAACGCCCGTATGGCCTCCTGCCTGGGGTTAGAAACTGACCGTATTTATACACTGACATTCGCGCTAGGCGCAGGGCTGGCCGGATTGGCAGGAGCCATTTATGCCCCAACATTGACCGCGGTTCCCACTATGGGCAGCAGTTTTATTGTTCAAGCCTTTGTTTCCGTGGTGGTTGGTGGTGCAAATGTTCTTGTTGGCACCATTCCTGCAGCGATTGCATTAGGCGCGATACAAACGGGGCTGAACTCCTGGTATGGGCAACTAGCCGGGCAAATTGGCTTACTGGTCACCGCCGTATTGGTTATCCGCTTATTGCCAAACGGTGTTGGCAGCCTATTTACCCGTAACCGCTAGGAGCTGAATGTGACAACGACTTCTCTTAATTTATCGACGGCAAAGCAGCGCTCGCCGTCCACAACTCGTCTGGCGGCACTGCTTATTCTGGCGGGCGCACTCGCACTGCCGTTAGTCGTCGATAGTGCCATGATAGGCGATTTCTCCTACTTCCTACTGTGGACTTTCTGTGCTATCGGATTGGCTGCAATGTGGGGGCATGGCGGTATTTTATCTTTCGGGCAAACCGCGTTCTTCGGCCTTGCCGGTTACACCTACGGCGTGATGACGCTGAATTTTGGCGATGGCGTGCTCTCCACTTGGTCGGGTTTAGTCATGGCACTGCTGGTCGCGGCCACCGTGGCAGCGGCATTGGGGTATCTGATGTTTTACGGCGGGGTGACCGGTATTTTTATCGGTATTGTGACCCTGTCCTTCACCTTGGTATTGGAAACCTTTATGTCGCAAACCGCAGGCCCGCAATGGGCTATCGGCAGCGCGCGACTGAATGGTTTCAATGGTATGTCAGGTATGCCGCCGCTCTCCCTGCCGTGGTTTGACGGTAAATTGCTGGCACTGGAGGGCAATGCCTTTTATTACCTGATTATCCTGCTGCTTGCCGGTGTTTATTGGGGTGTTCGGCGGCTATTGCGCTCTAATTTTGGCCTGACACTGGCCTCTATCCGTGAGAATCCGCGTCGGGCAGAAATGCTCGGTATTGATATCCGCCGCTATCAATTATTGGTGTTCGTGCTCGGCGGTGTGCTCTCCGGCTTATCGGGCGCGCTGTATACCTTGTGGGGTTCTTATATTACGCCGTCCTCGATGGGGCTAACTGCCGCGGCTATGCCGGTTATCTGGGTGGCGACCGCTGGGCGTAAGAATATTTTCGGCACCGTGGTTATTACCGCTCTGCTGGTGTGGTTATCTCAATGGTTGGCAATCTATGGCAGCGAATACGCCATGATCCTGCTAGGGGCCATTCTGCTGTTTGTGGTGCTGGCCGCACCCAATGGTTTATTACCTTGGCTGGCAGAAAAAATCAGCCGTTTGTCTGCGCCACGTCGGAAAAAAGGGGAATCGCTATGAGTCAGGTAGCACAAGATTTGATCCTCGAAACCCGTGGCCTGAGCAAGCGCTTCGGTGGCATTCAGGTTATCAATCAAGTTGATTTACAAATACGTCGCGGTGAAGTGCGCTGTGTCATTGGCCCGAATGGCGCAGGTAAAAGCACCTTTTTCAAATTACTGACTGGCGAACATACACCAAGCGATGGGGATATTCGCTTTTTCAATCGACGGCTGAATACCTTAGCGCCCTTCCAGCGCATTCGGATGGGCATGAGCATTAAATTTCAGATCCCCGGCATCTTCCCTGAACTGACGGTTGAACAACATTTGCAGTTGTCACTCAGTCACTTACGGCCTGAAGTTCGCTCACAAGCGGCCAGTGTCGATGAGCTACTCGAGCGCTTTAAGCTCAGCGCTGAATACCACCAACTGGCCGGTAATTTGTCTCACGGCAAAAAACAGTGGCTGGAAATTGCCATGGCGGTGTCACTGCAACCCACTTTGTTGATGCTCGATGAACCCGTTGCGGGCTTATCTATCGATGAAACCTATCTCACTGGCGAGCTGATTAAGCAGATGCAAAGTGACGGACTGACACTGATGGTGGTGGAGCACGACATGACATTCGTGCGCCAAATTGCCTCACAGGTCACCGTCCTCCATGGTGGGCAAGTTTTTGCTGATGGCAATGCTGCTGAGGTGCTGGCGCGTGAGGATGTCGCGGATATCTATTTGGGGAAAGCGGTATGAATAACGTGGTTTTACAAATAGAGGGTCTGACCGGCGGTTATGGCGGCGGGCAAGTGCTCAATGGTGTCACGCTGCAACTGCATGCGGCGGAAGTGTTGGGTCTGATTGGCCGCAATGGGGTGGGGAAAACCACACTGATGCGCACCTTAATTGGCGCGGTGGCCACGAAACAAGGCAGCATTCTGCTGGGCGAAATCGACATCACTCAGGCCTCGCCGCAGCGCCGCGCCCGTTTAGGTATTGGTTACGTCCCGCAAGGGCGAGAAGTGTTTGCTGGTTTGACCGTGGCAGAGAATCTGCAAGTCGGCATGCAGTTTGTCCGTGAACACCGTGAGTTTGCTAAAGATGTACTGGAGCGGGTGCTCGATTACTTCCCGATTTTGCGCCAAAGACTCAAACAAAAAGCCGGCACCATGAGTGGCGGCGAGCAACAGCAATTGGCTATCGCCAGAGCGTTGGTCGGTTCGCCCAAAGTATTACTGCTCGATGAGCCCTCTGAGGGGGTTCAGCCCTCTATCGTCAACATCATTGCCGATACCTTGGTCCGCATTGCTCGCGAACTGCATGTGGCCGTGATTTTGGTTGAACAGGATATCGCGATGATCCAGCGAGCTGCGCAACGTTGTGCGGTGATGGATAAAGGCCAAGTGGTAGAAACCCTTTCACAACAACAACTTTCTGATGATCTTTTAATGCGCCGTCATCTGGCGCTGTAACCCGATGCCCTTATTACATGGAGAATTGCTAATGAAATGGCTGGAAGAATCAATCATGGTAAAACGCGGAGTCGGTGCCGGACGTAAACCGGTTACTCACCATTTGACGGAAGAAATGCAAAAAGAGTTTCACTACACCATCGGCCCCTACTCGACGCCAGTTCTGACAATTGAACCCGGTGACCGGGTGATTGTAGACACGCGAGATGCTTTCGAGGGAGCGATTAGCTCAGAGCAAGATATCCCGAGCCAACTGCTCAAAATGCCGTTTCTCAACCCGCAGAATGGCCCCATCATGGTCAATGGTGCTGAGAAAGGGGATGTGATTGCAGTCTATATTGAATCCATGTTGCCGCGTGGTGTTAATCCGCACGGCATCTGCGCCATGATCCCCCATTTTGGTGGGCTGACCGGCACAGATTTGACCGCCATGCTCAATGACCCACTGCCAGAAAAAGTCCGCATGATTAAGCTGGACTGCGAAAAAGTCTACTGGAGCGAGCGCCACACCCTGCCCTACAAACCGCATATTGGCACCCTGAGTGTGTCGCCGGAAATTGACTCAATCAATTCACTGACACCGGATAATCATGGCGGGAATATGGATGTGCCAGATATCGGGCCGGGCAGCATTACTTATCTGCCGGTACGCGCCCCCGGCGGCCGCCTGTTTATTGGTGATGCCCATGCCTGTCAGGGGGATGGGGAAATTTGCGGCACCGCCGTGGAGTTTGCCTCAATCACCACCATCAAAGTGGATTTGATTAAAAACTGGCAGCTCTCCTGGCCACGGATGGAAAACGCCGAAACCATCATGAGTATTGGTAGCGCACGTCCGTTAGAGGATGCCACCCGCATTGCTTACCGTGACCTGATTTACTGGTTGGTGGCCGATTTCGGCTTCGAGCAATGGGATGCCTACATGCTGCTCAGCCAATGCGGCAAAGTGCGGCTGGGTAACATGGTCGACCCCAAATACACCGTCGGCGCGATGCTTAACAAAGAGCTATTGGCACAATAATCCCTATCCCCGGTATACGCCGGGGTGTTATGCGCATTCGCACAATCATCCTTTTTAATAGTGTAAGCAGGTGCATATGGGCTCAGATACACCGGTCAATATTGGCTTACTGTACTCCTTCAGTGGTGTCACAGCGGCCCAAGAACTGTCGCAATGGCGCGGAGCGACACAGGCTATTGCCGAAATTAACCAAAATGGCGGCATCAATGGCAGGCCACTAAAAGCAATTCATTTTGACCCACAATCTGACGATGCGCAGTTCCGTGCCCTCGCCGAGCAATTAATCGTCGAGCATGAAGTGAATGTGATCTTTGGCGGTTACACCTCCAGTAGCCGCAAAGCCATGTCACCGGTGGTAGAGAAATATCGTCGGTTGCTGTTCTACTCACAACTGTATGAAGGATTTGAGTTTTCAGAGAATATTTTCTATGGCGGGGCCGCACCCAACCAAAATTGTGTCCAATTGGCGGATTACCTCACGGGGCAGTTTGGCGCGCGGGTTTATTTGATTGGCTCGCGCTATATTTACCCCTACGAATGTAATCGCAATATGCAGGAGTTAATTCTGCAACGCCATGATGGCGCGGTGATTGGCGAGCGCTATCTTGATCTGAATGCCCCGTATGAAGCTTTTCTGCCCATCATCGAGGAGATAACCAAAAAGCAGCCAGATTTCATCTTCAGCACAGTGGTCGGGCAGACGGTTCCCTTCTTGTATCAAGCTTATCAGGCGGCGGGCCTCGACCCTGCCCGCATGCCCATTGGTAGCCTGAATACATCAGAAACTGAGATTGCCATTATGGGGGCGGAAGTAGCACGAGGCCATTTCAGCTCAGCCCCCTATTTCCAAAGCATTTGCACTAAAGCTAATCAAGCGGCACTCAAACAATTCCATCAACAATTCGGGCCAGAACTCACCACGGACATGAATTGGGAAGCCACTTACAGTCAAGTGCATCTATTTGCCAAAGCCATGGTCGAGTGTGACAGCGACCATATTTATCCGCTTTCTGCTGCACTGCGCGGGAGCCAATTTGATGCCCCACAAGGTCGCATTCGTATTGATCCGCTGAATCAACATACCGGGTTATATCCCCGCATTGGCATGGCGAATGAAAGTGGGCAATTTACCATCGTGCAAGAATCTCGCCGTATCGTCGAACCCGACCCCTATATGACGAACCAGATTCAGGGCGATTGGGTGACGAAGCTCACGACAGTGGGGTATCCGCATGCGACCTAGCGACAGCAGAATCAGTGCGACAGCCTTATTACTCAGCCGTGGGGTGCGTTGCGTGGTATTACACCCCGATGACGAAGACGGCGAAACACTCACCAATCATTTGCGTCGGATGGGGTTTAAGGTGCAAGCCTTCTGGCCCATCCCCGAGCAACTGCCCGCCGATACCGACCTGATTTTCTATGCATTACAGTCAGATAACCCGGAGCCAGACGTGTCGTGGCTCAATCCGAACAAACACGCCCTGATAGCGGTTATCACTTATGAGAACCCAACATTTATTGATCAAGCACTCAACATGGGCGCGGGCACCACGATAACTACGCCCATTCGGGCCTCAGGATTATTGTCGGCCATGGTGTTTGCTTTGCACCACGCCCAACAGCAACGGCAAATGAGTGACCGCATCGAACGGCTAGAGAAAAAAGTACTGGGCGTCCGCCAGGTCAGTGAAGCCAAAGCCATCCTGATGCGGATGCACAGTATTGGTGAAGAACAAGCCTACGAAATCCTGCGCCACCAGGCCATGGACAAGCGCATTACCGTCGAAGAGATCTCATGCGCACTGATTCAGGCCAATGATATTTTCTCTTGGACAACACCCGGCACGGCCAACAGCCGAAAGAATTGAGTGTGAATTGCCCGGTATTTTTCAAACACAGCATTCATTATTTATGAGGATAATCATGTCAATAACCCCTTTCCTGGCAGCCGCCATTCAGTTTGAACCCCTCATGTTTGCCAAAGAAGCAAATTTGCGTCAATTACTGACATTAGTTGAACAGGCGGCACAGAAAGGTGCTCGCCTGATTACCACGCCAGAAATGGCGACGACGGGCTACTGCTGGTTTGATAGGCAAGAGATTGCCCCCATGGTGGAAACCGTCCCCGGTGATAGCACTGCTCGTTTTACTGAGTTAGCTGAGCGTTATCAATGCCATATCGTTTTAGGCATGCCAGAAGTGGACCCGCAAACAGAGCTGTATTACAACAGTGCGGTCCTCATCGGGCCACAAGGTGTTATTGGCTGTCATCGTAAAAGTCACCCCTATATTTCAGAACCCAAATGGGCGGCCGCTGGCGATGTCGGGCACCAAGTTTTTGAAACGCCTCTGGGGCGAA
Source organism: Yersinia canariae (assembly GCF_009831415.1). Lineage (NCBI taxonomy): Bacteria > Pseudomonadati > Pseudomonadota > Gammaproteobacteria > Enterobacterales > Yersiniaceae > Yersinia > Yersinia canariae. The sequence goes on along the minus strand of NZ_CP043727.1, from coordinate 1,007,037 downwards.
TTGGCATGCTGGTCTGTATGGATATTCATTTTCCCGAAACCGCACGTTTGCTCGCTCTGGACGGTGTTGATGTCATTTGCCATATCAGCAACTGGCTGGCAGAGCGCACTCCCGCCCCTTACTGGATGAGCCGGGCAATGGAGAATGGTTGTTATCTGCTGGAAAGTAACCGCTGGGGATTAGAGCGCGGAGTTCAATTTAGCGGTGGCAGTTGTATCATTGAACCCGATGGCAATATTGCTGCCGTGGTGGATAGCGGCGATGGGATTGCCTACGCCGAGATTGACATCAACCGCAGCCGTCAGCGCCAAGTGTTGGGCGAGTTGGTATTCGAGCAGCGCCGCCCAGACCATTATCACACGCTTTTAAGTGACAGTTTTTTGTGGAACCCACAAGATTTCTTTGGGCTTTACGGGCAGCAGCCTTTGCCGCCGGGCAAACAGAGCCGCATCACAGTGGCGCAATTCTCACCAACTGAACAGGTAGCAGACAATCTGGCGACCATTACCGCCATGACAGAAGAAGCCGTTTCACAACAAGGTAGCGAGCTGATTGTCTTCCCAGAATTAGCCCTGACCGGTGAGCACTCTGGTGCAGCCCATGCTCAAACCCAGGAAAGTCCAGCAGTGCAGGCGTTAGCCCGCTTGTCTATAAAATTGCGCGTATATCTGGTAGTGGGAATGGCCGAAAAACAGCAGGACAAATGCTATAACACCCAGATTCTGTTTGGGCCAGAGGGAATGATTGGCTGCTACCGGCAAATACATCTTTCTCATGCACGTCAACAATGGGCCAGCGCCGGAGAACACTGGCGCGTATTTGATACCGCCCTCGGCAGAGTCGGATTACTGTTGGGCAATGATGCGCTGCTACCCGAATCAGCACGTATTCTGGCCCTAATGGGATGCGATATTATTGCCTGTTCCGCAGCAATTTCGACCGGTTTCACCGCCGCGCATGCGGGTAGCGCCGTCGTGCAAAATTACCCCATCCCCACAGGGGCCGACCCGCTACACTGGCATTTGTTCCGAACCCGTGCCGGGGAAAACAATCTTTATTTGGCCTTTTCGAATGCTATTGATAACACCACTGGACAAGGGGGATATAGCGGAATATTCGGGCCAGAAACGTTCACATTCCCTCGCGTTGAACGGTTACTTTGGCAAGAGCCGCTAGCGGTCACGCAAGTCATGGATACGCGATCTCTTGAGGGCAGTGCTTATCCAACTAATGTGGTGCGCCGTAAAGATTTGGTCGCCATGCGCCAACCCCATCACTATAAACCGCTCCTGAATTAAGCCCTTCCCGTGACAACTCTCGGTTTATTATGCCGAGAGTTGTTCAGCAACACACTTAATCTGCACATATGTGCAAAACCCACCATATCACGCAAAATAAAAATGTGATCAAAATCCAAAATTTGTTCAGAATAAAGTAGATAAACACAAAAACCACTTTCCCATTTATTTAATATAAATCAATCCATTAAAGATTTCTGCACACTTGTGCGATATCTGAAATTAATTCCAGTGCATGTATTAGTGAATTATTGTGCAGTTTTGATGGGGTTCGTTATTTTGTGCTTTTGACTTAAAAAATAGAAAATGATTATATCAAGTCATAGATAACTTAATGACATTTGCACAAATGTGCAAGAGGCTGAAATGGAAAAGAGCGATGATCTGCGCCTGATGGTGAAAATTGCACAAATGTATTACGAGCAAAATTTCACACAAGCTGAGATAGCGCGAGCGCTGGGAATTTACCGCACCAGTATCAGCCGGATGCTTAAAAAAGTACGTGAACAAGGCATCGTGACTATTTCAATCAACTATAACTATAACGAGAATTTGTTATTGGAACAGCAGTTAAAGTCGCGTTTTAAATTACGAGAGGCAATTGTCGTCTCTGCCGAGCAGGACTCATCGCCGGAACAGCAATTGATACTGATGGCCAAACAATGCGGCGCATTGTTGAATAGAATTATTGAAAATGGCGATATTCTGGGCTTCTCTTGGGGCAGTGCGATTGCCACATTGGTTGAACAAATGGATACTTCGCCGGTGTCACGCCAATTAACCTGTATTCCGATGGTCGGTGGCCCTTCAGGTAAATTGGAAAGCCGCTTTCATGTGAATACGCTGGTCTACAGTGCAGCTATGAAATTAAAAGGCGAATCATTACTGATCGACTTCCCGGCAATTCTGGAAGAAAGTGTGATCCGCGATGGTATTGTTCAATCTCAGCATTATCAGGCTATTGCAGATTATTGGCAGCGGCTGGATATCGCTATATTCGGCATTGGCTCACCCAATATTTCTGGTAATTCTACCTGGCGCGCCTTTTACGGTAGCGATGTTATTGACCACTTTAATGACCGACAAGTGGCGGGTGATATCTGCTCACGCTTTTATGACTCACAAGGTAATCAGGTTGAAACTTATATTTCGGATAAAACAATTACCATTCAGTTAGACAAAATTAAGAAAGCCCGTTATTCCATTGGGATTGCACACTCCCACGAAAAAATCAGCGGGATCATCGGCGCTATTAAAGGAAAGTATATTAATAGCTTGGTGACTACGAAAGAAACCGCCGAGGAGATATTAAAACTAACGGAGTAATTTGTTCATTAATATATTAAGGGGATCAGCACCCCCTTAGAATTCAACAACAACTTAATAAACCGCACTTTTAAGTGTGTGGCCGAGTATTACCCAAAATTAGATAGACAGGAAAATATTATGAGCGATTGGCTAAATTTAAAAGATAAAGTCGTTATTGTCACCGGTGGTGCATCAGGGATTGGTTACGCAATTGTAGAAGAATTATTGGCTGCGGGGGCCAAAGTACAATTAGCCGATGTTAATCCGCTTGAGGGTGAGATTAAAAATAATCCTCAGTTGAATTTTATTCAGCTCGATATTTCTGACCGTAATAGCGTGCAAACAGCAATAGATAATATTCTGACTCAACATGGGCATATTGACGCACTGGTTAATAATGCAGGGATTAATCTTCCGCGTCTGCTGGTCGATCCTAAGCAAAGTCATAGCCAATATGAACTGAAAGATAATGAGTTTGAAAAAATGGTCAATGTGAATCAGAAAGGCGTGTATTTGATGTCACAGGCGGTGGCGCGCAATATGGTGCAGAACAAAAGCGGCGTCATTATTAACCTCTCTTCAGAAAGTGGATTAGAAGGTTCAGAAGGCCAAAGTTGTTATGCTGCGACCAAAGCCGCGCTATATAGCTTTACTCGTTCATGGGCTAAAGAACTTGGGAAATACGGTATCCGTGTCGTGGGCGTCGCGCCCGGTATTCTAGAAAAAACCGGGCTGCGAACTCTCGATTACGAAGAAGCACTGGCCTACACCCGCAATATCACGGTAGAGCAATTGCGAGACGGTTATACCAAGAATGCTATTCCAATTGTCCGGGCAGGGAAACTATCCGAAATTGCTGATTTCGTGACTTACCTATTATCCGAACACGCCAGCTATATCACTGGAGTGACCTATAACATTGCTGGCGGCAAAACTCGCGGCTAACAGGAGGCATAATGGTTAATGTCATTTTTTGTGCTCACGGCGATTTAGCCGTTTCGATGCTCAATTCCGTCAATATGGTGTATGGCGAGACACAAAATATTACTCCACTGCTGTTTAACCGTGGTGAAAACGCCGAAGACTTAGTGAAAAAAATGCAGGATGTTATGGCAAATAATCAAAATGACGCCTGGCTGATTGCGGTGGACTTACAAGGTGGTAGCCCTTATAACGCGGCAGCACGTCTGGCATTCAGTGATAATCGTATTCATGTTGTTAGTGGATTATCGCTACCTTTAGCACTGGAAATTGCTGATAACCAGCAAGGAATGGCGGCAAAAGAACTGACTGAATATTTACTCGATATCGGTACGCAGTGTGTGCAGTCATTCCGTCACCAACAAAATAGCGAAGAAGAAGAGGCCGACTTTATATGAAAATCAATCTGGCAAGAATTGACGACCGGCTGATTCATGGTCAGGTCACCACGGTTTGGGCTAAAGAAGCCAAAGCCGAGCGTATTATTATTTGTAGCGATGAAGTTTATAACGATGAGATCCGGAGAACACTACTAAAACAGGCGGCCCCTCCGGGAATCAAAGTTAATGTCGTCAATATTGAAAAAGCAGTAGCTGTTTATCACAACCCAAATTATGTTAATGATACTGTTTTTTATTTATTCACCAATCCAACTGATGTTTTACGACTGGTGGATCAGGGGGTAAAAATTGGCGTAATTAATATTGGCGGCATGGCATTTAAACAAGGGAAAACACAATTAACCAAAGCGGTATCTGTTGATCAAAATGATATTAACGCTTTTTATGCATTAGCGGAGCGTGGCGTTCATTTAGATTTACGAGTGGTCACATCTGACCCTAATGTGGATGTGATTAAAAAATTACGCGAGCTGGAGTCTAAATAACAACATCTCAATTGAAAGATAAATAATAACTCATGTTTTATTAAACATTTAAATCCGATTACTTAATCTGGGCAATACAGCTATTTAATTATGCTCTACGACCACACCCCAAATAATGCAAATTGCAGGAAGGCGGCAACTGAGTGAAAAATGGGTTAAAAACCATTTTGAGCAGCGCTTACGCTGGCCCGTAAGGTGAGCAAAAGCAGCCAACGCACATGCAGTTTGCAATATAACGGGTATATGAGTGAGTTGTATTGTCCAAAGGGGTCCACCATGGAAATAAGTTTACTACAAATAATCTTAATCTTTATTTTCTCATGTATTGCCGGTATCGGCAGCGTGCTGGATGAATTCCAAACTCACCGGCCATTAATCGCTTGTACGATTACCGGCTTGATTCTTGGCGATATGACTACCGGCGTTATCCTCGGCGGTACGCTGGAATTAATTGCTCTCGGTTGGATGAATGTCGGGGCCGCGCAATCTCCTGATTCCGCCCTTGCCAGTATTATTTCAACCATTTTGGTTATTGTCGGTCACCAGAATATCGCCACCGGGATCGCCATTGCCCTGCCAGTAGCTGCCGCTGGCCAAGTTCTGACAGTTTTTGCCCGCACAATCACTGTAGCGTTCCAACACGCAGCAGACAGAGCGGCGGAAAAAGCCAATTTTGCCATGATTGATTTTATGCATGTGTCGGCATTGCTGGTTCAGGCCATGAGAGTCGCCATTCCGGTATTGATCGTTTCTATCTTTGTCAGCGCCGATACCGTCAGCCATATGCTTAACGCAATTCCAACTGTGGTGACCCATGGGTTGCAAATTGCTGGCGGATTTATCGTCGTCGTCGGTTACGCCATGGTACTTAACATGATGGGCGTAAAATATCTTATGCCATTCTTTTTTCTCGGCTTTATTGTCGGAGGTTACCTCGGTTTCAGTCTGCTCGCATTCGGCGGTATCGGTCTGATTATTGCCTTGCTGTATATCCAGTTAAACCCGCTTTATCAGAAACCGGCAGCGCCTGTAGCCCAAGCTAGCCAAGCCAAACTTGATGAATTAGAAGACTAGGAGATGCCGACATGACCATATTAAACAAACGATTAACCCGGTCTGATCTGTTTAAAATGTTTTTACGCAGTAACTTACAACAGGCCTCTTTTAACTATGAACGTATTCACGGTTTGGGCTTTTGCTATGACATGGTGCCAGCAATTAAGCGCTTGTATCCGCTGAAAGAAGACCAAATTGCCGCCCTGAAACGCCATTTAGTGTTCTTTAACACGACCCCGGCAGTCTGTGGGCCTGTGATCGGCGTCACTGCGGCAATGGAAGAAGCGCGCGCCAATGGCGCAGATATTGATGAAGGGGCAATAAATAGTCTGAAAGTCGGGCTGATGGGGCCGCTGGCGGGGGTCGGTGACCCGCTAATTTGGGGAACTTTGCGCCCAATAACAGCTGCGTTGGGGGCTTCGCTGGCACTGAACGGCAATGTGCTAGGGCCAATTTTATTCTTCCTGTCCTTTAACTCTGTGCGCCTGGCATTGAAATGGTTCGGCCTGCAATACGGTTTCGTCAAAGGGATCAATATCGTCAAAGACCTTGGCGGGAATTTGCTACAAAAACTGACCGAAGGTGCCTCCATCCTGGGCTTGTTTATCATGGGGGTATTGGTCACCAAATGGACAAGTATCAATGTGCCACTGGTGATATCGAAAACACCCGGCCACGACGGTACAACCGTGACCATGACCGTGCAAAACATTCTGGATCAGCTTTGCCCTGGTTTGCTGGCGCTAGGGCTGACTCTGTTAATGATGCGCCTACTCAAACGCAAAATTAACCCTATCTGGCTTATCTTCTCCCTGTTTGGCCTCGGAATTGTAGGCTCATGGCTTGGCATTCTGTCTTGATTTAATGCCGGGGAGTTTTTTTATTCGACCTGCTGTTTTTATATTTAAAAAATAATTGAGGTGGTTCCAAATGAAAACTAAAGCACTGCGTTTGTATGGCAAAAATGACCTGCGGCTGGAAAGCTTTAATTTACCGGAAATGGGAGATGATGAGATTTTGGCAACGGTTGTGACCGACAGTATTTGTCTCTCTTCGTGGAAAGAAGCTAATTTGGGTGCTGACCATAAAAAAGTGCCAGATAATGTGGCGGAAAATCCGATTATTATTGGCCATGAATTTTGCGGCGATATTCTTCAAGTCGGTAAAAAATGGCAACATAAATTTAAACCCGGTAGCCGTTATGTCATTCAGGCTAATCTGCAATTACCCGACCGCCCAGATTGCCCCGGATATTCATTCCCTTATGTGGGGGGTGAAGCTACCCATGTGATTATTCCCAACGAAGTCATGGAACAAGACTGTTTACTGCCGTATGGAGGTGAAAGTTATTTTGAAGGTTCACTGGTAGAGCCACTTTCTTGCGTTATCGGCGCATTTAATGCCAATTACCATCTGGTTCCCGGTACTTATCAACATAAAATGGGTATCAAACCGGGCGGTAATGTGTTGATTCTTGGCGGCACCGGCCCAATGGGATTATTAGCCATTGATTATGCTTTGCACGGGCCGGTTAATCCGCAATTATTGGTCATTACAGACCGCCATCAGCAAAAACTGGACTATGCCGCCCGCTTGTATCCAAGCGAGTCACAGACTCAGGTGCATTACCTTAATACTAAACAAACTGATGACCAGTTTGAACGTTTAATGGCCCTGACGGATGGTAAAGGCTATGACGATATATTTGTTTTCGTGCCTTCAGCTGAATTAGTCACATTGGCATCTAGCTTATTGGCACCAGATGGTTGCTTTAACTTCTTTGCTGGCCCGCAGGATAAGAATTTTATGGCGTCGGTTAATTTCTACGATATCCATTATTCCTTTACCCATTATGTCGGCACCTCTGGGGGCAATACCGACGACATGCGGGAAGCAGTGAAGTTAATTGAAGCGAAGAAGGTTAATGCCGGGAAAGTGGTCTCTCATATTCTGGGGCTAAATGATGCGGCGGAAACCACATTGAACTTACCGCAAATTATTGGTGGTAAGAAGTTGGTTTATACCGGCAAAAACATGCCACTGACGTCATTAAGTGAACTGATGAGTACTGATCAAGATTCGCCATTATTACAAGAACTACAGATTATTTTGCGTAAAACAGATGGATTGTGGTCAAAAGAAGCGGAAGACTTTGTTTTGGCGCAGGCCCAAGAGATTTAGTTTTTAAGCAAGGGCGGTAATACACCACCGCCCACGACTCATTCCTCTGGCAAATGTTTTGCCGTCGACTCATCGGTGGTTGCATCATTGGCCACCGCATTGAGCAGCACATCCAACAAACCGGGGAAACGGGCATCAATATCATCGCGCCGCAGTGATAACAAACTCTCACGTCCACAGGGCCGTTGCCAGATAACGCCACTTTCGCGCAGCACGCGCCAATGGTGGGTTAACGTCGATTTAGACAGCCCCTGCACCAGAGTGCCACAAGCATGTTCGCCCCCTGCCGCCAACCTACGCACCACAGCCAGTCGTAGTGGATTACCTAAAGCCGTCAGCACATTTTCCAAACGGATCTGCTCACGCTCAGGGTGATTTGCAATCATAGTGTTCCTATTAATATGTGACAGCTAACGGGTAAATTCCCCACCAAACTGCCGGGTTAGGCTATATCGAGCCACCTTAGGCGGGCGGCAATATAGCCTATACTCCATTTTGGCCCTACTAATAATTCTAGTGTAATGATGAAAGCCCCCTCAATCATTACCCACCTCTATTATTGCACAGTTTCAGAACAAATAATTAAATTGTACGTGTATATTCGTACAATAGGACTATACTGATTGCGATCATCTGTTGATCAACACTAATGCACAACTTAAACCAACAACTTCCCGGCAGAGCATCAAACCGCCCGCCCCGAAATTGCCATCATCACTAAGGACTTAATATGGCACGTAAAACTCCTATCGAGCGCTATCGCAACATTGGTATCTCAGCCCACATCGACGCCGGTAAAACGACCACTACCGAGCGTATTTTGTTCTACACCGGCGTCAGTCATAAGCTGGGTGAAGTGCATGATGGCGGCGCGACTACTGACTGGATGGCACAGGAGCAGGAACGTGGCATTACCATTACATCGGCTGCCGTGACCTGCTTTTGGAAAGGTATGGACAGAACCTTACCCGAGCACCGCATCAACATTATCGACACCCCTGGGCACGTAGATTTCACGATAGAAGTGGAGCGGTCCATGCGGGTACTCGACGGCGCTGTCATGGTGTATGACGCGGTAGGTGGTGTGCAGCCGCAATCCGAAACTGTCTGGCGTCAAGCTAATAAATACCGCGTTCCGCGTTTAGCATTCGTCAACAAAATGGATCGCCCCGGCGCTGACTTTTTCCGTGTACGCCAGATGATGATTGATCGTCTGAAAGCCAATCCAGTGCCTATTGTTATTCCGATCGGCAGTGAAGAGCACTTCACCGGCGTGGTCGATTTGCGGCTTATGCGCGCCATTATTTGGGATGAAGCTTCTCAGGGCATGACTTTTAGTTACGAGCCAATTCCGGAAAACTTATTGGCAACCGCCAATGAATGGCGCGAGAAAATGGTCTCCGAAGCGGCTGAAGCTTCTGAAGCGCTGATGACAGAATATCTGGAAACCGGTGACCTGACAGTGGATGAAATCACCCAAGGTCTGCGAATTCGGACCATTGCCGGCGAAATTCAGCCAATGATGTGCGGCAGTGCCTTTAAGAACAAAGGCGTGCAGCGCATGCTGGATGCGGTGGTTGAATTGATGCCATCGCCAGTTGATATTCCGCCCGTCAGTGGTACAGATGAAGATGGCAACGAAGTGAGCCGTAAAGCCGATGATAATGAAAAATTCTCGGCGCTGGCGTTCAAACTGATGACCGATCCGTATGTCGGGCAGCTAACTTTCGTGCGTGTTTACTCTGGGGTGCTGACCAAAGGCGACAGTGTTTATAACCCGATTCGGGGCAAAAAAGAGCGTATTGGCCGTATCGTTCAGATGCACGCTAATAACCGGATTGAAGTAGATGAAATCCGTGCCGGTGATATCGCCGCGTGTGTTGGTTTGAAGGATGTTACCACCGGAGAAACGCTGTGTGACCCGGATGCAGTGATTACTCTGGTGCGCATGGAGTTCCCTGAGCCGGTCATTTCGCAAGCGATTGAACCGAAGACTAAAGCTGATCAGGAGAAAATGGGGATCGCACTGCAAAGACTGGCATCTGAAGACCCGTCGTTTCGTATCCGTACTGACGAAGAGTCCGGCCAGACTATTATTTCCGGCATGGGTGAATTGCATCTGGAAATCATCGTCGACCGCATGAAACGTGAGTTCGGTGTGGAAGCCAACATCGGTAAACCGCAGGTGACTTACCGCGAAACAGTGCGTAAAACCGTGACAGATGTTGACGGCAAATTTGTTCGTCAGTCGGGCGGTAAAGGGCAATATGGCCATGTGGTCTTTACCCTCGAACCACAGGAACCGGGTAGCGGCATTGCCTTTGTCGATGCGACTAAAGGCGGCGTGGTGCCTCGTGAGTTTATCGGAGCAGTCGAGAAAGGGGTGCTTGAGGCGACCAATACTGGGGTTCTGGCCGGTTATCCGGTAGTGGATGTGAAAGTGACCCTGACATTCGGCTCCTATCACGAAGTGGATTCATCAGAACTGGCGTTTAAAATGGCCGCCATCTTTGGTTTCAAAGAAGCTGCCAAACGCGCTTCTCCGGTAATTCTGGAGCCTGTAATGAGTGTCGAGGTGGAAACTCCTGAAGAGTACGCCGGTAACGTGATGGGTGACCTTTCCTCTCGCCGTGGCTTGGTGCAAGGAATGGAAGAAATGGTCGGTGGCGGGAAAATAATTCGTGCGGAAGTGCCGTTATCTGAAATGTTTGGTTACTCCACGACATTACGCTCTATGTCACAGGGCCGTGCAACTTATACGATGGAATTCAAACATTATGCAGAAGCACCGCGTAATGTTGCTGATGCCATTATTGCCGCGCGAGGCACGAAAGCCTAACTCAATACGCCAAGTTGAGTCACACACCAAACCGCCAGTGGATAATCATTTCGCTGGCGGTTTTTTATTGATGTTATCAGAATCAACGCCCCAAAAATCAGTGACAGTAATCCCAGAATAATCATGGGGATCGGGTCGGTCTAATCACCCGTGTGACCGCCACATCCGCAATTTGAAAGATAACGAGATTAGAAAGTTACTGGCGTATTCACCCACAACACTTTTGCAACTGACTCACCAATATTGCGATAACCGTGAGGCACATTGCTGGGGAAATAAAAGGAATCGCCAACAGCAAGGGTGTAAGTCTCTTCACCTAAAAAGAGTGCAATTTCCCCTTCCAGCACATAACCCATCTCCTCGCCATGATGCTCTATCTGCCCGTCACTGGCGACACCGGGCTCAATGATATGAATATTTCCCTGCAATAACCCCCCTTTATGATGATGAGTCAGGTTTTCCAGTGCAATACCGCCTTTCTTGTTACGATGGACAAATCGTTTACGAACACGTTGTTCTGGCTTCAATACTGGTGAATCCGCCACCCAGCTTTCTGCCATCAAATCAGAAATATTGGTTTCCAGAGCACTGGCCAGCCGGTGCAGCATGGCCAAAGAGGGAGAAGCCACCTCATTTTCCAGTTTCGATAATAAACTCTCTGAGCACCCCACCTTAAGTGCAAGCTGCTTTAGCGTGATGTCCTGCGCTAAACGAGCATGACGTAAACGCATCCCTAAATCAGATAAAACAAAACCGCCGTTATCGCCGTTTTTTTTCATAAGTTGATATCTACTGCTCAAAGAGAGTCAAACACCCGGCATATCCCTGCCGGGCACTTTTCTATATAGGTATTTCCCATATAGATAAAAAGGATGATTACTCCGCAACACTAAAATGCACATCCTGCGGATTACAGCCATTGATGGGCACAATGTCTTGCGGGCAAGCTGACATCACAACAATGCAATCCAGCTCGGCTCGGATCTCGACATAATCGCCCGCTTTGCTCACCGTCGGTAACCAGGAAATAGTGTAATCCGAATTAACTGGCGTATTCATCCACAGGTTCAAGGGCTGTGGCACCTCACGCGCGCGCAGCCCAATGGCATTCAACGCCAAGCGCATATTATCAGCACAACTGTCGTGGTATTCAGTGATCCCCATATTGCTATAGCGATAAAGGTCACAGGCCGCAATCAGGGTGTCATGCACGCCCGGTGATGTATCCGTCAGCAGTGTCCCGATAGTACGGCGCTGATTAGTGACCAATGCATCCCCAGGCCGAGGAATAATTTTATCAATAAATGCACGAGTATGTTCCATTGATGAGAACTCACTCAGATCGGCACTATTGAATAGCCATGTATCACACACCTGACTCCCAGGGGTGTTAATAATGCGGATAACTTGCCCTTTGCTTAAGCGTACCGCCCGACCACAGCGGGCAGGAACGGTATATACTTCGCCGATAACTGGCGTCCCGTCAGCAGAAATGGGAGAGGATAACGTGGCATTAGTGCCCAGCGCGCTACCGTTGTCTTTTTCACAGCAAGCAGGATAAGTGTGGGTGCTCATGGGTAACTCCTATGGGTTGATTTGCTAGTTCTGTCAGGCAACAGGCTAATGCCTTTGCGCCAATGTACAGATACTGAGGGTCTGTATATTCAGCCGGGTTATGGCTGATGCCGTTATGGCTGGGGACGAAAAACATACTGGTCGGGCAATGACTGGCCAGATGCATTGCATCGTGGAATGCACCGGATGTCAGGGTCGCGGTTTCTATCTGCAACGCCTGCGTACAAGCATATTGCTGTGCTAACAGTTGAGTATTGAACGCCACTGGCGAGTGACTGAATATGCATTCGACAATCACGTTTTCAGCAGAGATTTGCTGCATCCAGTCATCAAACTGCGCTAAGACCGCAGGATTTTCGTGACGAAAATCGAGAGTGAACGTCGCTCGACTGGCAATCGTATTGATGGCATTCGGCTCGATATCCCAGCGGCCAAAAGTCAGCCTTAATTGGTCAGCGGGCAGAGTTTCCGCCTGTTTTTCCAGCTGTTGTGCTGTTTGGCGTGCCAATGACATAGCATCTTTGCGATCCGCCATAGGCGTGGTGCCAGCATGGGCTGATTGCCCTAAACAAGTCACCTGATACCAGCGCACGCCCTGAATGCCTTGCACCAGTGCCAACGGCTTATTGGCTTGTTCCAGCACCGGCCCCTGTTCAATATGCAGCTCAACAAAGGCGGTCATCGGCAAAGCGGCACGACGCGGTAAGTGGGGAAAACGCTGGTGACAGCGCGCTAAAGCCTGTGCCAAAGTCACACCCTGTGCATCCTGATTATTCAGGTAATTTATTAAGCGCTGCGGCTGGACAAAGGCACTCGACCCCATTGCGCCGGGGGAGAAGCGGCTACCCTCTTCATTCATCCATACCGCCACTTCAATCGGGCGCAACGTGGTGATCCCCGCCTGAGCTAAGGCTCTCAAGCATTCCATTCCGGCTATCACGCCATAACAACCATCAAGATTGCCACCGCTGGGTTGAGTATCAATATGACTGCCGGTCACCACTGGCGGTAAATCCTCAAGACCGGCACGGCGAATAAACAGATTTGCGCAATCATCGGTCATGACTTCACAACCCAATGTATAGGCCCAGTCAATGAGCCAGGCGCGAGCATCTAATTCCTCAGTAGATAAGGCTTGCCGATTAACGCCACCCTGCTCCAGTGCACCAAATCGCGCTAATTGCGCCAATTTATCCATCAACTGCTGCTGGCTAATATGGCCGGCTAGCTCAATACCAGCGCCATCAAGCATGCCCGACCTCCGGTTCATCCAATTGCAGCGGGCGTTTAAACCACGGTGCAAGAAATGATTTCAACCGGTCAGTCTGCGGTTGGCGGAATAAGGTGGCGGGAGAGCCACTTTCAATAATTGAGCCGTCGGCCATAAACACCACGCGGGAGGAGATTTTGGCGGCAAACGACATTTCGTGTGTCACCATCACCATCGTCATGCCGCCGTTTGCCAGCACTTTAATCACATCCAACACCTCTTCGACCCGTTCAGGGTCAAGGGCCGATGTCGGTTCATCCAGCAACAATAATTCCGGCCCCAATGCCAATGCTCTGGCAATTCCGACCCGCTGCTGTTGCCCGCCAGAGAGTCGCGACGGACGAGCTTGCGCCTTGTCCGACATACCGACCTGTGCCAATGCTGCCGCCGCTTTTTTGCGAGCTTCATCACGCGGCATTTTTTTGCCCAGAATCAACGGCGCACAGACATTTTCCAGCACTGTCATGTGCGGCCACAGATTAAATTGCTGAAATACCATCGCCAGTGGACGGCGTACCTCAGCAATTAATGCCGCACTGTCGCGATGTTTTCGCTCGCGCCCGGTGCTGCTGTAGCCCAGTAATTGCCCCTTAATCAGGACTTCACCTTCGTCATAGGCTTCGAGAAAATTCATGCAGCGCAATGCCGTGGTTTTCCCTGAGCCCGAAGGGCCAATCAAGGTGACAATTTCACCGGCGTCGACTGTCAGATTAATCCCCGCCAATACCCGATTGGCCGCAAAGGATTTACCCAGATGGCGTAATTCAATAATGGGTTCGTTACTCATTATATTATCCCTCAATGGCCTGACGGCTGAGTAAGCGCACACCAACACTGACACCTTGTGCCAGCAACCAATAACTGAGGATCAGCAAGGTATAAGGCACAATGTAGGTGTAGGTATTCGCGACTATCTGCCCGGTGGTCATCGTCAACTCAGGCACGGTGATAATCGACGCCACGGCACTCTCTTTAATGGTCAAAATAAACTGGTTCCCCAGCAACGGCAGGCTGAAGCGCAACGCTTGCGGTGTTTGGATGTACCAAAAGCTTTTCCAGGCTGAAATATCATGTACTTGCGCGGCTTCCAATTGCCCCTGCCCAATGCTTTTCCATGCGGTGCGGAAGATTTCGCTAAAATACGCAGAACTGTAAATGGCCAGTGATATTACCGTGGCTTCGATAGCACTCAACGTCACGCCAATGGCGGGTAAACCAAAATAAAACACCGCCAACTGCGCCAAATAAGGTGTGCCGCGAATCAGCCACACATAAGTGCGCCACGGCCAAAACAACCAACGGCTATCACGGCATACGGCTTGCAAGATAAACCCGGCGAAGGCCCCGATGACCGCCGCACTCATGCTTATCCCTAGCGTGACCCCCAATGCGCGCGCAAAGTCTGGCAGATAAAGGAAGAAATCGTTCATCGGTTCTCCTTGTGCCAACGCCGTTCAACATAACCACCTAACAGTGCCAGTAAGCTGGTCAGCACCAAATAAGACAAAGCAATCGCGACATAAACCTCTAGTGGGCGATAGGTCGCCGAGGCCAATTGCTGGCCCACCCGCATCAAATCAGTAATCGCTATCACTGACACCACTGCTGAGGCCTTAATCACATCGATTAATTCAGAAATCAGTGACGGCATGGTCAGGCGCAATACTTGCGGAATTTGGATGTGCCACAGAGTCTGGCGTGAGCTTAATCCACACATCGCCGCCGCTTCTAACTGCCCCGGCGCGATAACATCAAAACCACTGCGCAAGATTTGTGATTGATAGGCCGCCGTATTGAGTGTCAGGGCCATCACTGCCGCCAAATAACCCGGCAGTGACAAACCCAGCTCTCCCGGCAAGTAAAAACACAATAAAACCTGAGCCAAAACCGGGGTGCCACGGAACAAACTGATATAGACACGGGCAAATCCTCTGCCAAATCGTGAGTGGCCGCTTTCCATCAGGTAAATCACGACGCCGATAAAAAAACCGGCAACAATGGCCACGATACACAGCGAGGCGGTTGTCACCGCGCCGTCTATCAACATCGGCAGCCAGGATCTCAGCAATTGGAAAAATTCCCCCATCATCAGCCCTCTTATAAACTTGGTGCCGGCATTTGGTCAGCCGGGACATCCATCACGAAGCCGAACCATTTCTGTTGCAATGCTTTCATGGTGCCGTCACGGTTGGCTTCACTGATGCCGTCGCTGAACAGTTTCACTAAGGTCGTGCTGTCATCCCCCTTGCGCCCAACCCAACCAAAATAGGTGGTCGGCCCTAACATCGGCTTCAAGGTGTTAAAGACTCCCGGGCGGGTTTTGATTAGTGGGCCAAGGTTAGCCAATGACTGGGCTACACCATCCAAACGCTGGTTCGCTAGATCGGCATAGGCTTCGTCGAAAGAGACATACTGTTTGATTTCTTTGATGCCCGGCTTGCCACTGGCTTTCAGTTTTTGATTAAATTCTTGCAGCACTTGCAGCTGACCCGAACCGGCCTGAGAACCCACGACCTTGCCACTTAAGTCATCTAATGTATTGATAGAATTATCATTTTCACGTTTCAGCAGCGCCACGGTAGACTCAGCAATCGGGACCGTAAACGCGAAGTGGTCCATGCGCTGCTTATTCACAGTCACTGCGGTGACGACAAAATCGAATTTCTTGGCATCAAGGCCAGGCAAAATGCCCTGGAAAGGTAAATCAAGTTGCTTAACCTCAACGCCCGGCAGTTTTTTCTGCAAAATATGATTCATTAAATCAACGTCATATCCCACAATCTTGCCGTTTTCTACTGACTCAAAAGGCGCATAACGCGCTTCTGTGGCAATAGTTATCGCCTTGTCAGCTTTAATCTTGTCCAGCAAGTCTGCGCTATGAGCCGTGGCAGAGAATACGCTGGCAGCACACAGCATTGCCCAGCACAAAGGTATCGCCTGTTTACGTCGTGTCATGATTGCCGCCCCATTTAAAGTGATGTGAAGTGTATTCAAGTAACTTGAATGCAATGACATCAGCATGAACTGTGCCAACTGATATAAAGTGAAAGTTGAAGTGAATGAATTTCTTATAACAATATGTAATTAAAGAAATATTTTTATTTATAACTCAGTGCTGAAGAGTGGGGGAAATAGCGGAAGAACAGGAAAGTGACTTGGCGTGATGCCCAAAACGCACAGAAAAAGTGCAAATTTGCGCTTTTTCTGTGCAATGTGATAATTGATGAGGCCACCCGTCGAGCTTGACCGGCAGCCACATTATTTAGGGTCACAAAAATAGCCCGCAAAAAAATCAGATCTTAGCGGCAGCGAGATACTTTTCCATCTCCTCAACCGGCACCATACCCCCGCCTGTCGCCCAGACCAGATGGGTCGCATTGCGCATTTTTTCCGGGCTTAACTGTTTGTTTTTTAAATAATCCGCACTGTTGCTCACCCTTGCTGGGCCGGGCATTCCTGCTAATGCCGACGGCTCTAGTCGGATACTTTCATGACGATTAAGCAGCCCGAGCAAATCATACATTTCTGCATCACTTAAGGTATAAAAACCATCCAGTAAATGCTCCATGGCGCGGCCAACAAATCCGGATGCCCGTCCTACGGCTAAACCATCTGCGGCAGTAATATTATCGATGCCGATATCCTGCACAGAAATATCATCATGCAAACCGGTATAGACGCCCAATAACATACAAGGCGAATGCGTCGGCTCAGCAAAAATGCAATGAACATGGTCCCCGAATGCCAACTTCAAGCCGAAAGCCACGCCACCGGGGCCGCCCCCCACACCACACGGGAGATAGACAAATAACGGGTGGTTTTCATCAACCACTATCTGCTGCTCGGCAAACTGTTTTTTCAGTCGACCGCCCGCCACCGAATACCCCAAAAATAGAGTGGGTGAATTTTCATCATCGATAAAGAAGCAATTTGGATCAGATTCCGCCTGTTTACGCCCTTGTGCTACCGCAACGCCATAGTCCTGCGCATACTCCACCACATTGACGCCATGTTCGCGCAATTTGCGTTTTTTCCATTCACGGGCATCTGCTGACATATGCACACTGACACTGAATCCCAATTTGGCACTCATGATGCCAATAGACATTCCCAGATTGCCGGTGGAGCCAACCGCAATGCGGAACTGGCTGAAAAACTTGCGGAAATCATCGGAAAACAACTTGCTATAGTCATCGGTTTCCGCCAATAAGCCAGCTTGTAGCGCCAGTTTTTCCGCATGTGTTAAGACTTCATAAATGCCGCCACGCGCTTTAATAGAACCGGAAATCGGCAAGTGGCTGTCTTTCTTTAACAGCAGGCGGCCGGTAATTTCCACCCCATAGCGCTGTTGCAAAGCATGTTGCATGGCTGGGATAGCCACAATGTCAGACTCGATAATGCCTTTTGTCTGCTGTGTTTCAGGAAATGCCTGACACAGATAAGGGGCAAAACGCTGTAATCGAGCTTCGGCATCTGCAACATCACGTTGCGATAGCCCGACGTAAGGTAACCCCTGATCTACTGTTGTCGCCAGTGGGTTTAACCACATAACCTCCTCTAAATTGATAAGATTTTTGACCAAAGGATAGTCGGTAATTAATTTATCAATTTCAGTGCTTTTCATAGAATGTCTCTTTTCGATCATATGATGTAAGAAAGTAGGAAAGTGGTGCCCAATGCTATTACCGACGCGATAAAGGTCGCGGTCGTATAATATTTAAATGTCTCACTCAGTGTTGCGCCGCAATATTGTTTTACCAACCAGAATAGCGAGTCAGTGACAATGGTGAAACCAATTGCGCCAGAGCCAATAGCCAGAGTAATAATTTCGGGACTGACATTGGGATACATGGGTAATATTGGGGAAACAATGGCCGTTGCCCCCATCATCGCGACTGTCGCAGAGCCAACCGCTGCATGTAGAATCAGCGCCACCAACCATGCCAGTAGAATCGGGTGCATATCCAGATTTGATAAAATCACCGCTAATGAGTCTGCTAGCCCGCTGGCTTTTAATATTCCGTTGAATGCCCCACCAGCACCGATGATTAACAGAATATTGGCAATAGAAGAAAAACTCTCTTCAGTTTTTGCCAGCAGTGTACTCATGCCCATATTTTGTCGGATGCCTAATGTGTAATAGGCAACAAACGCCGCAATAAACATGGCGGTAATCGGGTTACCGATGAACTCTAATATTAAGTAAGCCGTCGTACCCTTCTCCATATTCAGCTCAGCGGCTGTTTTCGCCAGCATCAGAATAATGGGCAGTAATACAGTAAATAAGGTGGCACCTAATGACGGTAATTCGTCCTCATTACGCACTTTCACTTCAGAGAATGCTGGCGGTACGGTTTTAAAGGGCAGTCGCTTACCCACAAGACGCAAGAACAATGGCCCGCCGATTAATGACGCGGCCAACCCAACGACCAGCCCGTAGACAATCACAGTACCAATATCAGCGCCTAAAGCATTGGTCACATACATAGCCGCCGGATGTGGCGGCACCACGCAATGCACCGCCATCAACGCCGTACACAGCGGGATGGCTAATTTCAGTAGTGATGTATTGGTTTTTTTCGCAATGGAAAATGCTAATGGAATCAATAAGACAACACCCACTTCAACAAACAGGGTGATACCGCAAATTAACCCAACCAGCACCATGGTGACATCCGGTGATAGCCAGCGGCAGCGCTGTAAGGTGATACCGATGCGCTCAGCTGCACCGGATATTTCCATCATTTTCCCTAAGATAGTCCCCAGCCCAATCACTGCCGCCAGGAAGCCCAAAGTGCCGCCAATTCCGCCTTCAATGGAATTCACCATTTCCAGCGGGTTCATGCCCATTAATAATCCGACATAAAAACTGGCTAATAGTAGTGCAAGGAAAGGATGTATTTTCAGTTTTACAATGGTGAAAATAATAATAATGATGCTCGTTAATAACGTCCCCACTACCCATATTTGTGAGTCCATAGCCAACCTCTTCTAATAATAAGTTCTGCCATCATTGAATAAGAATTAGCCGGTGCTGACAAATGATAATAAACAGCTTTCAGATGAGCCAGATTGAATCAAACATGCAATATTGGTCAAAGTTTTGTAGGTAACTCAGACTTGCATCACATTAGATAACCCTAAGCGCGTATTTTGCTAACCATTGCGGTATGCTATTTAGACAAATAAGAGTGTTTGAGAAGCTGCTATGTACCCAGGAAAAAGCTATATCACCCGCAATAAATTATTGAATGGCTATCAGTTGTCTAAACTCTACACATTTGAAATTGCCGCGCGACATAGCTCGTTTGCACTGGCAGCCGATGAGTTATCAATTAGCCCCAGTGCCGTTAGTCACCGGATTAATAGCCTCGAAGAGGAATTAGGCTTCAAACTGTTCCAGCGTTTTCATCGCAAAGTCGAGCTTACCAGTGAGGGCGAACGGGTATTTTGGGTACTGAAATCTTCATTGGAATATCTTAATCAGGAGATTCTGGAAATAAAGAATCAGGAATTGTCTGGCACTCTCACAGTTTATTCTCGCCCCTCAATTGCCCAATGTTGGTTGGTGCCCAAACTGGCCGATTTCGCCCATCACTATCCCGCCATCAGCCTGAATATTCTGACTGGTAATGAGAATGTCAATTTCCAAGGTGGCGGCATTGATTTGGCTATTTATTTTGATGATAAAACACCGGAAAAATTGTCCTACCAACACTTGATGGATGAATCAATGGTGCCGGTATGCAGCCCGGAATATGCAGAAAAACACCAGCTTTATGGCAATTTGAATAATCTGCGGCAATGTACTTTGCTGCATGACCGGCAAGCCTGGAGTTATGATTCCGACAGTCGCGAGTGGAATACCTGGAGCCAACAAGCAGGTTTTGATATCGACCCTATGCAGCGCAGTATGGGCTTTGACCGCTCCGATTTGGCAATTATTGCCGCTATTAATCATGTGGGCGTTGCCATGGGGCGCAAAAAACTGGTGACCAAACGGTTGGAAAACCAAGAGTTGATTATGCCGTTCACCGGCATGGAGGTGAGGTGTGAGCAGCGCTACTATATCTCGACCCTTTCTGACCGGCAGTGGCCTAAAATTAATGCTTTTATTCAGTGGCTAAAGAAGATGGCTGAAGAATCTTGAAAATTAGGCGCTCCTTAACACAAGCGCCCGAGAATATTATGACATTTGGGCCGCTTTCTGCGCCAAGTCTCGGCTGTACTGACGGCTGGCATCCACCAGCATATGGGTATAGGCCGTTTTTTCGCAGTCGGTGGTTAAATCTGCGGTATTCAGAGTTTCCAATATTCGACCATGTTGCATCACTGCAACGCGGTGACACAGATGCGCGATAACGCCCAGATCATGAGTTACCATCAAATAAGTGAGCTTCTCCCGCTGCTGTAACTCCGCCAGCAAATTTAGAATTTCAGCCTGTACTGACACATCCAGTGCCGAAGTGGGTTCATCCAGCAGCAAAACACGCGGCTCAAGGATTAACGCCCGCGCGATAGCCACCCGCTGGCGCTGCCCGCCGGAAAGCTGATGCGGGTAACGCTGACGAAACTGATTGTTAAGGCCCACTTTCGCCAAAATACTGTCAATCCGTTGGTCACGATCCCCTATACCATGAATAATGAGCGGCTCCGAGAGGATGTATTCGATAGTATGCCGCGGGTGTAGCGAACCATATGGGTCTTGGAACACCATCTGGACATGACGACACCGGTCGCGTTCAATTCGGTGCGCCAGAGGAATTTGGTTCAACGTTAGCTGCCCTGTCCAATGGTTAAATAACCCCGCGAGGCATTTCAGCACCGTAGTTTTACCCGATCCAGACTCCCCCACTAAACCAAAAATTTCGCCGTCGTTCACCGCTAAATTCACATCAAATAGCACCTGATTTTGCTGGCTACCCTCGCCAAAGATAAGGTTAAGGTTATTGATTTCAATCATCGAATTTGCAGACATAACAGACTCCTTAACCATTCATCCAAGCGGGGTCGCGCACCATCACCGGTAAACGATCGCGGCGATTGTTCAGATCCGGCAGTGCATTGAGCAAGCCACGGGTATAGGGGTGCTGCGCATTATCAAGATCACAAGCGGCAATAGACTCCACCACCCGACCGGCATACATCACCAGCACACGGTCGCAGAAACTACGTACCAGATTGATATCATGACTAATAAAAATCAGCCCCAACCCACGCTCTTGTACTAAATCATCCAGCATCGCCAACACTTGCAACCGCACCGATACATCCAGTGCCGAGGTGGGCTCATCGGCGATCACCATTTCCGGCCCGGTGATAAGCATCATAGCAATCATGATCCGTTGCCCTTGACCGCCAGAAACTTCATGTGGATACAGGTTATATACCCGCTGCGGTTGGCGAATACGCACCACTTCGAACATGGATAACACCCGCTCCCGAGCCTCCTGACGCGACACTTTATGGTGCGCCAGATAAGCCTCTGCCACTTGATCACCGACACAGACCACCGGGTTCAGTGAATATTTGGGATCTTGCATAATCATCGACATCCGCTTGCCGCGCACTTCACGCATTTTCGCTTCACTGGCGTGCAGTAAATCCACTTCTGCAAAGCGCAATGTATTGGCATGAATCTGCGCACTGGCCGGGTGCAATTTAAGTAGCGCCCGTCCCACGGTGGATTTCCCTGAGCCGGACTCCCCCACAATCGCCAGTTTCTCTTTGCCAAGCGCGAATGAAACTCCGCGCACCGCATCAGTCACCTGTTTACCATTGACGAAGCTGACCCGCAGGTCATCCACTTCCAACAAGGGCACTGATTTATTCTGTTCTGGGGTCGAGAATGTCACGTAGGCCATCTCCTAAGAAGTTAAATGCCAGACTGTTGAGCAAGATCGCCAAACCAGGAATAGTAACCAGCCACCAGCACTCCATCATGTAACGACGCCCACTGGAGATCATCGCGCCCCACTCCGGATCCGGCGGCTGAGCCCCCAAACCGAGGAAACCGAGCCCCGCAGCGGTCAAAATAATTCCGGCCATATTCATCGTGATTCGGATAATGACCGACGGCAGGCACAGGGGAACAATGTGGCGCAGTAAAATACGCAGTGGCGATGCGCCTTGCAATTTCACTGCCGAGACAAAGTCCGCATTGCGTAAAGAGAGTGTTTCAGCCCGTGCCAGGCGAGCAATTGGCGGCCAAGCGGTCAATGTTATTGCTATAACCACATGCTCCAGACCTGGGCCTAAAGCGGCGACGAACGCCAGTGCCAAAACCAAACTGGGAAACGAGATGAAAATGTCGGTAATGCGCATCAAGATACTATCGACCTTCCCCCCGAAGTAACCGGCAACCACACCGAGTAGCAACCCAATGGGCCCGACAGTCACTGACACCAGAGCCACAATATATAAAGTGGTGCGCGCACCATAAATCAGCCGGCTGTATTGATCACGGCCAAACTCATCCGTGCCAAACCAGTGTTGACTCCCCGGGGCTTGCAATGCATTGCCGAGATCCTGCGCCAACGGGTCATGGGTGGCTAACCACGGGGCAAAAAAAGCCACGACTAACAACAAACCGATAATAGACACGCCAATGGCGGTCAGTGGATTTCGCATTAAGGTATGGAAGAAATTAACGACCCGCCGTAGCCCGCGCTTCCAGCCCTGAGTTTTCACTTCAGGACGCGCTACGACATTATCGGGTTCAGAGGAAAGCATCATTGATTCGTCCTCGGGTCAAAGATCTGATAGAGCATGTCGGACAGTAAATTCAGTGAAACAAAGATAAGTCCAACCAATAAGACACAGCCCATCACCGCGTTCATGTCGCCGAGCAATAAGCTGCCCGTCAAATAAGAACCAAAACCGGGCCAGGAGAAGACGGTTTCAATCAATACCGCGCCTTCCAGTAATGAACCGTAAGCCAGCGCCACCACAGTCAGTAATTGCACCAAAATATTGCGGAAGGCATGGCCCCATAACACCTGAAACTCAGACAAACCTTTCACTTTGGCGGTAATAATGTATTCCTGTGATAACTGCGCCAGCATAAAGCTGCGGGTCATGCGACTGATATAAGCCAATGAGTGGAATCCCAGAATAGTGGCGGGCAGCAATAGGTGGTTAACGGCGCTGCGAAATACCTCCCATTCACCCGCCAGTGCGGAATCAATCAGCAATAATCCGGTGCGGCGATCGACTAAACCGTCATAGGCCATATCTACCCGTCCGGCACCGCCGACCCAGTTAAGCCAAGCGTAGAACACCAGTAAACCCATCATCCCCACCCAGAAAATGGGGGTTGAATAACCGGCCAGGCTAATAAAACGCACCATATAATCAGCAAATTTACCGCGTCGTGCTGCCGCCATCACCCCTAATGGGATACCGAGGCCCGCGCCGACCAGAATCGCCATAGTTGCCAACTCGATGGTGGCTGGGAACACGCGGATAATGTCATCGACTACCGGCCGGCCAGTCAGCAAAGCATTGCCGAGGTCTCCGTGGATGAGGGAGTTAAAGTAGATAAAGAACTGTGCCCATAATGGTTTATCCAGCCCCAATTGCAGATAAACCTGTTGATAAGTACTTTGATCCGCATCCTGGCCTACAATCGCCAACACCGGATCAATCGGCATCACCCGACCAATAATAAAAGTCAGAATCAATAAGCCAAATAGGGTCACGGCCACCTGCAAAAAGCGCTTGGATAAACGCCGCGCAATACCATGCGGTGCAAACCAGTCTGAAACCTTCATGCTATCCTCCCGAAACGGGCAAAGCACACGATACTCTGCCCACGGTTTAGGTTACGTGCAGGGAATTATCGCTGCTTATACACCTGTAGCAGGCGGGTAGTGGTTGATGGGTGCGGCACGTAATCGACGATATCTTTGCGCACAACAACCGAATCAACCATTTGTGACATCGGCAAAATGGCTGGGAACAGAGCGTCATAGCGCTCCTGAACTTCAACATACATTTGCTTTTGTATGGCCGGGTCTTTCTCGATTAATGCGTTATCAATCAAATCATTCAGTTGTTTATCGTAGAAAGAGGTACGCCAGCCTTGGAAGTTGGTCAACTTGGCGGCATCACTGTTATCCGGGTTATAAGCAATTGAACGCAGGCTGGAGTGTGGATGCGGGTCAACACCGCCACCGCCACGGCCGACGAGCATGTCGAACTGCCGATCACGCATTGCGCCATAGACTTGGTTACCTGTGCCGGTCAGTATTTTGGCCTGAATCCCCGCTTGGGCTAGAGTGGATTGCACCGAAGTCGCAACATTGATAAATGGCGGATCTGACAACACCCGTAGGGTCGTGGTGAAGCCGTCTGGATAACCCGCTTGCGCTAATAATGCTTTGGCTTTTTCTATATCGAGTTTATAGCCCGGATCCGGCAGTGTGACATCCATTCCTTTCTGGATTGGGCGTTGATGGAAAATCCCATAACCCGGCATTATGGTTTTATTAATTCCATCATAATCAATTAAATAGCGGACCGCTTCGCGCACTTTCGGATTGGCAAAATGCGGTTCTTTCAAGCTCATGGCCACATAATAAATGGTGCCGCGCTGCACTTCGTCTACTTGGATTTCAGGGTTATTTTTCAGTGCGTTGATATCAGGCACAGACATGCCGCTGGCAATATCAATATCCCCTTTTTCTATCATTAATCTCAGCGCCTGTGACTCCGTCATATGGCGGAATATCACTCGCTTCATTTTTGCATCACCCTGCCAATAATCGTTTACTCGGCTGATACGCAAAACATCTTTCGCCTGCCAGACATCCAACTTGAAGGGGCCAGAACCGGCTTCATTGGTTGTTAGCCAACCATTACCCCAGTCGCCGTTTTTCTCATTTTGCATGACAGTGGCGCGGTCCAGAATCGACCCACTGCCTAAGGTCGCCAGTGAATAAATCACCAGTTTCGGGTCGGTCGGTTTCGGTAGCTCAATTTCCACGGTGAGTGGATCTTTGGCACGAATCAATTGCTCCACATTCTCGGCGGTAAAACCGTAGGATTTCCACGTAGTCGCTTGTGCCAAATTCAGGTGCATCAGGCGGTTCATTGACCAGGCAAAGTCGGCTGCTGTCACCGGGTTACCTGAGTGGAACTTCATACCATCGCGCAAGGTAAAGGTAATTAATTTGCCGTCATCACTGATTTTCCACTCTGTCGCCGCGCCCGGCAAAACTTTGCTGGGAGTGTGTGAATCTAATTCCACCAACGAGTCATACATATTAACAATGATTGAAACTGCATCATTACCCGTCATCGCCGCAGGATCGAGTGACAGTAAGTTATTCATATTCATGCCAACAATCAGTTGGTCATCGGGTGTTTTGGCCATACTGACGCCAGTCGACGTCAGTGTGATCAGTAGGGTAAGGAGGAGTGTTCTAACTATTATTATCGCGTTCATGGACCATCTCCAGTAAGAAAAGGCTAGATCTGAATGCTTGTTTTTATAGGTCGATACCACATGTTATATTTCCCTTAAGTCCTTGGTGTTGCAGCGAATATCAGGCTGCATCAAGAATGAAGGGTATGAGCTTCGATATAGTCGAAATTAATATCCTCGCCGAGTCCCGGACGGGTCGGTAAGGAGACATAGCCATCGTTGTCCATCGGATCAATGATGCTATTTAGATAAGCGGCTGGCTCATCGTAATCGAGGAATGGATGCAGCAGCCCGCGCTCATACCAACGGCAATTACGGATAGCCCCGACGACCGCCAGATTAGGCGCGCCATTACCGTGGATTTCACAATCCATACCGAAAGATTCAGCTAAATGCGCCACTTTCAGGCAAGGGGTAATCCCGCCCACGCCCTGAACACCGGCACGTAAAATGTCGCAAGCGCCTGCTTTCACCCAATCAGCACGGCTAAAGTATTTACCCGCCAGACTTTCCGGCCCAACAATGTCAATTTGTAGGTTTTCTCTCAGCCAACAATAAGACGCCATACTTTGTTCTTCCATCGGCTCTTCAAACCAACTGAAATTCAACTTTTGTAATTCGCGGCCAATATAAAGTGCATCACTACGGCTATACCAATGGTAACCATCCAGCATCAGCGCAATATCAGGCCCGACAGCTTCGCGCACCGCCGCACACGCCCGAACATCCATTTGTGGACTTGGCGCAAAGGAGACCGGTGGCATCCAGGTATGCAGCTTGATACCCTTATAACCACGCGCGACCAACTGCTCAGCAAAGCGCGCATATTCATCCGGCGTGGATAACCCCCCAACGAGCTCATCACCACACATGGTGCTGCCATAGGCCAATACTTTGTCGCGATACCCACCCAGCAATTTATAAACCGGCTGGCCTAACTTGCGCCCCAGCAGATCCCAGATGGCCTGCTCGGCAATCGCCAGCGCCCGGTCGGTTAACTGATTGGCACTGCCCCGCTGCCAATGCACCAAATCATTCCACAACCGCTCGCGATCAAATGGGTTCTGCCCTATCAAGACTTTTTTAAAGAAGCTGTTGATAATGTGCGGACGAATCACTTCCGGTGGTGCAAATGCATAACCACAATCACCTTCATCTGTGATCAAAGTCAGCATGGCCATTTTGGCCAGTGATTCCTCTCCGGGATGCGAATGCCCTGCGGAATCGGAAACACGGCGGGTTGGATAAGAAAAAACGGTTACATCTACGGATATTATTTTCACCTGATTACCTGCCTTTAAAGTTCATCTGATTTCAGTCAGCTCAGGAGTCACTTCACTGATTTTTTCTGACTAAAAGGTCGCTATCCCTGTGAGTTCGAAAAACTAATCCCTTATTTTTAATAATGTTTTAATCACCTAAATTATTAGAACGTCAGATCTTTTAAAATGGAATGTTATTTCACTCAACCAGTATTGGAGATAACGGTGAATTAGTCATTAGGAAATTGGCTGCAAAAAAGGCTAAAAAAGCAGGGTTTTTTGGGCAAATGCATAAATTATTGTGAGCAGCATCACGATGAACTGGGAGGAGAGTGTCAGACATCACAAAATCTGACCAAACAGTGTCTGTTGTTGCTACTCGCTATTTTTATGTTGAGCCACTCCTTCATCATCAATAGACCGAGGCTATCTCAACGATAGGCAAAGCTGCCCTACTAGCTTGATAAAGGTCAACCATCACTCAGCACAGGCCAGAGATAATTCCACTTTATAAATAGGGTTATTAACAGGATAAAACCATCAATGTGAAAGCGACTTATCGCTTTCCACACAACAAAGGAGTGCTGCTGTGATAAGAAAATGGCTAATTGGCGGAGGAATATTGGTAGTTGCAGGTTATCTGGGTGTAGCGGGTTATATTTACATGGCAGATAACGCACGCAGTAAGACATTAATCAGCGAGGAAAAACAATTAACCGACGTTGCAATCTCCTCAGTGAGCAACACAAAAATATCCCATCAACAGATCAGTAATCTGTTTTATCAAAAGGGCTGCGATTATTGTCACACTAGCAGTGCCTCCTTGCCGTTTTATGCCGCCATTCCGGGGGTAAAACAACTAATGGATTACGATATTCAGCAAGGTAGCCAATATTTCTCACTGGAACCGACCTTACTGGCAATTAAAGAAAATCGCGCTGTACCCGAAGCAGATTTAGCTAAAATCGAATCGGCTATTGTTCGCGAACAAATGCCACCACAACGTTTTGCTGTTTTGCACTGGTCTTCAGGTATTAATACCCAAGAAAGAAACCAAATTCTCGATTGGGTTAAATCACAGCGAGCGGAATACTACCCTTCCAATAGCAGCAGTGACATGCAACACCTGACATTGCAACCGCTGCCAGATACATTACCCGTCGACAATCAAAAAGTAGCACTGGGTTCCCGTCTATTCCATGACCCGCGTTTGTCCAGTGATAACACCGTTTCTTGCGCCAGCTGCCATCTGCTCTCAAAAGGTGGAGTCGATAATCTGGCAACTTCAACCGGTGTTAATGGTCAGAAAGGCGGAATTAATGCGCCGACAGTATTCAATGCCGTATTCAATGTGAATCAATTCTGGGATGGCCGCGCCGTTGATTTACAACAGCAGGCCGGAGGCCCCCCATTAAATCCGGTGGAAATGGCATCAGCGTCGTGGGATGAGATCATTAGTAAACTGCAACAGGATGCGCAACTCACACAGGAATTTGTTCAAGTTTATCCGCAAGGCTATTCCGAACACACTATCACTGATGCTATTGCCGAATTTGAGAAAACACTAACCACACCAAATAGTCCTTTTGACCGCTATTTGAAAGGTGATGCCAATGCCCTAACGGCTAGCCAAAAAAACGGTCTGGCACTATTCCAAAAAAATAAATGTGACACCTGCCATGTAGGTAAGAATATTGGCGGGCAATCCTATGAGCTGATGGGATTAAAAGGTAATTATTTTGCTGACCGGCCAAAAGATCTCACGGCCGATGATCACGGGCGCTTTAATGTCACCAAAGATCCTCGCGATAAGCACCGTTTTAAAACTCCGGGCCTACGTAACGTGGCTTTGACAGCGCCTTATTTCCACGATGCTCAAGCCGAAGATTTAAATCAAGCAGTTGAAATGATGTTGAAATATCAGGCGGGTACCAGCCTGCCACCACAAGATATTAAAGATATTGTTGCTTTCCTCGAAAGCCTTACCGGAGAATATATTACACATCAATAACAAGATGTCATAGAAAAAAAATATCCGTGGCGTCGTTTAACTGCGGATATTCCCTACCCAATACATATCAAAAATAGTCCTTAATATAACTGTGCTAAATTAAGCTCAGCCTGAATACAGTTAAATTGATCTGGATCATCCTCACACCAGCCTAAGAATTTTCCTACAAATATGGGAATGGGTTCCCATACCCGGCCATAAATTAGTTTGTTACTATCTCCCCACTGATTTAGTGATATCAATATTCATTAATTTGAATTTATAAATCATCCCAAATACCCATAATTATATTAGTTATGAATCCTGCGCATGAAATTAATAAATACCTCCAAATAATAACGTATCAAATGAGAATACGTAAACACCAGTGAATTCATAGAATAACCAGGAATCTTACCGTAATGAATACCCATATAAAAAGAACCTATCTGAGCATTGCTATTTCATCTATTATTTACGCAGCAAGTACAGCAAGCGTCACTGCAGCGCCTTGTGTAGGCTATACCGTCACTGATATTTGCGAACAAACAAAATCTGGGGCTGGCGAATTTCACAGTATTTCTCTAGGCGATGGCGTAACAGCCGGGACAGAAGATCACCATTTTATCTTTAATGGCGAAGGATATGAATTATATAAACCTCATGATTATTTCTCTAGCGCAGTAGCCCTAGGCACTATTCGCTATACCGAGGTCAACAATAGCCGTTTCACTATCACTGGCACCCATTATCAAGGCGGTGCAACCTATGAAGGTCGGGCGGAAAATACCACACTAAATAATAGCTTGATGTGGGTAATGACATCGGCAGACCAAACTATTGCTAAAGGTAATTCCGCAGTAGTGGTTTCCACACAATTCGCAATGAATGGGAATACTTATACTGAGACTGCCGAGGATGGCAGTATTGAGTTCGACCCGTACATTACTAATAGCCGCTATCAAGATACGTCTTATGAAATGTTATGGGGCAGGAAAGACGAGTCAAAAAACTGGGATACCAAAGCCACATCGTATAATTCTGAATTTGTAGATTCCAGCCGTCAGGTTGTCGCAGCCAATGGTCATAGTGTTGATGCAATATTTTACGATAAGGCCTACCAGCGTATTGATGACACCGGGCTCGCTAGCGCTGCAATATTTAAAAACACCTCTTACCAGAATATTTACGCTGGCGGAGAGTCACAAGATACGACCTTATTTGATAATGCTTACTCTTGGGTTCGGGCCGGAGGAAAATTAACTGGGTTAACACAAGTCAATAATGCGGCCTCTGTTTATCTTGATACGGCTGAAACCAATGGCGCTTATGCACAAAATGTCGTTCTTAATGGTGAAAATACCCATTTAGTGGTGCGATATAATGCGTCTAATAATGCCTCTGCAACTGTTGATGATTTAATTTTGAATGGAGGTGAGGTTGCATTCCAGTCAGGTACTGGCAGTAATTATACTTCATTAAATATTGGGACGCTTTCTGGCTCAGGTTCTTTCCTGTTCAATACGTCTATTGCTGAAGGCAAAGGTAACTTTGTCACTATCGCGAATGCCAGCGGCTCGCACAAGGTGATGGTAAATGATTCAGGAGCTGAGATAACCGCGCCAGGCGAAACTACATTGGACCTTATTCACGATCTCAGTGGTCATGCACAATTCACTCTCGCCTCATTCACCGGTGCCAACATTACTGAAATTGATGGTGGCACCTATGTCTACGGCTTGAAAAAATGGGATAACTCGGCGCGGGCCGGGGGAAACTTATGGTATTTAGGCAGCACTTTGGATGCGGGTCTTGAACCTGAAGTGCCTGTAACCCCTGTAGAGCCGGAAGTGCCTGTAACACCTATTGAGCCAACACCAGAAACAGGAATGAAGACAACACCATCCACTGATGCGGTATTAAGTATGGCCTCAGCAAACCAGTTTATTTTTGATGGCGAATTACAGAATTTGCGCTTACGTAAAGGTGATTTAAATAACAGTAAAGGTGATAACGCCAGTGTTTGGGGCCGCTATTTGACCAATAATACTCGCGTCAGTGCCGCACATGATGCTGCATATCGTTTACAGCAAGATGGCTTTGAAATAGGTGCCGATAAAATATTTGGTTTGTCTTCTGGCCAATTAGTCTTAGGCGGTTTTACCTCTTATAGCAATAACCGCGTAAAACATGCCCGTGGTGGAAACAGTTCGATTGATAGTTACAGCCTGGGTGCTTATGGCAGTTATTTTGATAACAGCGGCTATTATATTGATACTGTTCTTAAAGCTAACCGCTTTAAGAACTCACTAAATGCAAATATGACGAACGGCGGTTCAGTACAAAGTGATTACAACCAAAATGCTGTGGGCGGGTCACTTGAGGCTGGTTACCATTACAAACTTTCTGATAATTGGTTTGTAGAACCCTATGCTCGTGCCAGTTATTTCACTGCACAGGACAAAGATATTGCGCTCAACAATGGTATGAAGGCGAATATTGATAATAATCGGTCAGCCAAAGGCGAATTAGGGACCCACGTTGGGACGAAATTTGATCTGAAAAATGGCGCGATTATTCGCCCTTACGCTAAAGTTGCGATTGAACGAGAGTTTATTACATCCAATACAGTGACGATTAACCAGGCTAATGATTTTAATAATGATTTTTCTGGTAATACAGCTAAATATGGGTTGGGCATGGATGTTAACCTGACCAAGCAAACTACGGTTTATGCTGAAGCCAATTATCGCAAGGGCACAAATGTCGAGTCACCTGTGATGGCCAACATCGGCTTCCGAGTTAATTTCTAAGTAAAGAGTCTGATATAGGGCTTCTCGTGGTCACGCGGGAAGCCCATTTTTTATTCACCAATAAAACCATTGGTTAAAAATACGACATCACGTTATTCTCATTTTGAATTTCATAATAAAAAAGGGATGAAAATGAAAAAGTTACCTCTGGGAATGATGATTTTGGCATTAATCAGTAGTCAACAAGTGTTGGCGAAAAGCTGGCAAGAAATTAAACAAAGCGGAGAATTGCGTATTGGTGTTCCCGGTGACTACGCGCCTTTAGCCTTTCACGATAAACAGGGCCAATTGGTAGGCTACGATATTGATATGGCAAAATCCCTAGGTGAAAGCCTAAAGTTAAAAGTCAATTTTGTAGCCAGTAGTTGGCCAACTCTGTCTGACGACTTAGCGGCAGACAAATTTGATATTGCCATGGGCGGTGTCACTCAAACGCCCGGGCGTGCAGCACAATTCGCATTATCCAGCCCAGTGGTTAAGAATGGCAAAATTGCTTTAGCCAATTGTCAGCAATCCAAAAAATTCCCCACGTTAGAATCTATTGACCGTGAAACAGTGAAAGTTATTGTCAATCCGGGAGGGACTAACCAGTCTTTTGTCGATACTAATATCAAACAAGCACAAATCATCCGCACTAAAGATAACGTGGCTAATTTGCAGGGTGTCCGAGATCACAGTGCAGATATTATGTTTACTGACTTAATCGAAGGGGATTATTACCAAAGCAAAGAACCGGGCGTATTTTGCGTCGCGACTCCGGAAATATTACCCGGCACAGGCAGTTATAAAGTGTATATGATGGCGAAAGATAATCAGCCGTTACTCAGTGAAGTAAATCAGTGGCTGAATGGCAAGACAAAATCCACATTAGCCCATAAATGGAATATTTCCGAATAAGTCATTTCTGTCTGCCAGCTCACAGGGCTGGCAATTCTGTAGCCTTGCAATTTAATTGCCGTCCATGGCAACTCTTATCACTTTAAGCCGTTAATCCGCCATCTAACACTAAGGATTGGCCGGTCATATAGCGGCTGTCATTGCCTATCATAAAGGCGCTGACACGAGCAACTTCTTGCGCATTACCCAAACGTCGTAATGGGATCTGTTTACGTAATCCTTTTAAGGCCTCTGGAGGCATATCGCGGGTCATATCACTGTCGATAACCCCTGGTAGCAAGCAGTTCACCCGAATATTAAAGCGCCCCATCTCAAGTGCCAGCGAACGGCCAAGACCCATCATTGCCGCTTTACTGGCGCCATACGCGCTTTGCCCAATATTGCCTTTGATTGCGGTCACTGAAGACATCAACAAAACTGCCCCCTCGCCCTGCATCATCATTTGCGGCAATACATGCTTATTCCAGTAGAAAATAGCATTAAGATTGGTGTCCAAAACATTGCGCCAGTTATCACCATTTTGCTGGATATGTAAGCTATCACCGGTAATGCCCGCGTTATGAATGACCGCGCCGGGTGGGCCATATTTTTCTAACAATTGCGGTGCCAGCGTATCAACATCCGCTTCATTGCTGCCGTCACAGCGATAGCTGGTCACCATACCGGGTAGCCCTTCACAGCTATCAATGACATCACGGCTCTGCTGTTCGCCATTGCGCCAGGTAAAAACAACATCCCACTCTTTGGCCAGTTCTTCGACCAATGCGCGGCCAATGCCACGGCTACCCCCCGTAATTAACACCCATTGCCTGCTCATAATATTATTTCTTCTGCTCGGCCAACTTCTGGCAAAGCTCACCTAAAGTCATGTCTGGGCTTTCCATAAACATCTCAGCATTTAGCGTGGCGCCAAATTCACGTTTTGCCAACACCATCAGTTCAACATAATCGAGGCTGTCGAGTTTTAACTGGTGCAGTGGCATATCTGGCGACAATGCCGACATTTCTAAGTCTTTGGCGTCACACAACATTTCACATACGGTGTCATAAACGTGTTGATACTTTTCCATGGTCTTATCCTTTTTTAATGCGCGGCTAACGGCCACGTTTTCAATGTTACAGCTGTGGTAATTAATGGCCCTAAAGCTGAACGGGCCGCAATAGCCGCACG
This sequence comes from Yersinia canariae, assembly GCF_009831415.1. Lineage (NCBI taxonomy): Bacteria > Pseudomonadati > Pseudomonadota > Gammaproteobacteria > Enterobacterales > Yersiniaceae > Yersinia > Yersinia canariae. Next base: position 973,083 of record NZ_CP043727.1, on the reverse strand, counting down.
CAAGACCCAGCCATCATCAGGGTTGCCGACGATCAATGTCGGTTCGATGGCGTAGTGCAATGCACTGCGGACAAATATATTCGGGTTATTAATGCGCAGTAAATCCGCACTAAAATGCACATCATGATGAGTCTGGATAACCGGCACATACTTGAAAACGTCAATCAGAGTCTCGGCTTCAATCCCCGGTAACACCTGTTTGGCGGTTGCCAGTGTTTGCGGCGCGGCCACCAGCAGTTTAAACAATAGCGCATCAAAAAATCCCCAGCATTCAGCTGGTTGCGATGCATCGCCCGAGAATTTCTGACTCAATTGAAAAACGTCATCCGCCGTCAAAGAAGCCCATTGTTCATGGTCGGCCTGCACCAATGTTGGCGCACTGCGCAGCTTGCCGGTAAAACAACTTTCACCGCTGCCAACATCAATCAGATTACCGCTCGCCTGCCCTGCCGCTTCTCCGACTTGCAGTTGATATGAGGTATGACATTGTACGGGTTGGCGTAATCTGGCGTTAAAACGCAGAAATTCTGCCGGCGGTAATGCCGGTAATAACGCGGTGCTGAGCTGATATTTAATATCCAGCATCGCGCGCATCCCGTGGACGGTTAGTTGTTGCAGACCCAAATGCTGCGCATGTTGCAGATCAAAATGAATCGGGTTGTAATCACCGGAAAATTCAGCCCAGCGTTCTGCATCACTAAGGCTGTAGTTGTAGTGACAAATCATATTCAATCCAGCCCAATAACCAATGCGGCATTCGCCCCACCAAAGCCAAAGCTCAGGTTTAGCGTGTTACGCAAAGCTTTTGGCCGATGCCCTTCGCTGATGTAATCAAGGTCACATTGCGGATCAGCATTTTTCAGATTGCAGGTCGCGGGCATCATCTGATGTGCAAGCGCTTGCAAACAAATAATGGATTCAAAGCTGCCCGCAGCCGCAATTAAATGCCCAGAATAAGATTTGGTACTGGACAGTGGCGTGGTATAAGCCGCTTCACCAAAGGCCTGTTTAATTGCTTGAGTTTCATTCAGATCGTTAAGCTGAGTCGAGGTGCCGTGCAAATTCACGTAATCAATCTCGTCAGCGCACAAACCCGCTTGCTGCAAGGCATGCTGGATAGTTTTGACCCGAGCCACTTTATCTTCCGCAGGTGCGGTGAAATCAAATGCATCGGAATAGTTACCGTAACCTTTAATTTCACCAAGAATATTGGCACCGCGGGCGATGGCCCCTTCGCGCTCTTCCAGGCACAACACCGCCGCCCCTTCGGAGAGAACAAAACCATTTCGGTCCAGACTGAATGGGCAACTGGCTTTACTGGCATCTTCTTGCTCGCGCGCCAATGCACCTAAAATATCAATATTCCATACTGCCGCATCACTGCGCAGAGATTCGCCAGCCCCTGCCAACATCATGGACGCTCGCCCGCTGCGGATGATTTCAAATGCATCGCCAATGGCGATAGTGCCAGTCGCACAGGCGGCAATGGGTGAATTCTGGTAGCCTCGCAATCCCCAATACAAACTGCATGCAGCAGTACCGGCATTCGGCATCGACAAGAAACAGCCGAACGGTGTGCCCAGCCCGGTTTCCAGATAACCTTCATAGTTATCATGAGTTTCATCCTGACCGGCCCAGCCGCTGCCAATGATGGTGCCGCAATCAAGCAAATCATAATAATCCGCCACTGATTTCTCAGCGAATGCCATCGCCATCGCGTCTCGGGCGGCGGCCAGTGCCAGTCGGGCATAACGCGGCAGACGGCGGCGAATGGCGGCAGGAACTGACTTCAGATTAGGTTCAGCATCCAGCAGGCCAAAAAAGCGCGATTTGATCCCCTGCTCAGATTTATCGTAATAACGATAACCCAATTTGTAATCCATAATGGCGGCCCAGCTTTGCTCCGCTGTCATGCCCATCGGTGTCACACTGCCGTAACCGGTGACAACAACCCGGCGCTGTTTAACTGTATTCGTCATGATTTAATTCCTTTACTGTCCCTGCTGTTATCAACACCGCCACCCAGTGCTAACCATAATTTCATGGTGGCATTCAGATAGTTATATTGAAGTTCAAGCAAACTGGTTTCACTGGTCAGCAGGGCATCCTGCGCATCCAGTAAGGTCTGAAATGAAATGGCACCGGCTTGATATTGGCTGTTCGTCAGGCTGAGCCGGCGCTGACTGAGTTGCAGGTTCTGCCACTGATTTTGTTTTTGTTGCTGATAACTCAGCCGCGCCGTCATTGCGTCATCGACATCTTTAAGCGCGCTGTAAACCTTGCTGCGAAAATCTACCGCTGCCAATTTCACATCCAGCTTTGACTGGTCGATGGTGAGCTGCACAGTGTTCCACTGTAAGAAAGGCAATGCGCTGTTGGCACTGAGTGTTCTGCTCGGGTTGCTAAACCACTGTGAAAATACCGCACTCCCGGCATCCAGCGTCGCGCCCAAAGAGAGTGTCGGGTAGAAATTCAGTTTCGCCACATCCGAACCGGCTAATGCCGCGCGCAAGCGCCACTCGGCGGCCTGCACATCTGGGCGCTGAGCAATGACTTGTAATGGCACACTTTCCGCTATCGCCACCTGTTGCTGTAAATCCAAAGATTTGCGCTCGGCCTGACGATAATCAGGCGCACGGTTAAACAGCAATGCCATAGCATTACGTGCAGCTTCCCGCTGTTGTTCCAAATTTTGATACTGATTCTGGCGCTCCAACAGGGCTTGTTGCGCCTGCAACAACTCAATTTCACTGGCATCCCCCGCCGCCAATCGTGAGCGCACGATATTGAGCGTATCTTGTGAGATAACCAGCGCGGCCTGCTGGTAGCCCATCTGCTGATTGAATTTAGCAATTTGCCAGTAGAGATCGGCGGTGGTTCCAATCAGTGACAGCGCAGTTTCCTGCCTGTCCTGTTCGGTTGCATTGACCAACCAGGCCGATTGCTCTCGGGCGCGGGCCAGTTTGCCCCACAGATCCAGTTCATAACTCAGCCCAAGCGAGGTGCTGTAATTCTCTCGCGGCTGAGTATTTTCATTCAGCGAGCGGGTATTACTGCCCATTCCGGTCAATGTGACATTCGGGGTCAAATTGGTATTGGTCAACCCCGCCGTCAAACGCGCCTGCTGTAACTTCAAGCCCGCAGCGGCCAAATCGTTATTACTGACTAACATGCTGCTGATGCTTGCAGACAGTTGTGGGTCATCGAAATTCTCCCACCAGTGCACACTGTGATGCAGGTATCCGCCGCCCGTATCTTTAGTCCGCCATTCATCAGGAACTGACAGCATTGGCCGCTGATATTCGCTTTTCAGTAATGAACCGCAGCCCGCCAGCACTAAGCTGCTCAATAATAAGGCGATAATCCTGATGTTTATTAATTTCATCATTCTCGAGCCAATGCCTCAGTGGGATGCAAACGAGCGGCATTGCGCGCCGGGAAAAAGCCAAATCCTAACCCGATAAGCGCGGAGAAACTGCACGCCAACACCAGCGGCGGCCAAGTGAAAATCATGGTGAATTCTTGGGTGACCCATGAGAAAACCACTCCCGCCAGCGCCGAGCCAACAATCCCAATCAGGCCACCGAGGGTACAAATCACCACCGCTTCAATCAGAAACTGGGTCATGATGTCGCTTGGGCGCGCACCGACCGACAAGCGAATGCCAATTTCATGGGTACGCTCAGTCACCGACACCAACATGATATTCATCACGCCCACCCCGCCCACCAATAGTGAGATAGCGGCTATCGAGGTGATCAACAGGGTCATCGAATCAGATGTTTTTTGAATCGCTTTACTCATCTGGTCATTACTCAGAATGAAAAAGTCCCGCTGCCCGTGGGCGCTTTCCAGCAGCTTTTCAACATCACGCTGCACATCATTCAGCACGTAACCATCGCGTATCCGCACGGTTATTGATTCCAATGGAATATCACCTGAAATGCGTTCAGTCAGTGAGGTATAAGGCATCCAGGCTGCCAATAACCCGCCAAATGACGACCCGCCGCGTTTGGCGACGCCAATTACTCGCAATGGAATACCATCGAGTTGAACAATCTCCCCAATTGGGTTTTCCCCAGCGGCAAATAGAGTGTCGCTGAGTTCAGGTTGCAGGATAACCACCGGCTCACGCGCATTGACGTGGCTCTGGGAAAAACTATCGCCCGCCATAAAACTCAACCCTTTCACCTGAAAGAAACCGTTACTGACCCCAGAAAGTGAAATCATCACTTGTTTGTCGCCGCGAACGGCGGCAACCATTTTACTGACGACTGGAGACAGGCTGTCGACGTAAGGTTGGCGGCGTAACAATTCAACATCCGCCTGCGAAAGAGAACGCTCAAAATCAGGGCGCGGCTTATCCCACCCTAACCCCGGGCGAACTTCCAAATTACTGGTTCCCAATTGACTAATTTCATTGAGAATTTCCTGACGCGCGCCCTCACCCACGGCCATTGAGGAGACCACCGACGAAATGCCGATAATGATGCCAAGCATCGATAAAAAAGCACGAATTCGGTGCCCAAGCAGAGCGCGCCACGCCATTTTGATGGCCTCTCGAACACTCAACCACCAGTGTGGGCGGCCGGTAGCTACCGGGTTGGGCAATGCGGTCTGAACGGCCGTCGTACCAACAGCCTCATTATTGCGGTCAGCAATAATTTCACCGTCACTAATTTCGATAATGCGCTGCGCCTGATTGGCAATATTGCGGTCGTGAGTGACGATAATAATGGTGTGACCGGACTGATGCAGGCTATGCAAAATCCCCATGAGCTCCTGACCGCTGCTGCTATCGAGTGCGCCAGTAGGTTCATCAGCCAGAATAATACCGGCACCATTCATCAAGGCACGGGCAATACTCACCCGCTGCTGTTGTCCTCCCGACAACTGCGCCGGTTTATGCAGTAAATGCTGGCCCAGCCCCAAACGGCGTAACAGATATTCCGCCCGCTCCTGACGCTCGGTAGCGGTCATCGCGGTATAAAGTGCCGGGATAACCACATTCTCAGTGGCGGTTAAATACGGCATCAGGTGGTAGCGCTGAAAAATAAAACCGATGTACTGGCTTCGTAATTGCGCCAGTTGTTCGCTGCTGGCCTGCCGCGTCGAGATATTATGAATCGACATCTCACCTTGCGTTGGCTTATCCAAACAACCAATTATATTCATCAGTGTTGACTTACCAGAGCCTGAAGCCCCAATAATTGCCACCATTTCACCACGGCGAATCGACAATGAGATGTTCTTGAGCACCGCCACAGACTCTGCGCCAGACGCAAAATGGCGATAAATCCCGCTGAGTTGAATCAACGGGTTACAGTCGGAATCCGCCGGATGAACAGTATTAATGTTCATTTTTAGCCTCCGTCGGTGTCCCCAACAGCAGCACCTGCTCACCTTGCTCCAGACCCTCTTTCACTTCGGCAAATTGGCTATCACGCAGGCCAACAGAGACCCAGCGCACAGACGTCTGCTTGTCTTTGATAACCAGAACACGATAGCGCTTATCCGGTTGCTGCTCACCCAATGCTGACAGTGGCACCCGCAGCACATTTTTCGCCTGTGCGGTAATGATGAATACCTGAGCAGTCATTGACGTGCGCAATAGCCGCGCAGGGTTGGCAATGTTGAATATGCCGTTGTAATACACTGCGGAAGGTTGCTGGCTATTCACTGAACCGGAACTGTCCTCGCGCAAACTTTCTGCCGAGGCTTCCTGAATCGCATCCATTTGGCTTTCATAACGGCGTTCGGGGTCAGCGACCACATAGAACCACAGCGGCTGCCCAACTTTGACTTTAAGAATATCGGTTTCTGAAATGCGCGTGTGCACCGTCATGGTATCGACATTCGCCAACACCAAAATGGTCGGTACAGTTTGTGAAGAGACAATGGTTTGCCCCTCTTTGGTGACAATGCCCAGCACCTCGCCATCAATCGGCGCCATGATACGCGTAAAGCCCAAATTGGCTTTTGCCGTTTCCAATGCCATTTGGCTTTGCACAATTTGTGCTTCACTAACATGCAATTGCGCTAGCTGGCTGTCGTATTGCGCTTGAGCTTTTTCCAGCGCACTTTTGACACCGGAACCTTCCTTTGCCAAGGTTTGCTGACGTCGAAACTCAAGCAGGTATTGGCGTAACAAAGCTTGGCTCGCCTGCTTCTGGGCTTGTGTGCTCTGTAATTCTGCTTCTGATTTGCGCAGCTCGTTTTGCTGCAAAGTCGGGTCTATTTCAGCTAATAATTGACCACGGGTAACCCGGTCACCCTGTTTGACATAGAGTTTGGTTAACTGCCCATTGACCTGCGCCCCAACATTAACCTGCAATGAGGGTTTTAAACTGCCTGTGGCCATGACATTTCTTTCTATATCACCGTGACCAATGGTTTCAGTTAACTGCGGCACATCTTGCTGGCTACCCGATAGTGATAGTGCAATAACGCCGCTAATTATCAGCAGCAATATAATAAACAAGGCCAGAATGAGTTGCTGTTTCTTGTTGGTCAGTTTGATACGCATCAGTTAACCGCCGCAGGTGTCAGGCGGCTTGATGCCACAGGTTGAGAATAACGCACCAATTGGCCGTCATTTAACCGGAAAACACGGTCAAACATCGGCAACACACTTTCACTATGAGTCACGGTAATCAGCGTTTTTTGATATTCACGGCAATGGGCAAGCAAAGCCTGCATCACCTGCTGGGCAGTGTTTTCATCCAAATTAGCGGTGGGTTCATCCAGAACCAAAACCGGGCAGTCGCTGTACATGGCGCGCGCCAGTAATAACCGCTGACGCTGCCCCAAAGAGAGCGCTGCATGACTTTCGCGCACCAGCGCGCTGACACCGCCAGGCAACTTATCAATGACATGGGTTAATTGCAGCCCTTGCAATGAGCGCTCAATCCGCTGGCGCTTTTCGGTGTCAATATGCCCATCAAACAAAGTGATATTTTGTAATACCGAGGCATTAAACAAGATATCTTCCTGACTTTGTAGGAAGAACAGCGCATGCGCCTGTTGGAAATCAACGGCTTCCCCATCGACCAATACCTGTCCTTGTTGTGGCGGCATCAACCCTGCCATGACTTTCAGCAAGGTACTTTTTCCGGCACCAGATTCACCAATGATGGCCACACTCTGGCCGCGTGTCAGTGACAGCGACAAATCGCGCAATACCGGCTGGCTGGCATCATAGGCAAAACGAATGTCCTGATAGACCAGCGAATGCGCAAATGTCGGCGGCGCTTTTGGCATTGATGAGCTTTTCTCCGACGGAGTTGACTGCCCAACAGGGAACAGATCGCGCGCGCGGATATCAATGACATGCAATTGGTTTTTCTGCAAAATCGCATAGAAAATTTTGGTGATGTACGAGGTAAAAATCTCGCGCACAAAACTGTAGGCAAAGAATTCGCCCAGGCTCAGTGTCCCTTGCTTCAATAGCGGCAACGCCAGCAGCATAAAGAACACCATTTCCAGACTGCCGATCAGCTGATACAGGCTATTTTTAACCTGATCGTAGATTTTCTTCTTCTGTAACGTGGTAAACAGTGACAGTGCCAAGCCGGCAAATACGCCCTGGCGCTGGCTGGACAAACCGGCAGATTTAATGGTGGAAAAACCCTGAATGGTTTCCAGAATAAAATCACTTTGCTCGGCACTTTTTACCTGCAACTGCTGGGTGTAATAGCGGTCACGGTAAATAGCCCAAATACTGATAAGGCCCATTAGCATGACGCCGATAGCAGATACCATCGCTAACAGTGGGCTCATATAGCACATCACGGCCAGCGCAATAGCGCCGATTATCCAGTCAGTACGCAGGCCGTTATCCAGTTCTATTTTTTGGGTAGCAGCCATCTGCCAGTTTGAAAACCGGCTGAAGATGTCACCCGGCGCTCGCTTATCAAAGAAATTAAGCGAATGGCTCAGCAAGCGGGAGAACCCCGCGACACTGTTGAGCACCACAAAGTGTTTAATATAACGCTCAGTGATGTAACGCACACAAAAAGCGAGTGATGTGGAGACCACAAAGGCCAGAAGAAAATAGAAATAAGGGAAATCTTTATCACCCGCCGAGGAGAACACGTCATTAATGGCACTGCTAACCATGGTCGGCATAATAAACAGTGTCAGCGAGATCAAAAATGCCAGCGTCATCAGCCAGTAGATACCGCGAATACTGGCGGTTTCTTTCAAGCTCATGCAGTCAAGCGCACTGAGCCGCTGGCTGTGTTCAATCTTCTTCACTGCATCAGATGAGGCTGGCGTTTCTGTGTCCAGCACCAGCGCATAACCACTTATCTCTGCTTTTAATGCATCCATCGGCAATAATTGCTGCCCGATAGCTGGATTCATAACACAGACATAATTACCTTTGCGATAAGCCAGTAACACATAATGGTTGGCACCATAATGCAAGATAGCTGGCAGCGGTAAAGCCGACAGTTCCTGATGCTCAAACACCACCGGATAAGCCGGTATTGCCAACTCAGACAAAATAGTACAAAGCGTGGCCAGTGACGTGCCATGCCCAGAGGCAGGATAACGCTCGCGCAAGCTTTCCAGCGGTGCATTGATGCCTTGCGTCTCAGCGAGCATCGCAATACAGGCCAAACCACATTCATTGGTTTCGCTTTGAAAAACTAGCGTTGGGATTATCTTTTCCATTTTCTACTATTCTTCGTCAGTGACATTATTCATTAATAAAAAATAACGAATGTGAGTGCCATAACAGCCAATCCTGCGGATGCTGCGTCATTGATGTTTCAATCAATTCAGGTAATTTATTTTTCACTTCTCGCGCACTAAGTGCAGGATAAATTTGTATTTTTATTTCTTTGTCGTAATACAGGTAATAAAAAACCACCTGCGCAGAAAGTGCTCTGGCAAGGCGAATAATGCCGCTGTGTAAATTGGCCGGGCGATTAAACAGTTGGCAGGCCATTTTTGCCGTTTCTGCTGGCTGGTTATTGACGGTGTAATCCGGCGTAATATCGGGAAAAATCATAATATTGCGCTTATGCTCCGCGGCTTCCATGATGGCATCCATCAGGTTACCGGCGATTGCACGGCTGTCAGCATGAATGGAACAATAGGAAATATTCACCCCGCCCATTTGCCGCGCCTGCTCTTCATAGGCCTCAGCACTGGCTGAAACAACCACAGTTGCCTGCCCCGGATAAGCATTCGCGCCCACCATGCCAGCCAGTACATCTGAGACCATGTGCAATGGCGCGAGAATGACCGGCGACCCCGATTCATGCAGTGCTTTTACCTGACTGTCTAACTGCTGAGTACACGCCGCTAACTGGGCTAAAACCTGCCGATTTTGGCCATAAGTTGCGGCCAGTTCTAACACCTGCCGGCGCTGTGCGGTACGAATAAAATTCGATACAGATAGGCTATTTTTGCCACTTAATAAGCACTGGCTGTTAGCCGCTGCCACTCGCGCCAGATTTTTCTGATGCCGTGAAGCTAAACCTAAAGCCCAGCGCAAAGCACCGAGCATCAGTAAGAAACGATAATCACCGTGCCGTAACAACCAGATAGCTATATTGGCCTGCCCGCGGGCGAGTAAACGCCCACTAAAAGCCAGCTTATCGAGCTGGTTTCGCCAGGCAAAATAACCCCATACGGCTAACAGTCTCATTATTTCTCCAGCGCCTTATCATGCTCGAGTAATGACAAGAGATGGTCCGAGAATGCTGGGAACTCACGGTCTTGTAGCGCTATCCATTTTTTGCCAACAATAAAGGATGGGGTCGCATCTATCTTGTAATGTGCGGTCACTGCCGTCATGTACGCGATCAATTCTTTGACTTCAGCCGACTGGCTCACTTGCTGATATTGAGCGACATCAATGCCATTGGCTTTTAGCCAGGTTTCTAATTGGCTGTTATCACTCAGGTCGATGTTGTCTTCGAGTACCGCTTTATATGCACTTTGGCGATGTTGCGGTTCAATACCCATGACGGATAAAGTGGCGAAAATAGGTGAAAAACGCCCCAAACCGGTGGTTTTATCACTGCTGATATGCAGGCGAATAAAACGAGTTCCTTTCGGCATGCGATTTTCTAATTGGGTGACATTCTCTTCATTAATGGCGCAGTAGTGACAGCCATAAGAGAAGATCTCGATAATGCTTTTATCGTCTTTAATTGGGCTGTTTTCAATGTCACTGCTGCTGACAGATAATAAGCTTTCCTGCGCATCCTGATTGAGGACGAAGTAGTGGAAATAGGCCGTTGTTATCAATGAAGAAATAAGGATAACTAACAGTGTGTAGCCTATAAAGAATCCCTTACCCCTAAACATATTTTTTTCAGTAGACATAGTCAGTTTTATTCACAATCAGAGTTCAGGTAAGACATAAACACCATCAAATGACATGTATGCCCGAGAAGTAATTTTCTCACATTCAGTTAATGCGAAAATTCTTGAATTTAAGTATCGATGGCGCTTTTAAAAAAATAATTCAGGCAAGTACAGTAATACCTCCCACACTTGCCTGGGATACGATTAAATATCGATAAAAACTAACGAATACTTAATTAACGGCAGTTAGCAATGTTGCTAGGTGCAGAAGTAGTGCTTAATACTTTACCGTGTTTATCAGTACAAGTAGTTACTGCCATGCAAGTTGCAGTTGTACCGCTAGTCTGCCACTGGAAAGTATCTTTACAAGTTTGACCAGTACCGCCAACGATTGTATTTGCAACTGCCATGTTCATCTTTTTCATGAGAAGATCCTTAAAAGAAAAATAAAAAATTATAGCCTATTTATTTAATAGCCCATTGAAGTATGCGTTTCATCTTTAGGTTAAAGCCTAATACCCAATTAATCTAACGCAACAGATTTATACTATATTAACGTAACACATTACAACCTAAAAATAGTATTTATTTAATATAAAATCATACACAAATAAATACCACAGGGCATCCCTGCCATATATAAATAACAGTACACGCCCTACTTAATGAATATAAAAATAGCAAATTTAAAATGCTATTTTATATTCATGATAATTATGCACTCAGTTAATGAGTGCATATAAATCTCAATTTAATAATATGACATAATCACCACGCCGCTACCGGAGAAGTTGCCTGCATCAGGTAATGCGGGAGCATGAAGTGTTGACTCAATCGGGAAAGGCGTATTCCCTACTCCGGCGGTTACCGAAACACCATTAGACAAATCTTGGCCTGATACTTTCAGTGTCGAGGTTAGGTTACCATTCTGCCCAAGGTTAATACTTTTTCCGCCCACCAGAGTTAATTTCACTGTTGTTCTGACCGTACAATTGATAATGAGTGGCTCACTTTTTATTGCGCCATTAACATCTTGCTGGTTAAGTGAACCGTGGTTGATGTAGACATCACCGGTAACTTCGCAGGTTTCTGGCGTTGGCGGAACCGCCCCACAATAAGAGCCTGGAATTAAATTCCCGTTAAAGTTTAAATCGCCAGCACCTTGCCAATATATGATGCCAAAACAAGTATTTGATGAACTCAAAACAGGTGTCGTGGTACTCCAACTCCCTGAGGGACCATTGCGACTAACAAATGCATCTCGCATGGTTTTCGCCGTTGCTCCTTGAGAAACAATGACTCGCGTTGATGCCGCACTCGGGTTAAGACACCGTTCAGCTTCAAGACTGGAGTAGTGACAAATCGCCACAGAACAAGATGTGGATGTACAAAGTACGTTGGTCATTTCCTCTGTCGGCCAGGAGAATGTTCCAGTATATTGACCGCTAATTCGCGTTTGCGTCGAAACCCAGGCACTGGCCTGGCTATAAAGCGGAAATAAAAACAGCACGCATGCGATTAGCCAGCAATATTTATGACTTAATCGCATATTAGGCTGTTCCATTCGTTTAAGTTCCATTGTCTCTATCCGCATTTAATCTGTTGATAATGAATTTCAGCGTTAACATATTCGTATTGAAATAAGATTAGAGGGGGTGACCCATTAATAATATTGCAGATTAAATGTTGCGACTGCATTGAACTCACCGCGCTTAATAGTACGTTGAGATATCGCCTCGGGTTCGCCTCGAACATAAGCCTTCAAGGTGATAATATTATTACCGGTATCAAGTGCGATATCGTCACTCGACTGATTCAGATACAAAGGTTTCCCTGCCATTGTTTCAAGACCAATAGCTATCCCAACATCACTTCCGTCAACGGCCAATAACCCAGGTAAATTAATGCTATCATTGCCCGTAAACATAATATTAGCCGTCGTACCCAAGCTGATATCACAATCTACCAGATGTATTTGAAACTGTTTTCCCAAGGTGCGCTGATTCGAATACAAGTATTTATCGACAACAGTACCAAAGTTCAAACTAATAGCTTCATCACCAGGGCGAATGGTGCAAGGTTCGGCCACTAATGCGCCATGAAAACGCATATTGTCAGCTGCTGATACGGGTATTGTGCTCAAAACATTCAGAATTAGAACGCTTAGAATAATTCGTCCATGGCGCATCAGTAGATTTAAATTAGCCATCATTTGATCCTATTGATAATCCACTAATAATGTAGCGGTAGCCTCAAAGCTGCCTTCACTTAATGTTGCGCCCGTAGATTTAACAGGTACGGCTTTAAGTACCGGCGGGTTATTTTTGTCATAGCTAATACGGGTGTTCAGTGCAAAAGGGACACCATTTTTTAGTATTCGAATCCCCAGATTCGGAACATCGCTTTGTATTGCAGCGGGATCAAATGTAGTGACTGACGCACTCACTATTGTCAGGCCTAATTCCAAACTGCTACTGACCGTTTCACAAGTCATGCTGTAAGGCACATTCTGGGTATAATTGATGCCGTCAATCTTGTTCACGCCCAGATTTTCCCCGAAAGGCACATCTATCGTATTCCCCCCATTAATTACACAAGGGGCGGGATTGATTAATGTCCCCATGAACAACATGTCATCCGCGTATACCCACGAGCTACTCAGTATCAGTACCAATGCAATGGAACAACGCGATACCAGAGATCCGTTTTTCATTACTGATACTCCACAACCATGGTCGCGGTACCGTAAAACGCTCCCGCACTCAATGTTGCTCCGGGTTGTTTGACCGGTACGGCCTTCAACACTGGGATAGTCGGATAGGAAAAGGTGAACGCAGTATTCAACCCTAATGCTTGCTCATTGCGTAGCAGTTTGATCCCCAGAGCCGAATTGTTGGTGCTCAAGACACTGGTATCAAAACCGGCACCATTACCCTTAATCGTCATTTTCAGTGCATTGGAGACTGCGCCAGTGCAATTCAATGTATAAGTCACCGGCTGCATATACTGAGTGCCATCAACACGCGAAGTCAGAACATCATCACCAAATCCGACGAGGATGGTGCCAGTATTGTTAATCACACAAGGCGGCGGATTAATTAATGTGCCGGAAAACAGCATGTTATCCGCATAGGCCAACGTGCTGCCGAGAGCCAACACCACCGCAATAGAACAACGCGAAATCAGTGAATTAATTTTCATTACTGGTACTCCACAACCAAGGTTGCTGTGCCGGAGAAATAGCCCGTGCTCAACGTGGTATTTGTTTGTTTAACCGGTACTGCCTGCAATACAGGAATATTTGGATAGGTAAAATTGGATGTCGTGTTAAGTGCAAGTTGCTGTCCATCGCGCAGCAATTTGATCCCCAAAGCTGAGTTACTCGTTCTCAAGACAGTGGTATCAAAATTCGCACCATTACCTTTGATACTCATTTTCAGCGCATTCGATGCTGCCGAAGTACAGTTCAACGTATAGGTCACAGGCTTTATATAATTAGCACCGTTAATATTCGTCGTCAGAAGGTCATCACCAAAGTTGACATCAATCGTGTTATTGCTGTTAATCACACAAGGCGGTGTAGCTAAAATAGTGACCGAGACATTGACTGTCGCAGACTTATTTAATGCCCATGCTGAGCTACTCAAAAATGTCGCCGTGGCTACGATGGCTGTCATCCCTATGATGGACATCATGGCCATCGGAGCCAGCCGGGTAACTATTCCCCTACAAACAACAGTCATCCCATCTTCCTTATTCATCGTTCAGCCTGACATCCGCCCAGTCTTCTTATGCCGCACCTTCGAAACACACCGTTATTTGATGCTTTCGACCACGGAACATGTGCTACCCGTGCAGCCAAATATCAGTTTTGGGCGGCCACCGAAATCATTGACATAAGTCAGCACTGGTTTGCTACCTAACGCAGCGGCACTGACATCCAACATGCCCTGCGCTTTCGGTGCGATCATCAATGGCTTAAAGCCTGCTGCCGTTTTACCCGTTTTGCTCTCACTGGCATCAACCAGCGTGATGTAATATGGCGTCGGGTTATTAACCTGATAACGGTCGCCCTGACGAGTCAGCTGTAACTTTTCCTGCCAAGGTGTCGACATATCGGCCTTTTGCGGCACGATGCTGGTTGGACGGTAGAAAAGTTTGATGCGCGTTTGCAGTGCAATCTGCAAAGTATTGGGCTTGTCCGAGCGTGGTGGAATTTCACGCAGATTAAAATAGAACAAGGTTTCACGGTCTTGCGCCAATTGACTCACCGCAGGCAAAGTTTGCACTTTTAACTGACTCATCGCGCCAGGTTCTACACGCTGAACCGGCGGAACCACCGTCAGCGGTGAATTGATCTTGTTACCCTGCTCATCTTCAATCCATCCCTGCGCCAGATAAGGCAGTTGCTTATTCTGGTTGCTAATGTTCAGGCTGATCGACTTATCGCCGCCATTAAGGATGACTCGGGTTCTGTCCAGTGCAATCGCTGCTGTTGCTTGCTGAGTCATCAGTGCCGTCACCAAAATGGTGGTGATACGCAATTTGTTATTCAATTTCATTACCTTTTCCTTCGAATTAATCTTGTCAGAACCTGGTGGCGCCGATCGTTTTCTGTATCTCTGAACGGGCGGTTATCCGCAGGTTCATACCAAACCTTTCTACTGTTGTGATGCCGGAGGCTTATCCCCCGCCGCTATCGGCTGGCAAGGCAACAACAGATTCGCCAGTACTGCTGGAGAAATTGCCTTCGGTAGGGTGATGCTGCATTGCGCCTTCCCATTCCAGTGTACTGACATGGTTTCACCGGCTTTGATCCCACTGAGGTAGGTAGAACCATCGTCGTTAACAATGCCGGTCTCTTGCTGATTTTCATTTAACACAGTGGCCCCGAATGGCGGTGATGTGCCATCCGCCATGCGAATCATGGCCATCGCTTTTTCGCCGGAAATCACATTAAAGCGGCGATAACCAATAGCACCTTCAGTCAGTGTGACTTGTGCTACGGTTCCTCTGGCCTCAACATCATCGGCCAGGTTATCAATATCTATGCTGGCGCGGTTGCGGTAATAACTATTCACATCACCGACCACCGCTTTACCAAATTGGTTAGTACGTATTGATGAGCCATATCCCTGCACTGGCACACCGGATACACCTTGGGTATCAAGCAACAACCGGGTTCCACCAAGGGTATTCACCCGATGCAAAGCCCCGCCTTCAGCTGTGATAGTTGCCCCGCCCTGAACACCTAAACCGACAGAAGAGTATTGCCCTTCCTGATAACTGGCATTGGCGTTAATGTCCGCACTATTGCCAATGTGGTTATAGTTACCACTAACCAATGCGCCGCTACGTGCTACGCCGGTATTGATCTGATAGTTGTTGTGAGCATCCAAACGATCGGCATATCCCACTCGCTGGCTGTTTTCACGACCACTCACCGTCGCGCTATAACTGATTGTTGCGCTGTTACCGATTGGCATAGACATGGACAAATACACCCCATCATCATTGCTGTCGTTATAACGGTTGCGGTACGCCGAGAATGTCATACTGACGTTTTTCATTTTGCCGATATCAAAATAGCGAGAAAGCGACAAGTTATAACGGTCATTCGCCGAGCGATCCCAATACGTCTGATGGCTATAGTTCAGATACGCACTCAGTCCCAGATCCTGAAATTGCTGGTTGAAACTGATGGTGTACATCTCTTTATTGCCGCCCACGGCATTGTTGCGATAACGCGCGTCGAGATATTCGGTCATGCTCATAAAGTTACGTTCAGAGAAACGATAGCCAGCGAACGTCACCTGACTGCCTGTTTCCTGAAAGTTTTTCGAATAGTTGACTCGATAAGAGCCGCCACTCAAGGTGCCTTGCTGAGGTAATGTTGCCCATGATTGGGTCATATCAACTGACACAGCACCAAATTCCATCAAATCTCGGCCAATCCCCATGGATGCCGCTTGATATTCGTTTTCACCACTGATCCCGCCACCAAACAGTGACCAGCCGCTGTTGATCCCCCAGGAAAATTCCCCGGTGCCAAACACTGGCCCTTCAGACCGATGCCCGATATCCGACGGTTTACCCGCAGCTACGCGGTAGCGCACCATGCCAGGGCGGGTCAGATAAGGAATACTGGCGGTATTCACTTGAAATTGTTGAACTTGTCCGTCAAGTTCTTCGACTCGCACATCCAATGTTCCAGAAACAAAACTATTCAAGTTCTGAATACGGAAAGGGCCAGCAGCAACCAGCGTTTCACTCAATACACGCCCTTGCTGGCTGACAACAACCCGCGCATTGGTCCGTGCAACCCCGGTTATCTCAGGTGCATAGCCACGCAGATTTGGCGGTAACATATTGTCATCCGTCGCCAGGCTAGCACCGCTAAAGCGGAAGCTATCAAAGATGGCCGAGTTCAGAAAATCCTCACCCAACGTCAACTTGGCGCCCAAACTTGGGATAGCTCGGTAAGCGTAATAACGGCTCCAATCCCATTGACGTTCTGTCGGCGAACCAGAAACCTGATCAACACGCGTCTGCCAATCAGCACGGAACCGCCAGGCACCTAAGTTCGCGCCGGTAGTCCCGTTCCCGCTCAACGTGTTATTACTGGTATTGTTGGTCTGCTGGCGGTTCAACTGCCCTAACAGGTTGTAGTCAAACAGCACACCTGAAATACCATCCTCCCAGCGCGAGGGGGGATCCCAATCAGGTTCGCTGTATTCCAGCCAAGCTTGCGGCACACTTAAGTGCAGCGATGAAGTCGCTAAATCGCCTTCGACGGTCAGACCGGGTAAGCTGCTGATATCCAGACATTCCCCATCACGCCACCAAGTCAGCTTCTTCAAGTTGTCTTCTTTCAACGCCAGTAACTCAACTAACTGGGGTGATAAACACGCCTCACTTTTTTTAGGGTCATTCTCTGAGGCGTAGAACACAACCGGTTGCTCGCTGAGTTCCTGTTTATTCATACTAACCAACAAGTTATAGTTCCCAGGCATGATATAGCCGCGTTGGGAAAACTGACTCAGGTCAAAATTGGCGCGATCCTTGGTATCTAGCACATCGGTATTAAACTGAATATCATCACTGGCAAATACGCCATAAGCATTGCCACTTAATGCAACTGCAATCAAAATTCGCAATAAATCACGACTGGCAAAACCGGAGGTGATGGAACGAGCGGATACCATGGGATATGTCACCTTACTCATTGAAATCAGTAATAATCCAATTTGAAACGAACGCTAGAATGATAAGTTCCAGCACGCAGCGTCTTGCCATTGCCCACTAACCGCAGGGCATAATTGAGTTTCATATCAGCAGGGATAATATTTATTGCCGGTGATGGCACCCCAGGAGTTGAAGCATTGCCTTTATCATCAATGATTTGCATTGCTATCCCTTCGGCTTCACCGTTAACCTCAAAATTATTACCATCCGCAGCTCCGTCAAATGTCACGACAAAATGCTGCTGGTTAGATTTGTCTGGATCCGGGTGGACTATCGTGCAATCCAACAAACGAATCTCAAACGGGTGATCATCTCCAACACCGTTCTGAACCAATTGACCAATTGGCAAAATCGCCATATCAATGGTCTGTTCCAAACTTCCTGGATCTATCGCGCAAGCAGTATCAGCAATACTTCCTTCCATACTCACGCGGCCCCAATTTGTTTTCATGGGATCTGCCATTACCGGTAAACTCAGCAATGACGCCATCAGTAAGGAAGGAGGCACTATCAAAAAAAATGATCTGGACATAAATCACCTAGCTCACCCAACACGTATCTTTCTCAAGACGAAAAGACATGCGGAAATATCCGCATGTCCAATTAGAAAAGGATTGCTTATTGGTAAGCCAGGGTGAAGTCAGCAACGCTTGAGAAGCTACCTGGTTTGATTGCATCAGATGCAGTGCTGCCCTGCAGGTAAGCAGAGAATGCCAAGGTGTTGTTACCAGTAACCAGAGTCTGCTCAGCAGTTGCGGTGCCCAGTTTAATAACAGAACCAGAACCATCAACGATTGCGATACCAGCGCCTTCAGCAACACCAGTGATACCCAGCAGACCAGGTACTGCAGCTGATTCCATACCGCCGAAAGTGGTGGTTACAGTTTTCAGAGTAGTGGTGTCACAGTTTTCCAATTTGATTTTGAAATCATGTGCAGATGATTTGCCGCCGTTCTGCAAAGCAACGTTAGAGATCTGGCCCATTTCAACAGTCTGTGCATCTGAACCTGCTGCGATTGAGCAAGGAGCATCAATGATTGAACCATTGAAAGTCACAGTACCTTGGCCTTGATCAGCCGCGTTAGCCATAGAAGCAAAACCTAATACCAGACCAGCAGCCAAGATAGTTTTATTCAGTTTCATTACGTGATTCCTTTATACACAATTAAAATTTTGCCCGCTGAATTACCTTAATAAAATCAAGGCAAATACCGCATCGAAGTAGTTTGAAAATAAAAATTCATGCAGTTTCTTATCGTTGAAATACGAAAAGATAAACCGCGAACTGCATAGAGCCATAAAGTTAACATGGAGACATTGAAGAATGCCTACATCTTAAGAAAATATTTAAATAACGATAGAGCCCTTTTTGTTCGACGCAGATAATACAAATATAGTGCTCAAGTTCATAGTCATTTAATTCAAATAACTAAAATTCAGAGTGTTTAACTTAATTAACTAAATTAAAACAATAATATCGATAACTTTGATCGATAAACAATACACCTTCGACACATACTACTACAAAAATGAGCAAATCGACACATTAGATCGCTAAAAGTCGTTTTTGCGAAATTAAAGATTGCTTATTCCATAAGTCAAATTATACTCGATATTAAATCCTTGTTATTTTAACGTTAAAAGCAGAAAAAGCTTAACAGTAATACATTAAAACCTCGCCAATTCTTTTATAACCTTCATAGATAAGCGAGGCTTTTCTATGTGATAAATAACACAAAACACTGAATTTTATGAAGTATTTTCATGTAAATAAAATCGTTACTTTAGCGATAAAGGAAGGTATTTTATTTTCTAGCAGAATTAAAGAAAATACTTACTCAACACATCATTAGGGCCTGACTGTTAAATTTATGACTGTCCAAAATTAAGGGTTAAAATAAGAATGACAAAAATAATAAAAAATAAATAAGAAGAAATACCTTATTGTGTATGAATTGTCTTTTTATATGTAGGAAGAATCATACAAGCAAGTAGGAAATATAAACTCAACAATGAGAATATAAGAAACGAAAAATAATATATTCTTAAAATATAAACATCATGAGGAATTAATAAATGAAACCTAAGGACCAACGTAAAGAAGAAGTCATGGGTATATTAGAAGAACAATGTAATGTTCTAAAAGAGCAGTTCACTGAATCTCCTCCTCCCGTTATCAATTGGCCAAAAACAAGAGAGCTTGCCGATAAAGCGCAGCTGGATATTTATACGGCAAGGTTAGTATTAATGAAGCTGGTCGATGAAAACAGGGTAAAAATGTCAGAAACCAAAGTGATGAACTCATTACGCTGGTTTATTGCTCACCCGACTGAAAAATAAATTCGGCCACTCTTATTGAGTATCTATTATTCAAGATGCCGATTAACCGGTGAATTCGAGAGCAGCGAACTCAGTGTCATAAAAAAGTAACCAATTGAAAATAATGAAATTATCATTTATTGCATCCAGTAAACCTGTTCTTTCAGCGAAAAAAGTTAACCTTATTGTTTTGGTGCTCTTGACTGTTACGTTTGCCACCATGATGCACTATGAAATCAATCGAGGCGGAGCCGGGCTTCACCTTCCCCATAACATTGTCATCTGGGCCATGATGGCGTTGTTGGCAATAGCACTCTATTTGCCACAAAGTGAAGAGGCCCATACAGGAAAGGCTCCAGGTAATCTGTGGTTGCTGTTCGGCGCGCTGCTGATAACTTTCCCAGGGTTGTGGCCCGCTTCGTTGCAGCATGTTGGGGCCTGGCTACCTCGAATTCTCGGCTTATGGGGCGGGATAATACTGTTGCTTGGGCTGTTTCGGCTGAAGATAAATCAGAGCGCGCGACAGAGCTGGCTGCTGCTCATACTATTGTCGACGTGGGGTCAGGCCATCCTGACATCATTGCAATGGTTTGTTTTTACAGCAAATAATTGGATGGAATTTGATATTACCGAGCGCCCTTATGGCATTTTCCAGCAAACCAATATTCTGGCCAGCTATCTGGCGACCGGTTATGCCATCGCAATCTATCTGTTTATGGTATCGGGCAATCGGATAATTCGTGGTATAAGCACCCTAACGCTGCTGATTTTTCCTGGCATGTTGATGTTATTGCAATCACGAATTGGCTGGCTTGGCGGGGTCATAACCTTGTCATTGCTTTCCCTCTATTACTGGCGTCAGCGCAAAATGGCCTGGTTATGGCTATGCGCCCTGCTCAGCCTATTGGCAGCTTTTTATCTACAAGAACAATTGATAAACGGCATGTCGGTATCAAAAGACAGCAGTAATAAAGATCGCTGGTTAATACTCGAATACACCTGGCGCATGATACAGCAGCACCCATGGCTAGGTTGGGGTTACGGTAGCTTTGAATCGACCTTTGCCCAAACACTCGCGCAGGCCGGAGCTGTACCTAATCACTATACATACCCATCTCACCCACATAATGAAGTGCTTTATGGATGGGCTGAGGGCGGCATCGTGGCTCTGGTGGGGATGTTAGTATTAGCTGTCGGATATATAAAGCCGCTATTGATTCAGCCAAGAGCTGTTTTCCCTCTTTGGGTGCTGACCTTACCCATAGCTTTGCATCTGATGACCGAGTTGCCTCTTTATCAATCTGCGGGTCACTGGCTGGTGCTTATCTTACTGGGCCGGTTGATGATGCCCGAGAGTCTGTTGTCATCAACCATTTCCCCACCTACGCAATGGCGGCGTTGGTTGCATGGCCTGATTGTACTCGGCGCATTATGCACCCTGCTATTTATGATGACGGGCTTCAAAACCGGCCGGGTACTAACATTGAGTGAAAGGAGTGGTTTGGTTGACATGCACCCATTAGATAGCTTGATAAATCCCTATATTCAGTGGGAAAGATATCAATACATTCGGCATATCAATCTGTTACTGCAGTTTAACCAAAACCCTGACCCCGCCTTGCTGACGCAGTTCAAAGTGTGGGCCGAGCAGTACATTCAATTACATAATGATCCGAATGTTTATCAAAGCCTTATCATGATTACTCAGTATCAAAATGATCTCGCTCAAGCTCATCAACTGCGCCAAACTGCACATGCACTGTTCCCCGAAAATCCTGTTTTCAAGTAGTCCGCATTCAATCAGCGGGCAGATAACCTCCTCGGATGGAGGGGGTTATCTGCTTCGTCTGCGCAAGATCTCAAGTTTTTAGGTATGTCAGTTTTCGAGCTGCTGGGCTAGTATATCCGCTGGAAAAAGGACTTAACTAGAAAACATAACCGCATGAATAATACTGAGAAGCTAGATTCCCACACCCCGATGATGCAGCAGTATCTTCGGCTCAAAGCCCAACACCCTGAAATACTCCTGTTTTATCGGATGGGAGATTTTTATGAGCTGTTCTACAGTGATGCCAAACGCGCATCGCAGTTGCTGGATATCTCACTGACGAAACGGGGGGCTTCTGCCGGTGAACCTATTCCTATGGCCGGAGTTCCCTATCATTCGATAGAAAACTATTTGGCAAAGCTGGTTCAATTGGGTGAGTCAGCGGCTATCTGCGAACAAATCGGCGATCCCGCCACCAGCAAAGGGCCTGTTGAGCGTAAAGTGGTGCGCATCGTCACCCCTGGCACGGTAAGTGATGAAGCTTTGCTGCAAGAACGGCAAGATAATCTGCTAGCCGCTATCTGGCAGGATGCGCGTGGGTTTGGTTATGCAACACTGGATATCAGTTCAGGGCGCTTTAGGGTTGCAGAACCCGCAGACCTCGAAACAATGGCTGCCGAGCTACAACGTACCAATCCAGCTGAGTTACTTTATCCAGAAAACTTCGAGCAAATGTCGTTAATAGAGCATCGACATGGCTTACGCCGCCGCCCATTATGGGAGTTTGAGCTGGAAACAGCCAAACAGCAGCTTAATCTGCAATTCGGCACTCGCGATTTAATCGGTTTTGGTGTCGAACAATCTCATCAGGCACTGCGGGCCGCGGGCTGCCTGCTGCAATATGTCAAAGATACCCAGCGGACATCCCTGCCGCATATCCGTGGATTGACCATGGAGCGCCAGCAAGATGGCATTGTTATGGATGCCGCGACCCGCCGAAATCTCGAACTGACCCAAAACTTATCTGGTGGGGTCGAGAACACACTCGCCGCGATTCTTGATTGCAGTGTGACCGCGATGGGCAGCCGCATGCTAAAACGCTGGCTGCATGCGCCAGTCCGTGACATCAAAGTGCTGACTGATCGCCAGCAAGCCATTAGTGGTCTGCAAGACATGACGGCAGAGTTGCAAACCCCATTGCGCCAAGTCGGTGATTTAGAACGTATTCTGGCCCGTCTGGCTCTGCGGACTGCACGTCCGAGAGACCTGGCAAGAATGCGCCATGCTTTTCAACAATTGCCAGAAATTCATCGTTTATTGCAACCGGTAAATGTTCCCCATGTCCAAAATTTACTGTCACAAGTCGGCCAGTTTGATGAGTTAAAAGACCTACTGGAACGCGCCATTGTTGAAGCTCCGCCAGTATTAGTGCGAGACGGCGGCGTCATCGCCCCGGGATACAATGCAGAATTAGACGAATGGCGAGCACTGGCTGATGGTGCGACCGATTACCTCGATCGCCTGGAAATTCGTGAACGCGAAAAGCTGGGGCTGGATACACTAAAAGTCGGTTTTAATGGTGTGCATGGCTATTACATCCAGGTGAGTCGTGGCCAAAGCCATCAAGTACCTATTCATTATGTCCGCAGACAAACCCTGAAGAATGCCGAGCGCTATATCATTCCTGAGCTGAAAGAGTATGAGGACAAAGTTCTGACCTCGAAAGGAAAGGCTCTGGCGATTGAAAAAGGGTTGTATGAAGAGATTTTCGATCTGCTGTTACCGCATCTATCTGAATTGCAAACCAGCGCCAATGCGCTGGCTGAACTCGATGTGTTGGCGAACTTGGCCGAACGAGCAGAAACACTTAACTATAACTGTCCTGTTCTGAGTGACAAACCGGGGATAAAAATTACCGGTGGTCGTCATCCGGTGGTGGAACAGGTGCTCAGTGAGCCTTTCATTTCTAACCCGCTGACATTATCACCTCAACGGCGCATGTTGATCATTACTGGCCCCAATATGGGCGGTAAAAGTACTTATATGCGCCAAACGGCATTGATCGTCTTACTGGCACATATGGGAAGTTATGTTCCTGCGGATCAAGCAACCATAGGGCCGGTTGATCGCATTTTCACCCGTGTCGGCGCGGCTGATGATTTGGCATCAGGTCGTTCAACTTTTATGGTCGAAATGACCGAAACAGCCAATATCTTGCATAATGCTACCGAGCAAAGTTTGGTGCTGATGGATGAAGTGGGTCGCGGCACCTCAACTTATGATGGTTTGTCATTGGCTTGGGCCTGTGCTGAAAATCTGGCCAACCGTATCAAAGCCATGACGCTATTTGCGACCCATTACTTTGAGCTAACAACCCTGCCGGAAAAAATGGAAGGTGTGGTCAATGTTCATCTTGATGCACTGGAACATGGCGAAACCATCGCCTTTATGCACAGCGTGCAAGATGGCGCGGCCAGCAAAAGTTATGGTCTGGCCGTGGCTGCACTGGCCGGTGTACCGCGGGATGTTATCAAGCGCGCGCGGCAAAAGCTGAAAGAGCTGGAGTCTTTGTCTAATAATGCGGCAGCAAGCAAGATTGATGGTTCGCAACTGACGCTATTAAATGAAGAGGTTTCACCCGCAGTAGAAGCATTAGAAGCCCTTGATCCCGATACACTTTCACCACGCCAGGCACTAGAGTGGATTTACCGCCTGAAAAATATGGTGTAACGACGCACTTCAAACACCCCAAACCGCCTGTCATTCACCAAACGGCAGATAGCGGCCATAAAAAAACGGTGAACATCAGTTCACCGTTTTTGTGTTTCATAGCACCCTTAACTCGTTTGCAAACAATTAGCCACTGCGTGTGCTTTCCGGACTCTTACATAAGTAAGGGGCTGGGGCGAGCGAAAATAGCCAACGTACATGCAACCTAAAGTATGACGGATATATTTATTCGCGGAACAATGCTTCAATGCTCAGGCCCTGTGCTTGCAGAATTTCCCGCAAACGACGCAGACCCTCAACCTGAATCTGGCGAACACGTTCACGTGTTAAACCAATCTCACGGCCAACATCTTCCAACGTTGCTGCTTCATATCCTAACAGACCAAAACGACGAGCCAGAACTTCGCGCTGTTTTGCATTCAATTCGAACAGCCATTTAACGATACTTTGCTTCATATCGTCATCTTGCGTGGTGTCTTCTGGGCCGTTTTCATTTTCGTCAGACAGAATATCTAACAAAGCTTTCTCTGAGTCGCCGCCTAAAGGTGTATCAACAGAAGTGATACGTTCGTTAAGGCGTAACATACGGCTCACGTCATCGACCGGCTTGTCGAGTTGCTGAGCAATCTCTTCCGCGCTCGGCTCATGATCTAATTTATGAGAAAGTTCTCGTGCTGTACGCAAATAAACGTTTAATTCTTTAACGATATGGATAGGCAAACGAATAGTACGGGTTTGGTTCATTATCGCCCGTTCAATTGTCTGGCGTATCCACCAAGTGGCATAAGTGGAGAAACGGAAACCGCGTTCAGGGTCAAATTTTTCCACTGCACGGATCAGGCCGAGGTTACCCTCTTCAATCAAATCCAGCAGCGCTAAACCGCGATTACTGTAACGGCGGGCAATCTTCACTACCAACCGCAAGTTACTTTCGATCATACGCCGACGTGAAGGCACATCTCCGCGCAATGCACGCCGGGCAAAATAAACCTCTTCTTCTGCGGTCAACAACGGCGAATAACCAATCTCACCGAGATAGAGCTGCGTCGCATCCAGCACTCGCTGGGTAACACCTTGCGCCAACAGCTCATCTTCTGCTAACTCGCTTTCAGTAGGTTCATCTTCTACTAATGCTTTTTCGTCGAAAATTTCAGTTTCCGTACTGTTTTCATCAAAATCAGCATCTTCATGTAACTCGTTAACTTTCAGCGTATTTTGGCTCATATGCTGCTCCTACCCGTGAATCCGGCGAGCAGAATACAGCGTATTCTGCCCAATCTATCGCTGCGGAAGGTAACGCAGCGGGTTTACGGATTTCCCCTTGTAACGAATTTCAAAGTGCAATCTTACTGAACTGGTTCCGGTGCTACCCATGGTTGCTATTTTTTGACCCGCCTTCACTTCTTCTTGTTCCCGGACCAGCATTGTATCGTTATGAGCGTAGGCGCTCAGGTAATCATCATTGTGTTTGATGATGATAAGATTACCATAACCACGCAGTGCGTTCCCGGCATACACAACTCGCCCATTTGCTGTAGCGAAAATTGGTTGCCCGCGAGAACCGGCGATATCAATCCCTTTATTACCCCCTTCGGAAGCAGAGAAACTATCGATCGTTTTACCTTCAGTAGGCCATTTCCAGTTACTAACTGGGCCACCATTACTGGTAGGGTCACTGATGGGACTGCTTGGCGCGGTAACAGGTGCGGTTGTAGCGACAACTGCTCCTGACGATGGCAACATTTTGCCAACATTCTGTTTACCCGAGTCTTCAGAATACGCGCTAGTTGATTGAGAATCAACCGTTGTAGTTGTGTTCTGAATATTTGCTGGCGGTTTTGCTATTCCACCTGATGTGGCATCAGTTGCGGCTAACATTCCACCGCCAGAACCATTGCCCAACTGAATAGATTGCCCCACATTCAGGCTATAAGGCTCAGCAATATTATTTTTCGCAGCCAGATCACGGAAGTCACTCCCGGTTATCCAGGCAATATAAAACAGTGTGTCGCCACGCTTAACAGTATAGGTATTACCGCTGTAGCTTCCTTTGGGAATATTGTCGTAACTACGGTTATAAACGATGCGCTCACCCGAACTATTGGTGTCCGAGCCACTCAGCATACCGCCTGAACGATCACCACCGACACTGCTGATTGGCGCAGATGTTGTATTATCATTGCTACAACCAACCAACCATAAACTCATAACCGTACATGCCGCTACCCGGCGTAATGTAATCATTGGGCTTCCCGTGCTCATGCTTCCCCCATGACAGCAATATTAAGCGATATATCCAATATAGATGCGCGCATGCTATCAATAGCGCCCCTGCCATACCATAAAATTTATGTTACTGATTTTTGTCCAATCTTCAGCACAAAGAAACTGCACTTCGACTTTAGTCAAAGATTAAGACTGAATATACCCAAATAATTCGAGTGACAGGAAGGCGGCGATTGAGCAAATCCCCTAGAGCTTACAGGAGTAAGTGATTGGGGTGAACGAAAGCAGCCAACACAGATGCAGCTTGAAGTATGGCGGGTATAAAGGTATTTGCTTACGCCAACTCCCCTTTAACCAGAGGAACAAAACGCACAGCTTCTACCGTTTCAACCTGGAATTCATTATTACGGCGCTGCACATATTTCAAGGTTTGCGCCTGTTCTCCCACCGGCAGAACCAATATCCCACCCTCATCCAGTTGCTCAAGTAAAGCATTCGGTATTTCTGGTGGAGCAGCGGTCACAATGATCGCATCAAATGGCCCGCGTGATGCCCAACCTAGCCAGCCATCACCATGGCGAGTAGAGACATTATGCAGATCCAGTTGTTTCAGGCGGCGTTTTGCCTGCCACTGTAACCCTTTGATTCGTTCAACTGAGCATACATGTTCGACCAAATGCGCCAAAATAGCGGTCTGATACCCTGATCCGGTGCCAATCTCTAATACGCGCGAAGTCGGTGTCAATTGCAACAACTCCGTCATTCGCGCCACCATATAAGGCTGAGAAATAGTTTGCCCAGAACCTATTGGCAAGGCTGTGTTCTCATACGCTTTATGGGATAACGCCTCATCAACAAAACGCTCGCGCGGCACCGCTTCGATCGCCTGTAACAAGCGCTCGTCCTGAATACCTTGCTGACGTAACAGCATCAACAATGTTTGCATGCGTTTATTTACCATTCCCCGTCAACCTCATGTTGGTTAATCAGTCATGCTGGCTAACCAGTTTTCAACCACGTCTTGAGCCCCATAGGCCGTTAAATCAACCTGCAACGGCGTGATAGACACATAACCTTGCTCAACCGCTGCAAAATCAGTGTCCTCCGCAACATCGAACTTCTCCCCTGGGGGGCCAATCCAATAGAGATCTTGCCCGCGCGGGTCTTGCTGACAAAATACCTGCTCTGCCGGATGACGGCTACCACAACGAGTCACCCGAATGCCTTTAATTTCAGATAAGGGTAAGTCAGGTACATTAATATTCAGTATCTTGCCCGTGCGCAACGGTTTCTGCTGTAAGGCGCGCAATATTCGGCAAGTGACCGCTGCTGCCGTAGCATAATGTTGATGCCCATTGAGCGAAACCGCCAAAGCAGGGAAACCCAAATGCCGCCCTTCCATGGCGGCCGCCACAGTACCTGAGTAGATAACATCGTCCCCCAGATTAGGGCCAGCGTTGATGCCGGAAACCACAATATCAGGCCGTGGGTGCATCAAGGCATTGACTCCCAGATAAACGCAATCTGTCGGCGTACCTTGCTGTACGGCAATATCGCCATGAGATAATGTGGTAATGCGCAAGGCGCTATCGAGTGTCAATGCATTAGAAGAACCACTACGATTGCGGTCCGGTGCCACAATTTGCACCTGTGCAAACTCCCGTAATGCGGCGGCGAGCGTCTGTATGCCCGGCGCAGTAATTCCATCATCGTTACTCAGCAATATCCGCAGCATCGGCATTATCCTGATTCATAATTTCCCGCACGACACTGGTGGCAAAACTGCCAGCAGGTAACCAGAAGCTGAGTTCTAAAGTGACCTCATCCCACCAGTTCCACGTCATATTCTGCGGTTTCAGCAAAATGGCCCGGCGTGCCCCTTCGACACGTTCGCGTTTAATCAGTGCCAGTAACTCAATTTGATCCGCTAAACATGACTGCTCGAAAGCTAATGCCGCGCCCTGAGTACCCAGTTCACCATCACCGGGCAATGGCGCAGTAATATTCAGTTCACCCGCATCAACCCGCTGCTGTAACAAGGCCAACTCATCAGTTGCGGCCACAAACCAGCTGCCGCGGCCCGAGAGCTGTAATGCATCGCCTTCCAGTACAGTCGTCGCCTGCTGTTGCGCCAAACGGTCACTGCTAATCAGGTTGAACATGGCGCTGCGGCTGGCGGATAAGTAAAAGCTGCGTTTACTGCGCTCTTTCACCCGAATTTCATTATTCGCCCACAAACGCGCCTGCACCAGATTATTACCACCACGGCCAAATCGTTGGCTACCAAAATAGTTGGGTACACCATGCACGGCAATCTGCTGCAATCGCTGTTCGACGTCCTGGTTATCAGTGATGTGGCGCAACACCAAGGTAAAGGCATTGCCCTTCAATGAACCAATACGCAGTTTTCTTTTTTGGCGCACGGACTCAAGCACTTCACAGCCTTCCAGCTCGAAAGTAGAAAGATCCGGCGCTTCTTTACCCGGCAAGTGTAAGCAGAACCACTGCTCGGTGACAGCGTGACGATCTTTCAAACCCGCATAGCTCACCAGCCGTGGATGGATCTTGGCGAAACGCGCCAGATAATCCGCAACAAATTGAGTATTACAGCCATTTTTGCGAATACGAACCAATAGATGCTCGCCTTCACCGTCCGGCTCAAATCCCAAATCTTCGACCACCACAAAGTCTTCTGGATTGGCTTTTAAAATGCCACTCGCTTTGGGTTTGCCGTGCAGCCAGGTCAGATTATCCATATCCATCAGTTATGCCTTAAACCGGTTCAACTTTAATTAATAGCGCCACGGCTTCGCACGCAATACCTTCACCACGACCGGTGAAACCGAGCTGTTCAGTTGTGGTGGCTTTTACATTGATATCATCCATATGACATTGTAGATCTTCCGCCAAATGAACGCGCATTTGTGGGATATGGGGAGCCATTTTAGGGGCCTGGGCGATAATTGTGATGTCCAAGTTCCCAAGCCGATAGCCTTTCGCCAGAATGCGGCGATACGCTTCGCGCAATAACTCGCGGCTGTCAGCACCTTTGAATGCTGGGTCTGTATCGGGGAATAGCTTACCAATATCACCTAATGCTGCGGCACCCAGTAATGCATCAGTGGCAGCATGCAATGCAACATCGCCATCTGAGTGTGCCAATAATCCCTTTTCGTAAGGGATGCGCACACCACCAATAATCAGTGGGCCACTGCCATTTTCACCAAATTTATGAACATCGAAACCATGACCAATTCGCATTAATTGCACTCCAATGAATTTGGGGATTGCCGTTGGGTTAAATAAAACTCTGCCAGCGCCAAATCCTCTGGGCGCGTCACCTTGATATTATCCGAACGGCCCGAAACCAGTATCGGATGATAGCCGCAATGTTCTAATGCCGAGGCTTCATCAGTGACCACCGCGCCATCTTGTCGGGCACGAGATAAGCACATTTTTAATAACTCAAGCGGGAAAAGTTGAGGTGTAAGGGCATGCCACAGCGCTTGGCGATCCACGGTATGAGCAATGGCTTGCACACCGGCCTCACTGCGCTTCATGGTGTCACGAACCGGGGCGGCCAAAATGCCACCGACCTTGCTATGCCCGATAATCGCCAACAGTCTTTCAAGGTCATCTGGGTGCAGGCAGGGGCGGGCCGCATCATGAACCAATGCCCATTCGGCCTGCCCGGCCTGTTGCAAACCCGCCATCACAGAATCAGCTCGCTCATCACCGCCGTGAACAACACTGATGCGGGGATCCTGGGCGATAGCTAACGTAGAAAATTGTATGTCCTGCGGATGTATCACGACAATAATCCGCTGAATTCGTGGGTGGCTAAGCAAAGAAAAAATAGCATGTTCAATGATTGTCTTGCCCCCTGCGATTAAATACTGTTTAGGGCAATCAGCCTGCATTCGGCTGCCAATACCCGCCGCCGGTAATACGGCGACGATTTCAGGAAGGGAAACTGCGAAATTACTCATTATTTATTGTTGTGCGTTATTTTGCGTCGAAGGGATACTCGCATTGCGTCTGGATTGGTCAGGAACCAGACGATAGAAACTTTCGCCGGGTTTAATCATACCCAGCTCGTTACGTGCGCGTTCTTCGATCGCCTCCTGACCACCGTTTAAATCATCGATTTCAGCAAATAGCTGATCGTTTCGAGCTTTAAGTTTGCCGTTATTGACCTCTTGGAGCGCCACGTCATCCTTAACCCGAACAAAATCATGAACACCATTCTTGCCCAACCACAATGAATACTGTAGCCAGCCAAGTAAAATCAGCAATAGTAGCGTAAGTTTTCCCATTCCCGCCCCCTGAAAAACTGCCTAATCATCCCACAACTTTTCGTCGGACTCCACTCTGTGACGGAAATAGGCCACAAGGTGCAGATCAAGGACGATTTCCGGCAAAAATACCACGTAAATCTACAA